>DASREH010000124.1:0-30303 GCA_035652195.1 Candidatus Udaeobacter sp. | reverse complement strand
GCGACGTTAAGGAAAGGAGTCGGTAGAACGGCGCCATTTCGTAAGATGCGAATCTGTCCAGTTTGCTGGACGATGAAAAGACGGCCGGTGCCATCATTTGCTGAAGTGAGTTCGAGCGGCGCGGTTAATCCACTGGCCACTGTTGCGAGCTTTACTTGGACGGCGCCTTGCTCAATAAGCGGGACTGGCGGCGTGCCTTCGGGATTCGCTACGTTGACCGCCTCCCTCAGCGCCATTCCGCCCATATCCGAGGAAGCAGGTTGGGAAGCGTTTGGCGCCGCCACCAGGGGCGCAATTGCGGAGAGAAGCAAGGTCGCGGCCGCGCAAATGTACGCGAAACGCTTCACTGGGTTGCGGGACATGGATTGTGTTGGTGCAGGTTTGCTGTTTAGTTGCGTGCGATTCATTTTGTAATTCCTCCGGTTGAGATTAATTCGTGAATCGCGCGACGCGCTATACGAAGGCTTTGATGATTGGTTACAGTTTTGTTACTTCCGGCACACAACTCTGCCGGTTCATTTTTTTTGTCACTGTTTGCGCCAGTTGCGACAGGACTGTGTGAACGCGCGGTTGCGACTTTCGGTTCCACTCGGTTATGGATCAGCTGGGCCTGAAGTCTTCGATCGATTCGGTTGGATGATTGAACGGTTGACTGCATGGAACTTTTTTCGTTTTTTGAAATGTGATACGTGGGTTTGAACAGATCGTTGCTGATGTGGAGACTGATGCCGCTTCAAAACCACCACTGGTCTTAATGCTCACTTGAATGCCTGCTATCGGGATCACCGGAGGGATTTCCACGGGGAAAAGCACATTTTGCCGATGTCTTTGCGAAGTGCTTCCCGCTGCGAAGTTTTTTGACGCTGATCAGGCAGCGCGTTCGCTGGTCGAACTGCCTGAAGTGAAACAGGAAATCCTTGATCGGTTTGGTACTGGCGTGTTATCGGCGGGGGGGGACTTGAATCGAACCAAACTTGGGGCCATAGTCTTTGCAGACGCGGCTAAACGACGCGTGCTCGAACAAATTCTTCACCCTCGGATTCGGCGCCAGTGGATGGCGGAAGCTCAAAGGCATCGTAACTCTCGTGACTTTTTCTTTGCGGACATTCCTCTCCTTTATGAAACCGGTGGTGAAACCTTGTGCGACCGAGTGGTCGTCGTCGCGTCGTCGCCAAACCTGCAGTTACAACGATTGGTGCAGCGGAAATCTCTGAAAAATTCCGATGCCCAGCAAATGATCAACTCACAGATGCCTTTGGAAGATAAAATCCAGCGAGCGGATCACGTTGTCTGGAATAACAGCAATCGCGAAACGCTGATGCAACAAGCGAGAAAGCTTGTGGCGCTTTGGCAAGACCAATTATGCAAGGAAAGATAAAGGGCTCGAGCTCGCAGACAGAAACGATGGAGCCTGGCGAATCCAGTACCGGCAATGCGGTTTTGGTTGAATCGGGTCAATCGAGCGAGGCGTCGTCCAGCGAAGCACGTAAAACAAGGTCGGATCTCACGCTCGACTTAAACGAACTTCAAGAGTCTCCCAGCGAAAAACTCGAAGCGCTGGCGCACGACCTGGACGTGTATTTGCATCCCACTCGGTCGCGCCATCAACACGTCCTCGACATTGTGCGGGCCGCATTGACTGTCGGCGCCACCGTGACCGCGGAAGGGTTCCTTGACCAGGTCGGCGATGCCTTTGCCATGTTGCGCTGGCCAAAATTGAACTTTTTACCTGTACCTGAAGATGTCTGCGTCGCTCGTGCGCTTATTGAACAACACCATTTGCGGCCTGGCCAAAAAATTTTAGGAACGGTGCAATTGCCGGGCCAACGCGGGAAGTTCCTGGCTCTTGATAAAGTCACGCAGATTGAGGGCTACGCCGTCGAAGATTGGGAAGAGCCGACAGAATTCGACAAGTTAACGCCTCAGTTCCCCCAGGGCAGGATCATTCTGGAGAATCCAAAGACGAATTCCATCGCTGCACGCGCAGTGGATTTGCTGGCACCACTGGGTCGCGGTCAACGGGGATTGATCGTCGCACCGCCCCGAGTGGGAAAGACCATTCTGTTGAAGGAGATTGCCAAAGCGATTCGGGTTAATCACCCTGAAGTGGTTCTCATACTGCTCCTGGTGGACGAGCGGCCGGAAGAAGTCACGGATCTGAAGCGGGAAGTCGATTGCCAGATTTATCACTCCAATTTCGACGAAAGCGTGCAACGCCATGTGCAAGTGGCAGAAATGGTGATGGAACGCGCCAAACGTCTTGTGGAGATGAAACAGGACGTGGTGCTTCTGCTTGACAGCATTACGCGGCTATCTCGTGGATATAACAATCTCCAGCCGGGCAGGGGGCGAATCATGTCCGGCGGTGTGGAGGCGAAGGCACTGATCAAACCGAAAAAGTTTTTCGGTTCCGCGCGCAACGCGGAAGAAGGCGGCAGTTTGACTGTGCTTGCGACTGCGCTGACTGAAACCGGCAGTCGAATGGATGAACTGATCTTCGAAGAATTTAAAGGCACCGGCAATATGGAGCTGCACCTGGATCGGGCCCTGCAGGAAAAGCGGCTCTACCCGGCGATCCATCCCATGCTCTCCGCCACGCGCCGCGAAGAGCTGTTATATCATCCCGATGAATGGGAACGCGTGTTGATGCTGCGAAAAACAATGGCAGCTCTTCCGCCTCTCGAAGCGATGGAGAAGTTGATCGACAACCTGCACGCGACCAAAACCAACGCGGAATTACTTTTGAGCGGATTGCGCTGACGGGAAACGTGATTACGGACGCTGGGCGGCTCGCAAAGGTCATTGAGCAAATCGAAACCGCTGATCGCATCGGAATCGATACCGAAGCCGATAGTCTGCATTCCTATCGGGAAAAACTTTGTTTGATCCAAGTCAGCGTTCCGCTCGGGGAGGCGGGTGAAGGCGTTTCTGATGTCAATCCAAATACATCCGTAGATCTTCAATCATCCGGCACTGTTTGCGATTATATCGTCGATCCTCTCGCCAACATCGAGCTCGGGCCGTTGCGTGACAGTTTGGAAAGAAAAGAAATCGTTCTGCATGGCGCGGATTATGATCTCCGAATGCTTCGCCGGGGGATGAACCTCGTTCCGGTTAAGATCTTCGACACCTTAATTGCAGCTCGTCTGCTTGGCATTCGCGAATTCAGCCTTGCTGCACTGATCAAGCGCTATTTCGATCTGACGCTGGTCAAAGGTTCGCAAAAGGCAAACTGGGGACGACGACCCCTGCCTGTTCGCATGGCGGAATATGCGATTAACGATGTGCATTATTTGTTGCCTCTCGCCGAAAAATTAGAAGCGGATCTGGTTCGCTGTCACCGGAGAGATTGGCTGAGGCAGTCTTGCCGGCGTGCGATTGAGCAGGCGGGCGTCTCGCGAATACGCGATTACGATGACTTGTGGCGTATACGTGGATCTGGCCTACTTCGCGGACGATCAGCTGCGGTGCTTCGTGCCCTGTGGCAATGGCGTGAGCAGGAAGCAGAAAAGGCCGATCGCCCGCCGTTTCACGTTTTGCGTAACGAGGAACTTTTGAAAGCTTCAATGAAGTTCGTTTCGGGAAGCATTCCGGATTATCGACATTTTTCGTCTCGCCGGCGTCAGTCGTTCCGCGAAGCAGCGCAAACGGCATTGCAGGCTCCTGAATCAGAATGGCCGGTCCGACGGCGTCACTTCGGAACTCGACCGAGTCATGAAACAGTTGAACGCGCCGAAGAACTACAACGCCGGCGAAACAGATCCGCCGAGCAGCTCGGGCTGGAACCTTCATTCATTGCACCGCGAAGCACGCTCGAAGCGATTGCAGCAGATCCTGGTCGAGCATCGACACTGCTGGTTCCATGGCAACGCGAGTTGTTGGGAGTCGCTATGGAGAACAACGATTCCGCTGCAGATCTGTAGTCGGTGTTTTGCGTAAGAAGGTTTGTGGTCTGAGCTGGGGATCAATCGCCCTCTGCCATGGACGTTTTGCCGGAGATAAAAAACTTAAAGTTTTCCGGAACTTGGATCGTCAATTTCCGGATATCTTTCTGTAGGGGTGTAAAAAATCCTTGACCTAACGAGGTTTAGGCGCCAAAAAGCCCGCCGGGATTAGGTCTGTCGACCAAAATGCATGAACCGGCAGCTTTGCCTCTTTGTATTTATAACGGTCATCGCATCGCTTGCCGCGTTGTTTTCCAACGGCGTTGACGCGGGATCCGCTACCGAAGCCCGCATCACGCGTGTAAAGAACCGGGTCCAATTAGCGAATTCCGAGCAGATCGTGCGACTGGCCTCAGTAGACGAGATCGTGCAGGAACAAACTGTTGTTCGAACCGGCAATGCATCACGCAGCGAGCTGGCTTTCGACGACCAGACTGTCGTTCGCCTTCTGGCACATACGGCATTTGATTTCAATCATGGAACGCGTGGGCTGAACCTGGCGGACGGCGCGGTGCTTGTTCAGGCTCCCAAAGAAGCAAAAGGGGCGACTATTCACGCGGGTAGCGTGGCAGCAGCGGTAGCAGGCACCACGGCGATGATCGAGTACCATCCCGGCGTCTACAAATTTTTGGTGCTTGAAGGTACGGCACGCATTTACCGTCCCGGTCATCTGGGGGATTCGGTTCTTGTAGCACCCGGCCAGATGGTTTTCGGCAATCCCGAGACTGCGCTGAGCGATCCTGTAGATTTCGATATTCAGCGGTTCACCAAAACCAGCCACTTCATTACAGACTTTCCTCCGCTGCCCAGTGTGAAGTCGATAGCTGCAGAAGGCCGGAAACAACAACACGAAAAATCGGCCAAGAACCTGGCCGACACGAATCTGGTTATTTTTGGAGGCGGCACACAATTGTCGGTGACCGATCAGCAGCAGCCTGACACAGCGGGCCGCAATACTGCGGCGCTAGCCGTTCCCCATCGCTTACAAACCCTCGGTCCCAACGTCGCTCCGAACTTACCTTAGCAAAACTCCCATATGAAAAAGTGCTTTGTGCAAATCGCTTTGGGCAGACTAATGGTCTTGCTTCCTCTTTTTGGCGCAGCGTCCTTCGCTACGGCAGACCAACCGCAGCAAGCGCGCGTGTCGCAGATAATCGAAGATGTCCGGTTGTTGGAACCTCATGGCGCGCCCCGCCCTGCAGTGGTGAACGACAAGGTCACACAGCAGATGGGCGTCCGCACAGGCGTGGAATCGCGCGCAGAACTCACGTTTACCGACCTGACCCTCACGCGACTGGGCGCGAACACAATTTTCAGTTTTAAGCAGGGGGCGCGAGAACTTGATCTCACCAGCGGTGCGGTTCTGTTGCAGGTGCCGCCCAAAGCACCGGCAGTGAAGGTTACCACTTCGGCTGTTACTGCAGCGGTAACCGGCGGGACTGCTCTCATCTCAACCGGGCCGCCTACGAAATTTATGGTGTTGGAAGGAATAGGCACCTTTTTCCCCAATGGTCATCCTGACCGGGCTGTCACCGTCCATGGTGGCGAAATGATGACGATGACCGCAGATCGGCGCATGACGAAACCACAAAAGTTTGATGTAAAACTGGTGATGAAAACCTCGCGTTTGATCAAGGATTTCCCGCCATTGGAAAACATGCCCTTGATCATGGACGTGATGAACCAGCAGCTCGCCATGCAGCTGCTGGCGTCAATCACTCAGCCTCTCGCCAATAACCTCATCAATGTAGTCGGCACGACAGATCAAAACGCCAACGCAAATCCAGTCATTTTAGTTAAAAACTCGACGTCAAGTCCGACGCCTCCACCGATATCGCCGACGCCTCCACCTCCCACACCGCCACCAACGCCCACGCCGTCACCCCCGACGCCAACGCCTTCTCCGTCAGGGACACCAACCAAGTTCGGTACGCCAGCGACCATTACTTCCCCGAACCCTTACATCATCACGAGTGACACAATTATCAGTACTGATCCGTCAATCACCACGAATGGCGTAACCGATTTGGGTAAAATTTACCGGGGCCAATCGATTGACGGCGCCTTCTCCGCATGGGGCTTTGGATCGACCTCGCCTTTCGACACCGCAAGCGGGTTCGATAGTCTCATCGGCGACAACTCGGGAGCAGCATTCAAGTTCACCGCCCTGCAGTTAAACGGCGATCCGACTATCGATACCACAAACGGGGAGACCAATCTGGCACTGATCGCCGTGAACGGAATCACCTCGGGGGCTGGCGCAGGCGAACTGAATTTCGACGGGATTCGCGGTCTGCTATTGGCAACACAAAATGGGCCGATCACGTTGGGTGCCGGTGTTTCTTTTTCCGGCCTCGATGACCTCATTATTTACGCTCGCGGTTCAGCCAGCGACCTGACTCTCGGATCGGACATCACGACTACGAATCAGGTTAGCCTTATTGCCGAACGAGACCTGCTAATGACGTCAAGAGTGACGACAGAAGATCTGTACGCATACGTCGGCCGGACCATTTCCATTGACGGTCAGGGCATAATTAACGCTCCAACCATTACATTGTTTGCGGGTCAGGACCTGCATTGGGTTGGTCAAATCTCTGATGAGACAGCCTTCAACTCCAACGGCAACGTAAACATTTTCGCTGGTCAGACGTTGGATATTCGCAATGACCTGACAATTATTCGAAGAAACGGCGGCATCACTTCCGGTCTTAATGTAGCCCTTTCGGCTGGCGGTGATTTCCTGGTTGGCGGCAATCTCGCAATTGCAACGGATATCAGCAACCTCACCGACGGGGCCAATATCGCTCTCTTCGCGGGTGAAAACCTGACCGTAGGCGGATCGCTTGCCTTAGAAACGACGGCTGCTGCGCAATCGGGAACTGGCGCGAATATCAATCTACTAGTTGGCGGAAGTCTCACAGCCGCCGATTTATTCCTCGGAGTTGAACTGGCGGTGGAGGCCCCGCAACTGAACGGTGAAAACATAACGCTCGCAACAGGCCAGGATTTAACTGTCCGCAACGACAGTAACTCGGGGGGAGTGGATCTGGAGATAATTACTCCGGTGCAACAAACCGTTAATTCCGGGGCAAATCTTATCCTCAGCGTTGGGAACAACCTGACTACTGATATCGGCGGCGATACTACGCTGTTGATTAACAACAACATCAATCATGTCGTTGAGGGCGCGAACATTTTCGCCGCCGTTGGCGGTAATCTTGAGACGAATAACCTGAGCCTGACTCTTCTAAACAATGGCGGCGAAATTGGGACCGGAGGCCTCGTAACACTGGTCGTGGCTGGCGATCTCATCGCTCGTGGCGACGCGATTTTTGATATTCAAAACAACGGCGGCGCCATGGATACCAATACGGCGATCACTGTTGCCGCCGGAAGCCTTAGCGCGAATTCTTTGTCAGCTACGATCGAGAACACCGGAGGGGTCATTGCTGGAGCTGGCCTCGTTCAAATGAACGTGAAGGGTAATGCAAATGTTACCAACGATGCGACGCTTGCGATTTACGGCAGTGATGGCGCAGGAGGCAGCGCCATCAATGTTTTCGGCGGCAATTACGAGGTTGGTGGCACCTTCCTCAGCTACATCGACGGCGCGGGAACGATCGCATTCAATAATGCCAGCGTTCACGGGGATGTTCTGAAGGCCGGCGTGTTTGGAGCAAACGGCGCACTGATCATTGGCGGCGGTACTCTGTCAGCTGACGAAACGCTGAAACTTTATGCGCCGGGAAGCAACGGCCAGCTCAACTTTGTTTCTAATGTCACGCTCGGTGGGAATAGTAAGAAGATTCTCGCCGCGGATTCCATTACCATTTTCGACAATGTGGTCGTCACCATCGGCGGCGATAATCTGGCTGATGTTTTTACAAATCACCCGAATTATACCGGCTTCGGGGGTAATGGTTCGACGACCGGAACATTCGGCGGCGCGGGCGCAAACAGACCGCGCCCGCTTTCGGAGAGGCCACCGTTTGATCCTCAGACTGGACCTGGAAATCCCACCAATGGAAAGAGGGCGCGCAACGTGATTAACGTTAAGAACAGCGGCGAATTGTTGTCTCTGCTGGATGGCGCTGTTCCTGGCCGTGGCGGAAAACTTAGAGTTCCGCATCACAATCAACGCAATTCGCGTCGGGCTGACCGTCTAAATGTCGCACGCATGGCCAGGGTTCAGCGCCAGATGACAGACATGAGGCAGATGCGGGATCGCGCAGTGCTTAATAATCGTCTTGGTTCCGGAACGCGAGCCTTCTAAGATCGAACAACTGCGGTCTAACCTGCTCATTGATATGGTTCCAAACTGTAACGGCATCAGGGACAACAAATACAGCAAGTGTTCGCACGCGTGAGACCTTGCCTTGACGGTCGTTTGCCCGGGCTTGTCACGACATTGGGCGTGCTGCTTTTCATCTCCGCGAATAGCGGCCGGGGCCAGAGCGCAGATCAGGCGCAGTTGACGCGCGAGCAGGCTCCTTCCGCCTTTCCCGGGACCGTTCCTCCAACTGGAGCTGAAGGTGGAAACGTTGCCGCCGCGCCCGGCGATGCTGACCTTGGCGAACAACAAATTCTAAAACGGTCTGACGAGTATCATCCGTTCACGCTGTCGGCGGGTGCACCATTTTACTGGACTTCGAATGTGGCTCTGACTCGAAGCGGTGAGCAAAGCGATTTTGTCGTTGCACCGGCAGTAGCTGCTTTTTACGAGCCGCGAATTACCGATAATTTGTACGGCCTTATCGATGTCCGGGAGCAGCTGTTTTATTACGATCGATTCGACAATTTCAATTTTGGGAGTTTTGATGTTGAAGTAGGAATGCGCTACCTCGTGCCACAGTGGCATAATCTGCTGCTGCGCCTTGAGTACGACTACAACAGGTTGACGGAGAAGAACAGCTTTGCCGCTTTCTTTCAAAACCACGCCATCATCTTGGACGCCTCGATGCCGTTTCAGTTTGGCCGCGCCCAAACACTCACTCTTGGCATCGACTTGGATATCAGCATGGCGGCCGATGAATCTGGACAGCCGCCAAACATCAATGCGATCTCGGCCCAGCGGAGCGATTATGCGGTGTATGTTGGTTACTCGGCGGTTCTGACGCGTTCCTTCTTTGTCAATGCGGTCGGCACTCTGGTAGTGCGCCAGTATTATGAAGGAGATCGCGACGACATCAGTGAAATTCTTGCTCTCACCGCAAATTATCGCGTGAACAAATATCTTACGGTCAGTGCGGTTAGCACTCTGGCGGCGAGCCAGTCAAACCAGAGCGTTTTCGATTATCAAGTGGCCAATCTCGGCGGGGCAGTGGCCTTTCAGGTCAAATTCTAAGCTCGTCGATTACGCGCTCTTCGCGCGCACTGGTCAGGGAATGACGAGAGTCTGACCAACCGTAAGCTTTTTCGGGTCGTGAATGCTCTTTCTATTCGCTTCCAGGATGTCTTTCCATCGCTTCGGCGACTTATAAAACTTTCGAGAAATAGAAAAAAGCGTATCGCCTGATTGCACAACATAGCTTCGGTCGCGCTTTTCTGAAGCGGTCTCTTTGGGAGCGGCATCCGCTTTCCGTTTCTCGGTGAGACTTCGCGCCGGGGCGGTGCGCGCCTCCAGTTCCTTGTGCAAATTAAGATTTTCATTCCGCAACCGGGCAGCCTCAGACCGCGTGATGACAGAGTCGCCAGACAAAGCCGTCAACGCCGCGATCTCATCATGTTTAATGGACTTTTTGACGTCAGCGCTATGCGGACCGCCGGGGTTCAACTCGAGATAACGTCTGAAATGATGAAGCGCGCTCACAGGATCGCTTAGCTTGTCATCATACAGAAGCGCCAGCTTGTAATGGACTTCAGCGCAATTCGGGCTGTCATCGAGTGCAGCTTCATACAAGCTGATAGCGCGCGCGAAGTCGCCTTGTGCCGATTTTGTGTCGGCGTCCTGAATGAGCTGGGCGCGTCGCGACGAGCTCATGCGATCGCAGCCCTGTAAACAAAGGACAAAAACAATCAACAGCCAGGCGAACTTGCCGCGCAGCGTACGCGATGACGAGAGCATCGACCATACAGATAGAATCTTGTCAGGACACGACATTATCGCCAATCTGCTTACTTGTGACCCCGCGCGCACTTCAATCCTTTTTCTTCATTGGAACATTGATTTTGCTGATTGACCCGCAGTTACGCGGAGCACTCTCCGTCGGCGAAAGTTACTCCCGCGATTTCGTCGACATCGATGGGAACAAACATTCCACGGCAGATGGACACGTAACTGTCGTGGTATTCACGACTCCCGGCCAAAGAGAAAAGGCGCGCACGGTAGGCGACCGCGTTCCGGAACGTTGTCTGGGCAATCCCGATTACCGAATGATCACAATTGTTCACTTCACCAGAAAACATACTGCCCTTGGACGAAAGATCGCCACATCGGTGATTCGACATCGCGTAAATGAAGAAGCAAAACGGCTTCAGGCCCGGTACGACGCAAAGAAGATTGCGCGGGACGCGCGGAAGGACATTTTTGTCGCGGCCGATTTTGATGGTTCCATGGCGGCCCAGCTGGGCGAGGCAGATTCGGCGACGGATTTTTCCGTCTTCGTTTTTGGACGAAAAGGCGAATTGATCGCTCAGTGGCAAGGCGTGCCAAGTACTGAACAGTTGGACGCCGCGTTGAAATGAATTCAGCGACAAGAGGCACTGCCAATTTTCTCAATACTTTTAGTACTTCGGCACGTTGGGATCGATTTGGTCTGACCAGGCATCGATTCCACCTTCTAAATTGTAAACGTTGGTGAAACCATGCTGCTGTAGCAGTCGTACCGCCTGAGCACTGCGCATCCCACTATGGCAATGGATGACGATTGGCTGCTCGCGCTTCAACTCGTCTACCCGGTCCGCGATTTCTCCCAAAGGGATTAATTTTGCGCGATCAATGTGCGCAATTTCGTATTCAAATGGTTCACGCACATCAATCAATTCGAACGATTCGCCTGAATCCATTTTCGATTTGAGTTCCTGGGGTGATATCTCCCGTATGCCTGCCTCGTCAGGCACTCCGCAAAACTGTTCATAGTCCATCGGCGAAAAGATTGTCGGGTTGTCACCACAAACCGGACACCCGCGATCTCGCCGTAAATTGAGTTCCCGAAATTTCATCTGCAGTGCATCAAAATGGAGGAGACGTCCAATGAGGGGTGTGCCGATGCCTAAAATCAATTTCAACGTCTCGATCGCCTGCAGCATTCCGATCACGCCTGGTAACACACCCAGCACACCCGCCTGCGCGCAGTTCGGAACCGAGTCCGCCGGTGGCGGTTCGGGAAAAAGACAGCGATAGCATGGGCCCCCCAGATGTGGTGCGAATAGGGTCGTTTGTCCCTCAAAACGGAAGACGGAACCATAGACGTTCGGCTTGCGCGCGAAAACGCAGATATCATTGGATAAATACCGCGTGGGAAAATTGTCCGAACCATCAACGACTACGTCGTATCCGGCCACAATGTCGGGAGCGTTGTCACTGGAGAACCGGCACTGATGCAGATTAATTTCGATCTGTGGGTTAATGTCGTGCAATCGATCCCTGGCCGACTCCAGCTTAGCGCGGCCGACATCTTTCGTTCCGTGGAGAATCTGCCGCTGAAGATTTGAAAGATCGACATCGTCAAAATCCACAATGCCAATCGTTCCGACACCAGCAGCTGCCAGGTAAAGCGCGATGGGCGATCCAAGCCCGCCAGCTCCAATGCATAATACGCGCGCAGCCTTAAGCCGCTTCTGGCCGTCAGATGTAACCTCGGGCATGATGAGGTGACGCGAATAACGTTGCATCTCGTCGGCGCCAAACTGCATCGCGTTACTTCGTTCTTCGTCAATGATGCTCAGGTTCATACAGAGCCTCTATTTTAGCACAGTGCTGGAGTTGTTGCCGGATTGCCGAAGCGATGAGGCCAGCGGGATTGGGCCGCTCTACAACGGTTGGTTGAATCGACGGGCGGATCCTCCGCCCAGGCAACTACTCTGTGACCTTTACCGGAGTGCCCACGGGGGCATTTTCATAGAACCTGCTCGCCATTCCACTGGGCAGGCGGATACAACCGTGAGAAGCAGCAAACGGCGGCACATATCCCTGATGCATTGCATACCCGCCTCTGAAGAACATGGCATAGGGCATCTCCGCGCCGTCGAAATGGGTACCCGGTGGGCGTTTGTCCTTGCGAGAGTCAATGTTCGACCTCACAACATTGCCATAATCATCTATGTAATCGCCGAACAGCGTTGACACATGGTCCGGGCTTTTGGAAAGAACAGAATAATTTCCGGGCGGAGTTGAGAAACCGGGCTTGCCGGTCGACACCGTAGATACACCGACCAGACGTTTGCCCTTGTAAAAGTACGCTTTCTGTTCGCCAATATGCACAACAATCCTCGGCGGTCCCGAGGCGCCTTCGTCATCCCACCAACCGATTTCAGTAGCACGAGGGTAAGGACCTTCTGGAATAGTCTCGCAACCGCAAATGATCATTGCAGTGAGCACGGTCGCAGCAAATTGAAGTAATCGGCCTGTTTTCACAGAGCGGCGGATAGTATTCTTCGCAAGGTGATCATTCAACTGTAAAACTCGTGTCCCGAGGTTACTCTGGCCGTGCCATTTAGTGCAAAATGACGACGCTTCTCAATGCATTCGTCCTCGCCAACTGTGATCGGTTAAATGAAGGCTTGACCGCTTCGTATGACTCTGGTCGGCTAAAAGACAACCGTTGACGACATGCCCGGTGCGGTAGTCATGAGAAAAAAAGCCTGCACGACCGCAGCCAAATTTGTGATGAGCGGGAGACAGCCAGAGATGGAAACGATGAAAGTCGCCAGATCCTTTGTGGACAACGCAGGTAAATTAAGATTGTTGATTCTGATGCGGTTGACGCTTCCCGTTGACAGCATACGCTGATTCGTATGACCAGCGTTGGGCCGCCAATCAATCTGGAGAAGTGGATCGAAGAGAATGCCCACAAATTTAAACCTCCAGTCAGCAATCAGTACCTTTATGATGGTCGCGATTTCTTTGTGATGGTCATCAAAGGCCCAAACGCGCGGAACGATTTTCACCTCGTCGATTCGGAAGAGTATTTCTATCAGCTAAAAGGCGACATCAAGGTGCGCACCCGCGAAGGCGACCGCGTCGTTGACCATATTGTCAAAGAAGGCGAAACATTCTTTATCCCGCCGAATATTCCGCATTCGCCGCAGCGCCCGCCGGATACCATTGGTATAGTTGTCGAACGACGCCGGCCGGCGGGAGAAAAAGAACATGTTATTTTTTACTGCGACAATTGTGGCGCTTTGGTGGAAGACATCCATTTCGACTGCAAGGACATCGTGGATCACTTCAGCCGAGTGATGCTCGATTTTTGGAATGACGACGCACGTCGCACCTGCAAAAAGTGCGGCAAGAAGGTGGAAAAAGCGTCGCCAATGGAATCTCCGTAGTACATTCGCCGCAACTCCCGGCGCTTTTGGAGTTTGCGCAAATCTCCTGCAATTCACACGTGAAGATCGATCTACATACGCACATTTTGCCGCGGGAATGGCCGGACCTCGACGCAAAATACGGCTACCGCGGATTCGTGAGGCTTGAACATTACAAGCCATGCTGCGCTCGCATGATAATCGGTGACCGTGTCTTCCGAGAGATTACTGACAATGTGTGGGACCCGGTTCAGCGAATCGCGGAGTGCGACCGTGATGGCGTCTCCATGCAGGTTCTTTCCACCGTGCCGGTAATGTTTAGCTACTGGGCAAAGCCGGCTGACGCTTTGGATTTGTCGCGGCGTCTAAACGATCATATTGCCGAGGTCGTACGTGAACATCCAAAGCGGTTTGCGGGTTTGGGGACGATTCCGATGCAAGATCCCGATATGGCTGCCGCCGAATTGGAACGATGCGTACTCGAACTTGGATTGCGTGGTGCCGAAATCGGCACGCATGTAGACCCAAATCCGCATTCCGGCCGAATGGATACGTTGAATCTCGATAGTGCGTCACTACAGCCCGTTTGGAGCACTGCTGAAAAACTGAACGCGGTGTTTTTCATTCATCCATGGGACATGGTAGGCAGGGAACGGATGCCCAAGTACTGGTTACCGTGGCTCGTCGGTATGCCGGCTGAAACTTCGCTGGCGATCTGCTCCATGATTTTTGGCGGCGTGTTTGAACGCTTTCCGAAGCTTCGGGTTGCTTTCGCCCATGGTGGCGGAGCATTTCCGTTCACGGCCGGGCGGGTCGAACGCGCCTTTCATGTTCGCCCTGATTTGGTCGCGGTGGAAAACAACAAGAATCCGCGCACCTATTTGGCTTCTGGCAGCAAACCTGCGCGGTTCTACGTCGATTCACTCGTTCACGACGCGGACGCGTTGATGCTTTTGATAAAACTTTTCGGAGCGGAACGCGTCGCGTTGGGATCAGACTATCCATTTCCATTAGGCGAATCGAAGCCAGGCGCACTGATCGAGTCGACCAAACTGTCGGCCGAAGAGAAAGCACAGCTGCTCTTCGGAACAGCGCGCGAGTTCCTGGGGCTGCCGTAGGCCGCAATGCTCCGGCGCAAGTTTTGCGCGTTACATTTCGCGCCGAATGGCCCAGAGGTCGTGAAACACTGGCCTGAACAGTGACTCTTTCAGAAAGGGGACGCCCGGCGATCCGCCGGTTCCCTTTTTCGCTCCGATTGTTCGCTCGACAAGTTTGATGTGGCGGTAACGCCACTCCTGCAGGCCTTCATCGAAATCGGTCATCAATTCGAAAAGAATCGAGCATTCAGGGCAGTTTTTATAGAGCTGCAGAATTTGCTGCTGCACACGCTCGTCGGGTTCGTTCGGCTTGGTTATATCGCGATTCTTTAGATCTGCCGGGATTTGCGCACCTCGTGTGGCAAGAAAATCGTAAAAATGATCGACCACGCTGCGTTCGCGGAGCAAACGTTGCAGTCGATCGTATCCTGGGAAATCTGGCTTGAGATATCTAAGTGTCGATTCCCGCTTGTACCCAAGCGAAAATTCAAGTTCGCGAAACTGCACTGACTGGAATCCTGATGCAGTCTCAAGACGATCACGAAAACTGGAGAACGATGAAGGCGTCATCGTTTCAAGAATATCTACCTGCGCCACCAGGACCTTCATGATTGTGCGAGCACGCTTAAATGTGTGGATCGCCCCGAAAAGGTCTCCTGCCGAGAAATCTCTTTTTATCTTTTCGAACTCATATAACAACTGCTTGAACCACAGCTCGTACGTCTGGTGGATGATGATAAAGAGCGTTTCATCGTGCTCCGGCGGATGGGAACGCGGCTTCTGAAGGTTCAACAAATTCTCCAGATCCAGGTAAGTCGCGTAGGTCAGAGGAGGCTGCATATCGGAACTGGCTGGCATTCCTTCTTCACTCGTTTAAAACGCGAAGATAATAACGATCCCATGCGGCGGGAATGCTCTCCCGCGAAGAGAATGGGCCGGGCACGTACGCGCGCGAGGCGATGCCTTGCTGGCTTAGTTCGCATATGTGCCAGTCCTGCTTGTTAGTCATATCCCAGAACTCGATCGCGTCTTCGGGTTTAAAATCATTTTGCTCGAAAGCCGCCGGATGAAAAAACCAGTCACAGAATATCAGCGTCCGTGTCGGAGAAACGGGCCAAAGCTGGTGCACCATCACATAGTCTGGATGTAAACTGAGCAGCGCGTTCGGGAAAATAGAGTAGTAAAACACTCGGCGAAAATCATCCTCTCCGAATGTGCCTACCGATAAGGCGCAGGACTTCCCACTGTTGGTGAGACTGGCGCCCCTCGTGATCCGCATAAAGCCGCCTAGAAACGGTCCTTCGGCAAGATCGTTTTCCGCCGAGTCGTAAGGGGACACTTTGGACAGCTCCGGATGCACCCCCGGGCAGTGATAGCATTCGGAGTAATTTTCGAACATCAGCTTCCAATTCGCCTGCACGTCATAGTTGATTCGTTGGGCTGACCTTAGTTTTGGCAAATTCCATTGGCAGAACTTCCCTGTAAGCGACCCAAACCATTCCTCTAGTGGAGTAGGGGAGTCAGCCAGATTTACGAAAATAAATCCTTCCCACAAACCAAGGTGCGCCGGTCGCAGTGAATATTCGATCTTATCGAAGCCCGGAACATCATCCATGTGCGGCGCGCTGAGCAGCCGCCCATCAAGTGCATACGTCCACGCATGATACGGGCACTGGATTGCAGAAATGTGGCCGCTGTGATCTTCCCGAAGCCTGCACCCGCGATGACGGCAAACGTTGTAAAAGCCGCGGATAGTCGATTTTCTATCCCGCACGATAATCAGGTTTTCGCCCGCGACTTCCGCAACGAAGTAATCACCGGATTTTCCAACTTGGCTTTGATGTCCAATCAGCAGCCATTCCTCTGAAAAAATCTTGTTTTGTTCCTGAGCAAATATTTCCGGCGAGACAAAATAGCGCTGTGACAAACTCTTGCCGCTGCCGCTGGATCTGCGAGCCACATCGCGAAATGCTGGCACCACGTTCGTCGACATCGATGGCATGTTAGAATGCTCCACGGCGCGTGCGTTCGCGTCAATGCGGTAATCGCACGCGCCCCCTCTGATTACCTTCGCCAGTTTTTCGGTTCGAAGATAGGCGTCTCTACTTGAGAACCACTTGATGAAACTCGTACCAATCGTCGAGATTGTTGAGATTCACCGCATCTTTTGGAGCCGCGGGATCATCGGCAATATTGCACGCGGCCAAAACTCCTTTGCGGGTATCGTCGTCGTGGATGTAACCACGCACCGCAGCGTTATGCTTTTCAATTGCCTCGCGATTCACTGACTTGCCATTTTTTCTTACCCAGGCTTCGAAGTCAGGATAGGTGGGTTTGTTTTGTCTGATGTAATCTTTTACTGCCTGTTCTTCCAGTCCGAGCGCAGCACAAGTCATCGCGTCAAACCCTCTGCCGATCCCGGGATATCCAGGTGCGAGTTTACCTTGCTCCTCAAGAGAGACTTTGAGCCATAGACGTGGCAGATGCAGAACACCAAGGGGCCCTGCAACGCCCGAGCTGATCATTGGAACGTATGTGTCGGACATAGTGTAACTGTGTTAATCCTGGTTCGGCGGATTGCAAGTTTCCGCGTTCCCAAAAAGGCTGTGTCATTCCGAATCAATGTCCGGCTTTGGTAATGGCGAAGAAATCTCTACCTGCGTAATCTTAGCATCGGGTTCGCGACTCGCCTCGAGTTCCACCTCTTGTCTCGGATCAGTGCGCGTACTTAGAAACAAAATCCTGGTGATCTTTCCGTTCACACTGATTTTGTTAAGACTTTGATTGAGGTTGTTTGCGGTCGTTGCCGCCGCTTGCCAGTTGTCCGCTATCTTCTCTGGCGTGACTGATGAGGTACCGGTCTGAACGATTCTTACTTCATCCTCGACGATTTTTCTTGCAGGGGGTCCGGCAGGTTTGAATTCCGGCGTAGCGGGCGTCCAATCAGGTAAAACGATCGGCCCCGGGGCTTCGAGCTGCTTCTTGAGCGCGGCCTGGAGCTTTTCTTTTTCCTGCTTCTCCTCCTGCTCCTGCCTGGCTTCTTCTTTTTTCGCTTCAGACAGCATGTCAGCGAGTTTTTTCTTTGTGTCCTGCGATGTGGGATTCTGCTTTTGGAGTTGTTTCGCTTCCTTCTGCATTTCTTCCGCCTGTTTTAAGAGATCCTTCAGGTCCGGATCACTCAGCGGATCTTCCTCCGCGGAAAGAACGGGTGCAAAAAGCAGGCAACTGATACACAGACTGGGCAGTAAACAACGTCGCGGATGCATGAGCGGAGAATAGCAAGCCGGCCTAGCCCCTTACAATTCAAATGAGCTCACCAGCCGTCGCAAATGGGCAAACAAACCTGTTTCGAGGCCGTCCTTCGCGCGCTCTCCCTGTGTCCGTTCACTTAAGGGCAGCGGTCTGGCGCTGTCGATTGAATGATCCTGGCTCCGCGTGACGAAGTATTGACGATATCGGATACTACGATATCGTAACACTAATGGAGTCCATTACCTTGCACGCAGTCCCGCCATTTCCACGCAGCGAAGCGACAATTCAGGCATTGGCCAACGGCTATCAACTGCGCATTCACGAAAGGCGCGAGTCGTGAGTGATGCCGAATTAGCCCGTGCGTTGGAGCGAGGGGAAGTTAGCGATTTTCATCATGCCTCGCATTTACACGTAGCCTGGGCATATCTCGCCGAATCTCCATCGGCAGAACAAGCTGCCAACAAGATGTCGCAAACTCTGCGCCGATTCGCAGCGGGCGCCGGTAAGCCGGAAAGATATCACGAAACGATGACGCTATTTTGGGTGAAACTCCTCTCTCACGCGCATGCCCTCAATCCCGGGAGGTGCCTGAAAGATGTCGTACGGGCGAATCCACAATTGCTGGAAAAAAATCTCCCCCTCAATTACTATTCAAGGGAGCGGCTTTTCAGTGATGAAGCACGATCTTCCTGGGTGCAGCCGGACCTGAAGCCGCTTTCAATCGATGCCACTGCGACTTGTCCATCCAGTTCACCGCGCCACGCACCGAATCGGTCTTTATCTTGACGATTTGAAGGAACCTGGCCTGACGCAGGGCGAAGCGCACATTTTAGGTCTGCTTGCTAATTCCGGACGCGCTAACGTGTCCGAGCTTCACCGTGGTCTCGCGCACAAAAGATCGACATTGACGAGCATTCTCGACCGGTTGGATAAACGCGGATTAATCACCCGCATGGTAGGAGAAACAGATCGGCGCACGTTCATCGTGAAATTAACGGCAAAAGGGCGAACACTGGCGCAGCGTGTCCAGCGTCATTTATCTACTTTGGAACGCGGCGTTGGCCGTCGTGTTAGCGCAGCCGATATTGCGAGTTTTCACAAGGTCGTGGCCACCTTGGAGGAGGAGGCTCATCAACGCGTCGGGTCTCAACGAACTCGCAAGGGGAAGCACGCAGGCTCGTAGTCGAGCACTCTTTGGTCCTGAATTAGGTTTGTAACTCACCAGCGGTTTATCACGACCGTGATCGACGGAGCGCTGCCCCGAGAGCGACGATTGCGACCACGAGAATCGTGAGCGCAATCGCGGACAGAATCCGATCCTGCAATCGAGCGCGTCGCGTCGCTTGTGCGTACGGGATTCGGGTGAAGGTGACCATTGTGTAAAGGGGCAGATATACGCCGGGTAGTAGCGCTTCGAGAAAATGATCGAGTTTTTTCTTCGCTCGGAAAACGGTGGACGCTGTTTTATCCCGCATTTCGATGAAGTTGCCGACCGCCAGGTCCGCGAGAGCGTCGGCATTTTCTTTGCGGCGCGAAAAATATTCCGCAAAAGCGCGTTCGCGATCGGTGCCGAATTTTTCAAGGCATTCATCGAGGACAACGCAATCTTCGAAGGCGGCATTCATTCCCTGACCGTAAAATGGAACCACTGCGTGGGCTGCGTCGCCGAGCAGGCAAACCCGGTCACGATAATACCATGGCCGGCAACGAATGGTCACCAGTGAACCTGTCGGATTGTTCTTAAAATCTTCGAGCAGCGTCGGCATCAGAGGAACGGCGTCAGGAAATTCTTCATTGAAGAAGCGCTCAACATCGCCACTGGTCTTGGTGGTGGCGAAACTGCGCGGACCTTCGAATTCCCAAAAAAGTGTGCACGTGAAAGAGCCATCGGGATTCGGCAGCGCAATCATCATGAAACTTTTGCGAGGCCAGATGTGCAGTGCGTTTTTCTCAATTCGCCACGAACCGTCCGGGGCTGGCGGTATGGTCAGTTCCTTATATCCGTGTGCCAGATAACTCTCGTCATACTGGAAATTGTTGAGATTCTCCTGCATCGATTTGCGCACTGAAGAGAACGCCCCATCGACTCCGATCACGGCATCACCAGCCACGGTGAGTTTTCCAGTCTCGGTTTCCAAATGACAGATGGCCTTGTCCAGTTCAACACCAGTGCATTTATGATTGAAATGCACATGCACATTTGGGTAACGCTGCGCCGCCTCGATCACTGCCGTGTTGAGAGATGCGCGCCCGATTGAGTTAATACACTTACCGGGATCAACATCGTAGGGCGCGAAATGCAGCTCGCCGGATTTGTCGTGAACCATGCGGCCGCGCATGGGGATCGCATTTCCTAACGCCTCGTCTGCGATGCCGATCTGTTCGAGCGCATAAATGCCTCGAGTCGAAATTGCCAGATTGATTGAACGGCCGCCAACGATATTGCCTTCACGCGGATCGGCCCTGCGTTCGTAAAGATCAACATCGTATCCGCGGCGTCCCAAATAGGCGGCGAGCAATCCGCCGGCCAAGCCGCTACCGACGAGAATAAATTTAGTCGGCATTCACTATCAAGGCGCAGACTACTCTCACTGCGCCGTTACGGGACTATTGCCTCGGTTGAAAGGGCGTTATCGAGCCGCTGCCTACGGCTCGAGCTCACTTCCTCTACTTTCTTGTTCGTCGCTTTCTTTGGCTTCTGCACGACCGTTTCATAATCCTGCAGCCACGCACTCCATTGCATGTTTTCTTTCCACGCAGTGATCCCGGAATGGCCGTAATGTTGCTCGACTTCATACTCGTGGTCTTGAATGACGGGACACCAAAATAGCCGGCCAGCCCTCCGCCAGCCATCAATGATAATGCCGTCGGTGAAAGGCTGGTTGCGCGCAGTGATTACGAGGCAGTTATTTTCGCTCGATGTGTGATCGTAGGCGACGCCCCAGTGCAGCACTAGCGTTTTCGGTTTGAGCTCCTTCAAACGCGTTCCGATATCCTGTGTCCAGTGACCGCACCAGCCGCGTTTCCGAGCACCGACGTTGACCAGGAAAGCTTGAAACTCCGGGTTTAAGACCACGTGGTAATCCTTTGCGAGCTGACGTGCGGTCGTGTGCGCCGTCAAAGAGATGAGCTCTGCTTCTTTCGGATCCACATCAGGGCTGAGCTTCGTCAGCGCCTTGGCCAAATCCCTGATCGATCTCTCATCTCTGGCCCACGTCGGATGAATCAGGACAACGAATACGACAACCCAAATAGCGCCGCGGATCAGTTTGGAAATGTTCATTGGTTGGTCAGGCTTTTCGCACCTCTTCAGTGCATTTGCAAGATAACCGCATCCCCTAAATGGCAGGTCAGCCAACAGATTCATTTTCGGCGCATCCCAAGAATGCTGACGAAGAAACTGGAGAAGACCGTTTGAAAACCAAAAGCTGCGCCGATATTTTGCCGGGCGATCCTTCTGGCGTTTCAAACCAGCTGATTCGATGAGTCTGAGCTCCTACTTAGCACGTGGAGCGGCTTAAAAGATAGCTGGCACAAACGTGCGCGACGAACACCATTAATTGATATCATCACATGAAAAATCGATTCCGCCGAATTTTGTTCTTGCTGACCTGCATCCTTGTAACTGTCAGTTCGCTGAACGCACAACAAACGGGACCCGCGAAGTCGAAGCAGTTTATCTACGTGCTGAAGTTGGTGCCGCGCCTCTACGCGGATTCAGCCTGGACTAAAGAAGACAATGCAGTGATCAAGCGTCATTTCGTTCGGCTTCAGGAGGCGGCAAAGTCCGGTGACGTGATTCTTGCCGGCCGAACATCAGAACCAGGCGACAAAACATTTGGTATCGCCGTTTTCAAGGCACCTGACGAAGCCGCAGCAAAAAAGTTCATGGAAGAAGACCCAGCGGTTGCCGGAGGATTAATGACGGCGGAGTTGCATCCGTTTTTTGTCGCGGTCGAACGCAAGCACCCGTAGATGAGCTTCAGCGCAATTTGCGCAGTGTTAATTCTTCGGGCACTGAAATCACAAGCGACGTTACCTTGCCATCTGCGTCTTTGATGAAGCGGACGGTGCGATCTGAATCTTCCTGGAAGAATGCGGTTTCAGATTCGGGGATCAACGCAATCCTTTCACCGAGCCATGTTGTTTCAAGCCGAGAACCGGCGGCTCTGACGTTAATCGTGAATCGGTCCTCAAGACGATAATCACCAGCGTATGAACTCAAGGTCGCGAGATTAAGTGAGACTGCGGTATGTGGTCGCGGTGCAAGAACCGGAACGTAAAATCCAGCGATCCGGTTTGCGATGTACCTAGCGTCTGCACCCGCACGATTGCACAGCGCAGCGACCGTGAGTCGATCGTCCGGATAACGCACAATATATGATGCGAATCCCTGCCAAGCGCCGCCGTGTTCCAGTATCAGCCTGCCGGAGTCGGTTTTTGAAATTCGCCAACCGAAACCGTAGGGAGCGGTAGTTCCGTCGTTGAGACGAACTGGCGTCCACATTTGTCCATAGTTGGCGCCGCTCAGCAATTTTTGCGATTCCAACGCATCGTCCCATCTCGCCAGATCTTTGACGGTGAAATACAAGCTGCCGTCCGCAGTCGTGTTCACACTCGGCGAAACCCACTTCTGATTCTTGAGAACTTGATCCTTGAGAACATAGCCAGCAGCGCGATTCGGGATGACGTCAGCTTCGCTAATCACACGAGCGTTCTTCATACCCAGCGGGTCGAAAACGCGTTTTTGCAAAAAATCGCCCCAGAATTGGCCGCTCACTTTGCGAACGAGAATGCCCAACGTTACATACCCCAGATTGCTGTAGCTCCACTTTTCCCCAGGAGCGAAGCCAAGCGGCTGTGTTGCAATCATCTTAAGCAGATCGTCTTCAGTGTAATCTCGTTGGAGCGAAAAAATTTCCGGATAGTCGCCGAGCCCGGATGTCTGCGTTAGCAAATGCCGCACAGTGATGCCGGACCAACTGGCCGGCACTGTAAGATATTTTGAGATCGCCTCGTCGAGCGACAATTTCTGATCTTCGACGAGCAGCATTATCGCCATGGCGGTGAATTGTTTGCCGATCGATCCGGACTGAAAAACCGTTTGCGGTTTGACGGGCACGTTGTGTTCCAAATTGGCGATGCCATAGCCGGTTGCGAGCACGACTTTGCCATTATGCCGAACCAACAGGGCGCAGCCAGGAACCTGCTTTTTCTTGAGGTAGTCATTTACAAAATCGCTGACGCGATCTGCTGCCGCAGTGACGTTCGTTGCCCCGAGCGCCGAAGCCGCTAGCAACGAGGCTGCGAGTACCTTCATTCTTCGCGGAGTATCCTCGCGAAACGCCAGACTTCGTGGAACGTGTTGTAAAGCGGGGTAGGGGCGACGCGAATGACGTTCGGTTCACGAAAATCGCATTTCACGCCTGTGGCCTCGAGGTCTTTTAACAATTCTTTCGGATGCTCGTGCGCCAGGATCGACAATTGGCAACCGCGCTCTTCCGGATTGCGTGGTGTGACGACCGTGAATTTTCTCGATCCAAGCTCCGTTAGCAGAAACTCGAGATAACTGGTCAGTCTGCTCGACTTGGCACGTAGTGGTTCCATGCCTCCGGCATCATCGAAGACTTCAAGCGAAGCGCGCAACG
The DNA here is from genome assembly GCA_035652195.1 of Candidatus Udaeobacter sp. GTDB lineage: Bacteria > Verrucomicrobiota > Verrucomicrobiia > Chthoniobacterales > UBA10450 > Udaeobacter. The sequence goes on along the minus strand of DASREH010000124.1, from coordinate 6,891 downwards.
GCGCCATCGATAAGATCGGGGGATTACTAATTTGCCAGCCATCGGCTGAAGCAACCGGGATGAATTCGGGCTCCAAATGCAATCGGAACCTCGTATTCGGATCGTTGCCGAACCAGCCGCCGAATCTCGGCAGTTTCGTGTTGGTGGCGTGGCGTTCGTGGACGAACGCGCCGGCCACCGCCCCGGGACCTGCGTTTAGGTATTTATACGAACACCAGACAGCGAAATCGACGTCCCAATCGTGGAGAGACAGCGGTACGTTGCCGGCCGCATGGGCGAGATCGAATCCAGCCACAATCCCAGCTGCTCGGGCTGCAGCGGCGATTCGTTCGATATCGAACAATTGCCCCGTAAAAAAATTTACGCCGGCAAACATCACCAGCGCGAGTTGATCGGCATTTTTCCGGATCAGGTCCACAATATCTTCGGTCTTGATTGTGAACTCGCCTTTACGTGGTCGTGCAAGAATAAGCGCCTCTTTCGGGTTAAACCCGTGATGGCTAATTTGCGTTTTGATTGCGTAGGTGTCGGAAGGAAACGCAGGTTCTTCCATTAGAATTTTGAAACGTGACTTGGTTGGCCGATAAAATGTGGCCATCATCAGGTGGAGGTTCACTGTCAGGCTGTTCATGCAGATCACTTCCAGCGGTTTTGCGCCAACGAGCCGGGCGGTCGGTTCACGCAACGCTTCGTGATAAGTGTACCATGGCGGTTCCGGCGCGTGATGCGCATCGACCGCCAGCGTTGCCCAGTTGTTCAACTCCGCTTCGACGACCTGTTTCGCCGATTTTGGCATGAGCCCTAACGAATTACCCGCGAAATAGATCAACGGTTCGCCGTCCTTGCCAACAGGAAGATAAAATTTATCACGAAAAGCGCCTAGCGAGTCCCCGGCGTCCAGCTCACGAGCGAACTCTTCACGGTTGGAAAAAGTCATGGACATGGCGCGAGCAAGGAACGTCGAATACTGAATGCGAAACGTCCAATGCTCAGTTTGGCGTCTATTTCACTCAGCATCGCACATCGAACCCTGTGTGAATTCAAAATCAGCGCCTCTCGGCCGCCTGCATAAACTCGATAGTTGTGCCATCGGGATCGCGAACGTAGACGACGCGTTTTCCCGCGTTTGGACCCGACTGAAGAGTTTGCGCTTTACCAGCAGCTTTCCAGCCAGATGATTCAATCGCCTTCAAAACTCCATCGAGATCGTCAACGACGAGCGCTACGTGCACAAACCCGACATCACAGGGGCGAAGATCGCCTTTCCGCTTGCGCTCTACTGGTGCGAGATACTCTAAGAGCTCGATTTTATGCCCGCCTGGAGCTTTCACTACCGCAAGGTTGATCTCTGCACCTTCCACCCCGGTAATTTCCCGCGCCATCTCCCCCTTTTGATGCGCGGTATGGGAAAGCTCGAACCCGAGAACTTCCCGCCAAAATAAAAGAGACCGTTCAAGATTTGAGACGGTGATACCGGTGTGGTCGGCGGTAATAATGCGAGAAGAAACGTTCATCGTGCTCAGGAGTTGATTGTAATCGGAAATAAAAGAGCTTGCCTGGACGACACGCAGAAGTCAGCGCGGCTACCTTACCGCAGCAATGACTTTAAGCTCAATGGCGATGGGGGTTGGCAATGCGCCGACTTCGAGTGTGGTGCGGGTGGGATTTGGTTTCCCGTCACCGGAGAAATATTCGGCGTACAGTTTGTTGTAAGTCTGGAAATCTTTTTTCATATCCGTAAGAAACACGGTGACATCAACAATATCGTTCCAGCGGGCGCCTGAGTCTTCCAATACCAGTCGAACATTTTCAAAGACTGCCCTGCATTGTGTTTCGATATCGTATTCGATCACTTCGCCGCCGGGTCCAAGCGTTACGCCAGGTATCTGCTTGCTGCCGCGAACGCGCGGACCAATGCCCGAAAGAAACAAAAAATTTCCAACGCGTTTCGCATGCGGGAACGCCCCAACCGGTTCGGGTGCACGAGTGCTTTCAAATGTTTCATTCATTTTCTTGGTTCGGACTAGGATTAGAGCAGCACGATTTTGATCAACAGAGAAGGGGAGCAATCATACTTCTTTCGCTAATCGCGACCGGAAGGCTCCCGGGCTGTTGCCGTCATAGCATTGTCTTCGGACGTCTGAAAGCTTTTCACCGGGGGCAGTACTTCCTTGAACGTAGCACCGTAAATGTCCCAGGCCGTCAGAAACAGCCCACAGACGATCGGGCCAACAATGAAACCGATGGGTCCGAAGAGGAATAACCCGCCAAGGGTGCCGATCAAAATGAGGAGATCGGGCATCTTCGCATCTCTCCCGACAAGTGCCGGCCGCAGGAAATTATCAACAGTTCCAACTACGGCAGCGCACCAAACCAGCAGCAATGTTGCCGTCACATATTGACCGTTTATGAACAGAATGATGACTGCCGGCACCCACACCAGCGCTGCGCCGATGCCGGGCACGATCGACAGTATGGTCATGATTGTTCCCCAAAATGCCGCTCCTTGAATCCCTGCCATCCAGAAGGCGATTCCCGCCAATGTGCCCTGGATAATGCCGATTACCACAGTGCCTTTGACGGTCGCTCGTGTGATGGAAGTAAATCGCGCCAGCATTCGCGCTTCATCCTCGTCGTTCAGTGGAAGATAATACAAAATGCGTTCGAGGATTTTCTTGCCGTCTTTGAAGAAGAAAAACATGGCGTAAAGCATGACAAACAAATTGAGGATGAACGCTGCTGTTGTGGCGGTCGCCCGCGACAGAACAGTAACAAGGAACGCCCCTGCAGATTTGGCAGCAGTGCCGACTTGTTGCAGCAGTTGCTCCTGGCTTGGAACGTAATCGCCCAGCGTTGGAAATCTTTGCACCAGCCAATCATGCAGGTTGAACGTACTCGCCGCGCCCAGGTGTTGACGAAGCCAGGGAATCGCCTCATCGCTTATGCTCAGCGCCTGTTGCACCACAATTCCGAGAAATGTGGTGACAGGGCCAAGAACGAGTACGAACAACACGAGTAGCGTGAGGACCGCGCCTAACGACTGGCGATCTCCTACCAGCCTTGTTATCCAGCGATATAAAGGGTGGAATAACCCGGCCAGCAAGGCCCCGAGAAGAAGCGGTTCGAGGAATGGCCAGGCCACGGCCAGGAACAACGCACTGACTGCTATTACCAGCAGCAGGACAAAAGCCGTGCGCAAATTCGCACCGCTAAGTGTTGGTGATCCCATGGCGGGTCGGCTCAGACTCTTGCGATGAACTTCGTTGCCGAAATCGGATGTGAGCTTGCGGTGTTAGCGGTTGTCGCGTCCATGGAGGAATTTAACACGTCGGCTTTCCATTAAGACATCACGTGTTATCTAAAGCTTGACCACGACTGCATCGGACACAAGAGGTGCCGTTTGTCGTCAGGCGACATACCAGGATCGATCCAACCGGAGACGCCAGTATCAAATCTGAATGATGCTATCTGGATATCGTCATTCGCCACGGCTCTAACACCACTGCGAAATGCGCCGAGTCTCAATCGTGGGGCAAACCGCCGCTTCTCACGCGTGGCTATGACCATTGGCGATGATCTGCGCGGGAGGGAACCGTTTTGCTGATCGAGCGCGCGCTTTTGCAGCTTCGACTGCGCGATCGCGTGGCGGCATATTGGTAACGAGAGAATCGAGCAAGTGCTGCGCGGCATGGGCCACGTCATCGACAGCACGGTTGAAAGCAGCTTCGTTTACTTTCGAAGGCTTTGTGAAACCGCTCAGTTTGCGGACGAACTGCAGTGACGACGCACGAATTTCATCCGTCGTCGCAGGCGGACTAAAGTTATGAAGCGTTTTGATGGCTCGGCACATAATTGGAACATCAGCAGTTCTGCATTAGTGATCAACTACTCCGCGTTTTATTTCCTGTAACAACTCGTGGGCACGCTCCAGTGATGGAATGATTCAGCAATCGATTTAGTTGCCCAGCGGGTTATTTTGCGATGCAAACGTTTTTAGGCTCGGTGAAAAAGCGCAACGCTTCTTCGCCGCCTTCGCGACCAACGCCGCTTTGTTTCATTCCGCCAAAAGGGACGCGTAGGTCGCGAAGGAGCCAGCAATTCACCCAAACCGTCCCGGCATTGATTCGCTCCGCAGCGCGATGAGCGCGAGCAAGGTTTTGTGTCCAGACGCTGGAGGACAGGCCGTAATCGCAATCGTTCGCATGTGCGATTACCTCTTCCTCGGTGTCGAACGGTGTAACCGTGACAATCGGCCCGAAGATTTCTTCGCGGTTTGTCCGGCACGATACCGGTAAACCGGTAATAACTGTAGGCTGGAAGAAATAACCATCGCGACAACGCTCGTTGATTGCTTGGGGCGCCTGACCTCCGAGCGCGAGCTTTCCTCCTTCCTTTAGCGCAAGATCAACATAGAACTTGATCTTATCGAGCTGACTTTTGCTTGCGATCGCACCCTGGTCCGTTTTCTCGTCGAGCGGATCCCCCGTCTTTAATGCCGACGCCTTGTCGACGAATCGCTCAACGAAATCTTCATAAACCGGCCGCTCCACAAACAGACGTGACCCGCACAAACAAATCTGCCCCTGATTCGCGAAAGAAGAACGCACGCTTCCCGAAATCGCGGCGTCAAGATCAGCGTCGGCAAAGATAATATTTGGGTTTTTTCCGCCAAGCTCTAGCGACACTTTCTTGAACAAGGGCGCGCATGTCTCTGCGACCTTGCGACCGGTAACAGTGCCACCAGTAAACGAGATCGTATTTATTTTCGGATGTGCCGTGATCGCGGCACCGACACTCGGTCCGGTTCCGTGCACGACATTGAGCACGCCAGCCGGCAGACCAGCTTCGTGTGCGATCTCGCATAGCATGTAAGCCGTCATTGGTGTGAGCTCGCTCGGCTTGGCGATTGCTGTGTTCCCCACTGCGATCGCCGGCGCGATTTTCCAGCTCAACAAATAGAGCGGCAGGTTCCATGGCGATATCAGCCCTGCGATTCCGCGCGGCTGCCGCAGCGTGTAATTCAACGCGAGATTGTCAGTAATATGCGCTTCGGATTCTGTGTGCAGAATTGCTGTGGCGAAAAAACGGAAATTGCTGGCGGCGCGAGGAATATCCAGGGCACGCGCCAATGAGAGCGGCTTGCCGGAGTCGACCGATTCGGCGCGCGCTAGCTTTTCCAGGTTGCGCTCAATCAGATCTGCGATGCGAAGCAGAAATTTTGATCGCTCAGCGGCCGGTTTGTTCGACCAATCGACAAACGCCTTGTCTGCGGCAGCGACAGCGGCTTCAACGTCGCGGGTACCGCTGTCCGCGACTTGCGAATACGGTTTGCCGGTCGCCGGTTCGATATTGTCGAGGTAATTTCCGTCGACTGGCTCTACGAATCGGTCGCTGATGAAGTTTCGGATCCGCACTGGTTCGGAATGCACGCAGGAAATTAAACGCTCAACGCGTCTTCGCCAATCGCGCTTGATCGAAAGGAACGCAGTGGGGCCGTCGGCGAAAAACGAGGAATACCGCTTCGTTACGCCTGCTGCCGCTTACCGCGATGAATCGGTTGCTGTCTGCGAACGGAGGCACCGTCCTGCATTTTGCCTCCTAATAACAGCGGCCCGATACTCAGTGGAAACGTGGGCGTCTGCTTCTTTTTCTCCACGTATTCGCAAAATGCCTTCAGGCATTCGTTTGCGATCTTGGGCAGTGCCACGCCGTAGAGCTGGTCGATTCCGTCGATCTTGTCTTTTAATTCTTTTGGGATTCGGATGGTCAGGCGAGCATCCTTTTTGATGTTCGTGAGTTTCTGGAGGGTTCGCATCGTTCTCATACTTACATTTACGTAAATGGGGGGCGGAAGTTGCGCATTTTTAAAGCGAATACAAACATTTCCTAAGCACACAGTAGTCACGGCTGTGTCAGTTGTCCATTAAATACAAAAGATTCTTAAGGAATCTGGTTGACAGTGTTGTCGGCATGTGATGACATGGGCGTCAACCAGGCGCATTCGCGCTCTTAACCACCAAAGGAGGAACATGGGTAATATTCGAACACTCTGCAGCACCACCATCGCAATCATGGCGGTAAGCGGCTATTCCGCGCTCGCTACCACCTTCAATTCCGATGGTTCACCAACAAACATACAATCCATCCACGATAGACAAGCCCACAATGGCGACACGATCACTCTGCCGGCGGGAACCTTTACGTGGACCAAGACAGTCAACATATCAAAGAACATCAGTATCATTGGCGTCACAGGGCGGACGATCATCAAGGATCGAATTTCCAAAACGGGAAGCTCGCCCGGCGCATTCAATTGTAGTCTGCCTTCTGGCACAACTCTGTTTCGGATTAGCGGAATTAAGTTTCAGGGCGACGTGGGCCCTATCAATAGCGGATCCCTTGGAGAGATTTCGGTCGGCGGTGTGAGCACCACGCCCAATATCCGAATTGATAATTGCGAGTTTAACGGCCTTTACCTTCGTCCGATTGTATTTTTCGGAGGGCTATGGGGCGTTGTCGATCACTGCGATTTCACCATGGGCCCGTGGGTTGGCGGTATCAACATTCGCCATTCGTCCTGGAAAGGCATCGGCGATTACGGCGACAACTCGTGGGCTGATGATCCGCGATGGGGCAGCGAGCAGGCAATTTTCATCGAGGACTGTAACTTTAATAATTTCAGTAGCGCGACGTTTATTGATGGCGACGGCGGAATGCGTGTCGTGGTTCGGCATTGCACAATCTTTGGAAGTGAGGCGGGCAATCACGGCACGGAGACGGGACAACGTTATCGCAGCGGACGGACCTTTGAGTTCTACCAGAACCATTGCGATGGGGGACCATCCACGTTCTATCACAACTGGATGTTATACGTCCGTGGCGGGAGTGCGC
>DASREH010000123.1:0-3004 GCA_035652195.1 Candidatus Udaeobacter sp. | reverse complement strand
TCTCCAGGTTCTCGATGACGGACGAATCACGGACGGGCAGGGGAGAACGGTAGATTTCAAGAACACCGTCATCATCATGACGTCGAACATCGGTTCTCAATATATCATCGAGGAAGAATCGAAAGAAGCGCGGCGCCGGCTGGTGACGGACGCGTTACGCGCGCATTTCCGCCCGGAATTTCTCAATCGCGTCGATGAGATAATCATTTTTGACCGGCTTACTGAAGACGAATTGAAGAAGATTGTTGACATTCAACTCGCCCGGTTGTCCAAACGCCTCGAGCAACAAAAAATCACACTCAAACTTTCCGATTCAGCCAAGGAACTGCTTGCCCGCGAAGGATACGATCCGGTGTACGGCGCGCGTCCATTGCGCCGCACGATTCAAAAAGAGATTCTCGACCCGCTTTCGATTGACATCCTGCAGGGCAAAGTCCGCGAAGGCCAAACCGTCGAGGTCGATGCCAAAAACGGCGCGCTGGTGTTTACAGAAAAGTAGTTTTGCGAAGAGACTTGGATAAGACCGGAAAATTCGGTCTAATTCTCGTTAGATGAATAGGCGCGTTTCCATCGGAGACATTATTTTTCTAGCAGTCGCACTAGTTGCACTGCTTCTACTTTGTCATTTCCTTGCGCCGCCGACTTGGCTCATATTCTTTTGCATCGGTGCCGGTGCAGCTCTTCCTATTCTTTCCCGCGTCGTTCGAATCTTCTTGCCGAAATCACTTTGGTCACTGCCACTGCTCCTGATGATCATTGTCATCGGGCCACTCGCGCACGATTTCTCAGGTAGCAAAATTGTGTTTTTCGCTACCTTGTCCAGCGCGTTTGCCGTTGGTCTTTGTGTTGTCGAGTTTTCACTGCGGCCATTATTCCCTCTGAAGTCTCGCCAGAGCTAGACATGAATTCATCTAACCAAACGCTGGAGCGAACCGCTGACCGGCGCGAAGATTTACCTTTGATGACTTCAACGGTGAAACCCGAAGAGAAGCGCGCTCTCGTCAGCGGTCGCTCAGCTCTGTCTCGTTAGATCTATGTCGCGTCTCGTGATTCTTGCCGCCGCTGTTGTGGTGGCAGGATGCACCACTCAGCTTCAGATTGTCGGGCCTTATGCCAATCGGCTCTCGCAGGCGGACGTTCAGCAGATCACTGCGCTGATCACACCAAGCAACGCGAATAGTCATCTTTATACCACGCTCGAAGCCGTTCGCCCCAATGAAGTGCTTGTAAAGTACGGCGGCTATCGTCGCTCCATGGAGGGTGTCTACACTTCTGATCGAAGCTCCGCATATTTCAAAGCCTTTAAACGCAATGGCAGGTGGATCGCTGGAGGCGAGTTTAGCATGGAATCCACGATTACTGTGTATTGATGTATAATAGATCTAACCAATCGCTGCAGCCGACCACTGGCCGTTGTGATGACCACATTTAGTTTCGTGAACAGTTTTACATGCTTGCCACGCCCGCAGCGCTATCGCACAGGGATTGCGGGCTCGTCGTCGGTGTTCGCTCAGCTTGTTCTCGTTAGATGAGTGCCAGCGATCAAGACCCGTTGCGATCACGAGTCACTGCTGGAATGTGCTATGTGGCCGTTGGAGGCGTTATCTGCACCTTTGCATTGCTGCAGATGCGAGCCGGCGTATCTACCACGCCAGGTACAGGCCGCTCGGGACCAGTTCCGCTCGAGATGGTCGCTGGAATTGCGGGCATTGTCGTTTTCATGGGTTTACTTCAGCTTTTGATCGCACTGATCCTCAAGTTGAGGACGCGAAAGTCATCAGATGCCTTCAAGGCTAGCCATCTAACCGATCGATGAAGCCAAAACCCGAAAGCATTCGTGAGCAGGCTGGCGCAATTACGAAACAGGTTCAGTGTGATTGCCACGACACCCTGCCGTGGCTTTCTCTGTCTCGTTAGATATTTCAGTCTTACGATGAGTACACGGCCAGACTGGCAGTTGCGTTCCTTTCGTCGAGTTCAATTGCGAATTCTGTGCCTGTTGGTTGTTGCGTGCGTTGTTAACATCGCGGTCGCGTGGTTGCCCTACTTTCTAAACAGTAAGGCGATTAGCGGCGGCCTAATGACACTGCCGATCCTCCTTGTTTTTGATTTTCGGAGTTAACATGGCGTATTTTCGAGGAGTGGACGATGGCCAATGCCATCCGAAATCGAAGGATGCGCCCGAAGACAGGTAACCAGTCGCTGGAGCCAGCGCTATTTGCTTTTGCCCGTTCAGGGTGCTCGTGATTAGTGTACTTCCAATTAGAGCGCAGCTTCAGCTCACAGAGTGGTGGGTCGCCTTCTTCTCGTTAGACGTATTGAGTTAAGCATGAAGTCCGACAAGCCTCAGCAAACCGAATTCGTCGTGATCGGAATCTACACACCACGAGACGCCAGGAAGTTGCTCCAACGCTTTGAGCAAGCGAACATTGCATTTCGCGCACGAGAAAGACAAGCTCTTCCCGAACCCGGACCTACAGCTGGGATAGACATTAGCGTAGAGTCATCGCGAGCGAGTGAGGTTGGTCAGATTCAGCGTGCTGTTTTTGACGATACGCTGCCAAATTACGAATCGTCTTTTTTTCATGGCCACCACAACATTTCCGCGATGCACCCGCGAGCCACTGAATTGATCGTCCGACTGGATTTGCAGCCGCATCCTGAAGGTGGTTTTTATCGGCAGATATTTCGATCGTCGGTCCAGATCGACCCGATGGATGGGCGGGGTTCCCGTGCCGCGCTGACGACTATTTATTTTCTGCTTACGCAAGGCAACTGCAGTCGCTGGCACCAGGTGGCATCCGACGAGGTCTGGCATTTGTACGAAGGTGGTCCCCTGGAGTTACTGGAGCTGACGGCATCCGGTCAATCTGTTCTGCGTCATCGATTGGCACCTGTTGGCAGCGGAACGGATGCGCCGGTTTGCACAATCGCTGCCGGGGTTTGGCAGGCAGCGCGTCCGCTGGGGGAATACGCGTTTGTCGGGTGTACAGTTGGTCCGGGA
>DASREH010000122.1:0-30979 GCA_035652195.1 Candidatus Udaeobacter sp. | reverse complement strand
CTGACATCGGTGATTGTGCCCTTCGGGATTCTCGCGCAAAAGATGGATCGAGGGTTCTGCGCGTTGATGTTGATCATGCAGTCGGCGCTGTACGGCACGTTCACCGCTCAAAACTTTGTTCTCTGGTTCCTGTTCTATGAGATGAGTCTGATTCCTGCCTTCCTCCTTATCAAAATCTGGGGAGGAGAGAATCGCGACCGCGCCGCGACCAAATTTTTCCTCTATACCTTTCTTGGAAGCGTTGCCATGCTGCTGGGATTCCTCGGGATTTATTGGACCAGGGGCTCGTTCGACTTTGCGACTCTGGCCGGCCTTGGGAAGAACGGACTTCTCACGGGCAAAGTCGCGTGGGTGGTATTTGCCGGAATCTTTCTCGGCCTGGCAGTGAAAGTGCCGCTCTTCCCATTCCACACGTGGCTGCCCGATGCGTATGAAACTGCGCCGACCGGCGTCTCGATGGTGTTGACGGGCCTGCTTTCAAAGATGGGTGTTTACGGTTTTGTGCGGTTGTTGCTTCCGCTTTTTCCAAGCGAGGTAAGAATCATTGGCCCGTGGCTATTAGCGCTCGCGATCTGCTCCATTGTATTCGCGCCGTTGGCCGCCTGGGCCCAGTCCGATCTTAAACGGATGATCGCGTACTTGTCGGTGAATCATCTCGGCTACTGCATGCTCGGTTTGTTTACTGTGGCCGCATCCATGGGCGCGGCCATCGACACGCAATCGGCGTTAAGTGGAGTGTTCATGCAAATTTTCAATCACGGGATCACTGCAGCCGCATTGTTTTACCTGGTCGGCCTTCTCGAACAACGCCGCGGCCTGCGTGGCATTGACGATTTCGGGGGATTGATGCAGCGCACCCCGATTCTTTGTGGATGGATGAGCGTCGCCATGTTTTCGTCCCTCGGTTTGCCGGGCCTCAACGGTTTCATCGGAGAATTTCTGATTTTTAAAGGTTCATTTGCGATGGTGGCATCCTTCACGGCTATTGCAGTCATTGGCCTGCTAGTGACCGCAATCGTGTTCATACGCACGATGCAAGCACTGTTCAGCGGCCCCCTGGCTGAGAGCTGCGCAGCTTTTCCGGACCTCTTGCCCTGGGAAAAAATTGCGATTGTTCCGGTGACATTGCTCATGTTCGCCATCGGTCTGGCCCCACAATTCCTGTTCAACATTTTCAACGCGACCGTCGTTCAAATGGCGCGGCTGTTTGGTTGAGGTTCATCGCGAATGAGTAAAGAGATCGACACCGTGCGACGCCAGATCCGATTTCCTGTTTGCGAGAACACTTCGCAGTATCGGGCGAGCAAACGCCCATGATCGCCTGGACGATTTACCTCAGTTTCGCGGGGGCAGTCGTACTGCTTTTTGCTCCTGCGGTCGTGGCGCGTTGGATTGCGTTGCTAACAGCCACCGCAGGTTTGGTTTTAGGAATCGTTGCTCTAATCTCCACCCCTGTCGCTGACCTTGCTCATTTAATGACCATCGTCAGTGTCCCGTGGGTGCCGCCACTTGGAATGAATTACCATCTGGCAGTTGATGGGGTCAGTCTCACATTGGTTCTTGTCACTGGCATTTCCGCGGTGAGCACAGTCTTGTTTTCCTGGGATATCGATGAGCGCCAGCGCGAGTTTTTCTTTTGGTTGTTGCTGGTTGTCGGAGGTTGTTACGGGGTTTTTCTTAGCGCCGATTTGTTTTTGCTGTTTGCCTTCTACGAACTAGTCATCGTTCCGAAGTACTTCCTCATCGCCATCTTCGGCTCGACCAACAAAGAGTACGGTGCGATGAAGCTGACCCTGTATTCGTTTTTCGGCGGCATGTTCGTTTTTGCGGGGATCATTGCCGCTTACGCCAGTGCCGGCTCGTTAGACCTGAGTCAGCTGGCGCAATTCCATTTTAGCCCGCAGCTCCAATCATGGGCGTTTCCGGTTTTGTTCCTGGGATTCGCTGTTCTTGCTGGCATTTGGCCATTGCATACGTGGGCACCGACAGGCCATGTAGCGGCGCCGACAGCAGGCTCCATGTTGCTCGCCGGCATCGTAATGAAACTGGGGGCCTATGCAGGTTTGCGCGTAGCCATGAACCTGTTTCCGGATGGATTTCACGCCTGGGCCAAATACATCGCCATTCTCGCTGTGATTGGCATCGTTTACGCGGCGGCGGTGGCATTGCGCCAGCGCGATCTCAAGTTTGTGATCGGATATTCGAGCGTGAGCCACATGGGTTTTGTGTTGTTAGGCCTGGCTACGCTGAATGCAATCGGTGTTTCGGGCGCCGTTCTGCAAATGTTTTCCCACGGCGTCATCGCGGCCCTCCTGTTCGCCGTTGCCGGACGAATGCTCTACCGGCGAACTCACACCCGCGACCTGGACGCACTTTCCCAAATGAACTTGAGCCAGGCGCTGCCGTTCGCTGCGTTTACTTTCGTTATCGCATCCGCTGCGTCGATGGGTATTCCGGGTTTCAGCGGATTCGCTGCGGAAATCACGATTTTAATTGGCGCGTGGAAGACTTACCCGGTTGCGGTCTGGATCACGGGGGCCGGGATGATTCTGGTAGCGGCTTTTACGTTGCGCGCGCTGATGAAGTCATTCTTTGGTGAGGCGCACATGCAGACAGGTCGCGTCTCTACGGCCTCTGATTGGCATGAACAACCGATCACCGTTCCTGAAAAATGCGGAGCTTGTTTGCTTATGCTCGCGACGCTGATGGTCGGACTTTACCCCAGGTTTTTGCTTGATCGGATTCAACCGGCCGTTGAAGCAATGAGGTTTTTGAGATGACATCGCCCGTAGCAACCATGTCGTATCTCGAGTTACTTAGGTTAGCTACGCCCGAGGCTGTTGTCGTCGTCAGCGCTCTTGTCGTGCTTACGATTGGGCTAGTCAGCCGGAGAGGCGCAGGAGTGATCAGCGTGTCGTTTTCACACGGCCCGGCAAGAGCAGGACGTCGAGCTGCTGCTACCGGCTGGTGCTCGTTCATTGCCGGCCTGGGAGTTATCATTGCTGTATTCGCCGTGTTGATGTTGCCGCGAAATGCGAACCTTTTCGGCGGGATGCTTGTAATCACGCCCCTGACATCTCTTTTCAAAATCATTTGTCTCGGGCTTGCCTTTTTCACCGTCTGCCTGGCGCGGTCGGAGAAATCCCTCCGTCATGGAGGCGAATATCTGGCGCTTATTCTTCTGGCAACTGTCGGTCTGATGCTGCTGGTCGGCAGTGAAGAGTTGCTTACGATTTTCATTGGACTCGAATTGCTGGGACTCACGCTTTATGTGCTGGCTGCGTTCGACAGAACCGATGTGCGTTCGGCCGAAGCAGGTCTGAAGTATTTTCTGTTCGGCAGCACCTGCAGTGCGTTCACTCTTTTTGGCATCAGTCTGATCTATGGCATGACCGGAAGCACCGGTCTCGCTGCGATTTCGAACAGACTGGCGGAGGCGCCGGTACAACCTCTGCTTGCGACTGGCATCGTCATGACGCTCGTTGGGTTTGCATTTAAAATTGCTGCTGCGCCGTTCCATTTGTGGGCGCCGGACGCGTATCAAGGAGCACCAATTGCCAGTGCCGCCTTTATCGCTTCGGGATCAAAGGTGGCATCCTTCGTGGTCCTTGGAAAAATCGTGCTGGTCGGTTTTGGGCCAGTTCATGGCAGCGCCGGGTGGCACGCAATGGTCGCGGGCTGGTCTCCCGTTTTGGCTGTGCTCGCGGCCTTATCGATCGTAATAGGCAACCTCGTCGCCCTCGCGCAAAGCAACGTCCGGCGTCTGCTTGCCTATTCTGCGGTGGCGCATGCGGGCTACACGTTAGTTGGGTTAATTGCCGGAAACAGGGAGGGATTCGCGGCGACACTTTTTTACGCAGTAATTTACGCAATCACGCTGGTGGGTGCGTTTGGAGTTGTGGCCCTCGTGCGCAATGAGACCGGTGGGGATGACCTCAAAAATTTTCGCGGCTTGGCTGGCCGTGCGCCGTTGATAGCTGGTTGTATGGCTGTGTTCATGCTTTCCCTCGCGGGCATACCGCCGCTGGCCGGCTTTTTTGGCAAATTCTATTTGTTTAGTGCTGCTCTGCGAGCTGGTGGAAACCACGGGCTGCTTTGGCTTGTTGCCTTAGGGCTTTTTGGAAGCTTCGTTTCCCTTTATTATTATCTGATCGTCTTAAAAGCGATCTTCGTGGAGGCGCCCGGGCTCGCAACAGCTTCATCACCGGATTTCACGCCCCCGGATCTGCTACAGCGAATCACTGTGGCAGTTCTTGCGGCAGCAATTCTTTTTCTGGGTCTCATGCCAGATGTCCTTGTGGCACCAATCCTTGCCGCTTTGTAACGAGATTTTTAAAAACTCTGCTTAACACTTGACGATGGCGGTATAACCTTTGCATCAGATTTACGAAGTGCAGACTGGAAGATTCGATGACGTAAAAGATGGGTAGCATCAGCCAGTTTATTGATCGGCATTACCGTCACTTCAACGCGGCAGTGCTCAAAGACGCCGCCGACGCCTACACCGCCCATCTCAATGGAGGCGGGAAAATGATGATCACCCTGGCTGGCGCTATGAGTACCGCCGAGCTCGGCATTTCTCTCGCGGAAATGATTCGCAAGGACAAAGTCCATGCAATTACCTGTACTGGCGCCAATCTCGAGGAGGACCTCTTCAACCTCGTCGCGCGGAGCCATTACGAGCGAATTCCCAATTATCGCGAACTCACGGCGAACCAGGAGGACGAATTGCTGCGTCGCCATTTAAATCGCGTGACTGACACCTGTATTCCGGAAGAAGAAGCTATGCGACGGATCGAGCATGTGGTGCTCGATGAATGGGCCAGTGCCGCGCAGAGGCAGGAGCGAAGATTTCCGCATCAGTTTTTTTACAAGATTTTACGGGAATGCAAGCTGAAGAAGTTCTATGAAATTGACCCTGCTGATAGCTGGATGATTGCAGCCGCGCACAAGGATCTCCCGATTTTTGTCCCGGGCTGGGAAGATTCGACCTTGGGCAATATTTACGCCGCACGGTGCATGACAGGTGCGATCACCGATTTGCATACAGTTCGCACAGGTATCGAATACATGATCGCTCTGGCGGAATGGTATCGCGACGTGTCGAAGGATTCATCCATTGGCTTCTTTCAAATCGGCGGTGGCATTGCCGGCGATTTCCCCATTTGCGTGGTGCCCATGCTGAATCAAGATGTGGCCACAACTCTCGTGCCGGAGTGGGGTTATTTCTGCCAGATCAGCGATTCGACAACCAGTTTCGGCTCCTACTCGGGCGCGGTCCCCAACGAAAAGATCACCTGGGGGAAACTGAACATAGAGACACCGAAGTTCATCATCGAATCCGACGCAACGATCGTAGCGCCCCTCGTGTTCGCAAAGGTCCTGGATTGGTAAGACTTTGGCAATCGGCCATACTGGCGTCCATGGCGCGAATCTCATTTCGTTGAATGATTTGAAATGCTTTACGTGGTCGCCACACCAATTGGCAATTTAGGCGACATGACCTTGCGCGGCTTGGAAATCTTGAAGTCTGTTGATTTGGTGGCCGCGGAGGACACTCGACATTCCGGACTTTTGCTGAAGCACTTTGGCATCAAAAAACCGTTCATCAGCTATCATGAGCATAATGAGGCGATGCGAACCGCGGAGCTCGTTGGGCGACTTGAGACAGGGGAAAACATTGCGTTAATCACCGACGCGGGAATGCCAGGATTATCGGATCCTGGCGCGCGCCTTATCCGTGAATGTATCAAACGAGAGCTTTCATTTACCATCGTTCCGGGCCCATCATCAATCTTGATCGGACTCGTTGGATCCGGATTTCCAATCGAAAGATTTTGCTTTCGCGGATTTGTTCCAATCAAGAGCGGGCAGCGCGAGCGCGAGTTGAGAGCCGCCGCCGAATCCGGTGAGACGGTAGTTTTTTTTGAATCGCCGTATCGATTGACCAAGACACTGACTGCTTGCGTTGACCTCATGCCCGAACGACAACTTTGCGTCGCTCGAGAATTGACGAAGAAATTCGAGGAATTTCGGCGGGGCACGCCTGATGAAGTTCTGGCGCATTATCAGTCCCATCCGCCGAAAGGCGAGATCGTTCTCATCATTTCAGCTCCATAGCGAACCGATCCTTCCGCGCCGGCGCCGGAAGCAAAGACCGTCTCAGCAGACGGGGCAAAAGGAAATAATCGAACAGCAATCACAAGAAAAAAACCTCTCTCTGTACGTGGATCGGCTTGCTCAGGACAATGGAGAATCGAGGTAATCAACGCGTTGAGGACAACGCCTCCCGCGTTGCCAGTTTACCTGGTGGGCACAGCCGCGATCTGTAGCCGCCTTGCTGTGTCGAGGCGCCGGGAAAGGGAGCTCCCGTATGAAGTGGATCGGGTTTTCCCAACAAGATTCGGCGAAGTTGCTGTGGCGAATAAACGATTGAGTTCCGCCGTCAAACTTCATTTCCGGCGCCCTGAACCGTTTGAAACAATGCGACCAGAAATCGATTCTCCAGAATCTCTCGCATATGCTTACGGCATTGTCGCAACTCCTGCGTACCTGCCATGGCGAAAAACGGCGATTTATGTAATGCAAAACCTTTCACAAACGAAGTGGGTAGTGGCAGCGATTATAATGTAATGATCCGCCGGCTTTGGTTACTCAAACCTGTATTGGCCGGACTTGCCATTACACTGCTGCAACTGGCCATCGCATTGGGACTCCTCGCGCCTCAAGAATCTTTCTCGGAGCGATATGCCACGCTGGTTCAGCACGACAGTTATTGGTTTATGAATATCGTGGATCGCGGGTACCAGACAATTGTTCCTCCCATCGACCACAAAGTCATGGAGGTGTCGAACGTTGCATTTTTTCCAGCGTATCCGGCAATTGCAGCTGCCTTCCATTATGGACTTCATATTGGCACGGGCACAGCCCTGCTGATCACTGCTCAGCTCGCCGCCTGGGGATTCTGGAGCTATTTTTTCCTGTTCGGCAGGCGCTGGAATATTTCACCCGCACTGCAGATTTGCGGCGCATTATTAATCGCGACTCATCCTGCGGCATTCTTTCTAATTACCGGCTATTCTGAATCGTTGTTTCTCATGGCCCTGCTGGGCTTCATTTATTGGAGTATTGCCGAAGGGCAATCCGCGAAATTCTGGGCAATCGCGCACGGCATCCTGATGTCCGCAACACGGATTGTGGGAATCGTATGCGCGGCATTTCCAGTGGTGCGCTCAATTGTTCAAAATCAATGGCGATTGGTTAAACCTGCAGCGTGGTTTCGCAGAGAAAAACGAACGATGATTGCGACGCTGGGCGCCAGTTTTGGTGCCCTGGGATTTTTTACCTACTCACAACTGCGCTGGGGGCACTGGGACATTTACATGCGTACGCAGGCAGCCGGCTGGGGAATTGTTCCCGATTATCTGGCGGTGTTTAGGCCTTCCAGTTATCACTGGCTTGTTCCCGCGCTGAACGATCCCACACAGGCTAGTCAAATCTCGATGACCTTGGGCGCGGTGCTCTTTGCAGGCATTGCCATATGCGAGCTGTCCCTTCGAAGGTGGACGCAGTTAGCGACTCGCGTCGGCATCTATTTCTGTGCGTTTGTGATCTACTATCTCTCGGTTAGCGGGGTGGCTTGCGTGGATATGGAAAGCATGCTGCGCTACGAGTTTTGCGCGCACGCCTTGATCGTACTGGCACTTCTGAGTTTTTTGAATCAATTTCGCACGCCGCCGGCGCTCGTTAGGGCGTTCGGCACTGCGGCGGTTGCGGTACTTGGGGCGGCCGGGCTTTGTGTGCAGGGCTGGTACCTCTGGAATTTCACCCGGGGAAATTGGGTGGCGTAGCAATAGCATGAAAACAACAGTAGTTATTATTGGCGCAGGGCCAGCGGGTTTGACGGCCGGGTATCTGTTATCAAAGGAGCAAGTCGATGTCGTGGTGCTGGAAGCCGATCCCACTTACGTGGGCGGCATCTCCCGGACGGTGACCTACAAGGGGTTTCAATTCGACATCGGCGGGCACCGGTTCTTTTCCAAATCCAAGGCGGTTGAGGATCTCTGGTCGGAGATTTTGCCTAACGACATGCTCGTGCGACCCCGATCTTCGCGCATTTTTTATGACGGCAAATTTTTCTCCTATCCGTTAAAACCGTTCGAGGCATTATTGAAGCTCGGGATTTTCCGATCGGTTCTTTGCATGTTTTCCTGGATGAAAGCGCGTCTGTTCCCGGTGCGTCACCCACGAAATTTCGAAGACTGGGTAAGCAATCAGTTCGGTAAACGGCTTTTCGAGACGTTCTTCAAAAGCTACACGGAGAAAGTTTGGGGCATGAGCTGCAAGGAAATCTCGGCAGACTGGGCAGCACAGCGCATAAAGGGGCTTTCCCTGGGCAGCGCCATAAAAAATGCGCTGATCCCGCAGCGCAACAATACAGATCGTAGAAATGTAATTAAGACGCTTATCAATTCCTTCCGCTACCCACGACGAGGCCCGGGTATGATGTGGGAAGTCTGCGCTGAAAAAATGAAAGCGCTTGGCGGCAGGATCGAGATGGGGTATCGCGTGACTGGTTGTTCCTACGATGAGAGTTCCGGCACCTGGTCGGTGATGTACAGGAATCAACAGGGCGACGCGCAGACAATAGAAGCGGAACACGTCATTTCATCTGCCCCGATGCGGGAATTGATTCGCGGATTGTCACCAAGCGTAAGCAATCGAACAAAGCGCGCTGCGGAGAGCCTTAAATACCGTGATTTCCTTACGGTGATGTTGATTTTGAGAGATCGACAGATGTTTGATGACAACTGGATCTACATCCACGACCCAAGCGTCAAAGTTGGTCGTGTTCAAAACTTCCGTTCTTGGTCGCCGGAGATGGTGCCGGAGCCGGACAAAGTGTGTTACGGCCTTGAGTATTTTTGTTTCGAACACGACGGACTCTGGGATTCGAGCGACAACGACCTGATTGAGCTGGCTAGGCGAGAACTCGTTCAAATCGGATTAGCCAAAGAAGAGGATTTTGTGGACGGCTGTGTCGTCCGGCAGAAAAAAGCATATCCAGTTTACGATGACGACTACGCGCGACATGTGGCCACCATCCGGCAGGAATTGGACACCTCTTATCCCAATCTGCATCTGGTTGGCCGCAACGGCATGCACAAATACAACAATCAAGATCACGCCATGGTGACAGCGATGTTATGCGTCGAAAATATTCTGGCTGACACCAGGCTTTACGATGTTTGGCAGGTCAACAGCGACGCCGAATATCACGAATCTGGAGTTGCCACTGAAGAAGCAAGCGGCTCTGGGCTGCGACTCGTTCCCACGCGCGTCGTTGCTGCTCCCGAGCTGGCGCCGGAAGCGTGATTAACGGAGCTTAATTAGAGTTAATTCCAAAGCGCGCGCGCGAGCGCCCGCTGAACATGTTACTCATCTGCAAACTGTTCAACCGGTGGGCAGGAGCAAAATAAATTGCGGTCGCCGTAGACATTGTCGATGCGCGCGACGGCCGGCCAGAATTTGTGCTCGCGGGTCCACGGCGCGGGGAAAACTGCTTGTTCTCTCGAGTAAGGATGGTCCCACTTGTGGCTGGCGATTTGCCGCGCGGTGTGCGGTGCGTTTTTCAGCACGTTGTTTTCTCGATCGATCTCACCCTTCGCCACTGCATTCATCTCGCGGTGAATCGAAATCATAGCGTCACAAAAGCGATCGAGCTCCTGCTTGGGTTCGCTCTCAGTTGGTTCAATCATCATGGTGCCGGCAACCGGCCAGGAAACGGTCGGCGCGTGAAAACCATAATCCATCAGCCGTTTTGCCACATCTTCGACTTCGATTCCTGCATTTTTCCAGTGGCGAAGATCGACGATGCATTCGTGCGCTACGAGGCCGCGTTTGCCTTTAAAAAGCACAGGAAAATAAGGGTCGAGGCGTTTGGCGATGTAGTTCGCGCTCAGGATCGCGACTTCGCTGGCGCGTCTTAATCCTTTCGCCCCCATCATCCGGATGTACATCCATGTGATCGTCAGGATGCTGGCGCTGCCGTACGGCGCGCCGGAAACGTTGCCGCCTTCGCCTCCTCCATGGTGCTGAGCGAAGCCGCTACTATTCTGCGGACGCCTCCCCGGTTGTCCTTCGCCAAAAAGCACGCGGCCAGTGCCGGGATCGAGAATGAATTCTCGCGGAAGATAAGGCGCGAGATGTTTCGCTACGCCGATTGGTCCAACGCCTGGGCCGCCACCACCGTGGGGAATGCAAAACGTTTTATGCAAATTTAAATGACAAACATCGGCGCCATAATCGCCGGGTCGGCAAAGACCGACTTGCGCATTCATGTTTGCGCCATCCATGTAAACCTGGCCGCCATGTGCGTGCACGATGTCGCAAATTTCACGAATCGTGGGTTCGAACACGCCGTGCGTAGAAGGGTATGTCACCATCAGCGCGGCGAGATCGTGCGCGTGCGCTTCGGCTTTGGCGCGTAAATCGGCAAGATCGATGTCGCCATCTTTTAAGCAGGCTACGGATACAACCCTAAATCCAGCCATGTGTGCGCTGGCTGGATTCGTTCCGTGCGCGGACGTGGGAATCAGGCAAATATTGCGATGCGATTCACCGCGCGAGGCGTGATACCCTCGAATCGCCAGCAGACCGGCGTATTCGCCCTGCGAACCTGCATTAGGCTGCAATGAGATCGCATCGAATCCAGTGATTTCGGCAAGCCAGTTTTCGAGCTGTTTGCACATCTTCTTATAACCGACGGTTTGTTCGCCAGGGGCGAACGGATGCAGCTTTGAAATCTCCGGCCACGAGATAGGGAACATCTCCGCGGTCGCATTCAATTTCATCGTGCACGATCCGAGAGGGATCATTGACGTCGTCAATGACAGGTCCCGCGATTCGAGTTTTTTCAAATACCGGAGCATTTCGGTCTCAGTGTGGTGGGTGTTGAAGACCGGATGGCGTAGAAATTCAGAAGTCCGGACTGCGAACCGCGGAATCCGCACTGGCGGTTCGCCCAATTCTTTGTCAGCATAATCCCGCACGAGCGTTCCACGAAAAATCGACATCAACACCTCGATGTCGCGGCCTGTCGTCGTTTCGTCGAAGCATATGCCGATGGCCCCCGGGCCAAGTGCTCGCAGATTGCAGTCCGCTTTTTGCGCGTGCTCCAAAATCAACGCACTCGACTGGACTTCGACCCGGATGGTGTCGAAGAAATTTTCGTGCGTGATTTTTAATCCGAGAGCACCGAGACCATCTGCGAGTTGGCTTGTGAGCCGATGGACGCGCTCGGCGATGGCGCGCAATCCTCGAGGTCCATGATACACAGCGTACATCGAGGCGATCACCGCGAGCAGTACCTGTGCAGTACAAATATTGCTGGTCGCTTTGTCGCGACGAATATGTTGCTCGCGTGTTTGCAGCGAAAGTCGATAAGCGGGGCGGCCTTCGGCGTCGTGCGAAACACCGACCAGCCGCCCAGGCATGTGACGTTTGTACTCGTCGCGCGTGGCAAAGTACGCCGCATGCGGGCCGCCGAATCCTAGCGGAACACCGAACCGTTGCGTGTTACCGACGACAACATCGGCGCCGAATTCTGCAGGAGGTTTTAATAAAGTCAGGGCCAGAATATCCGCCGCCACTACCACCAGCGAACCGGCATCATGTGCTCGCCTGATGAAGTCCGCATAGTCATAGATGGCACCATCACTTGCAGGATACTGCAGAAGCGCGCCGAAAACGTTCTTGTCGAATTTGAAATCTGCGAAATTTCCGATCTGAAGCTCAATGCCTAGCGGCTTTGCGCGAGTTTGCACAACAGCAATCGTCTGTGGGTGACAGTTGTCCGCGACAAAAAACGTTTTGCGACCCGGAACGACGGCATGACAAAGCGCCATCGCTTCGGCGGCGGCCGTAGCCTCATCAAGTAACGACGCGTTAGCGATCTCGAGCCCGGTTAGATCGGTAATCATCGTTTGAAAGTTGAGGAGCGCTTCGAGGCGACCCTGTGCAAGCTCCGCCTGGTAAGGCGTGTACGCCGTGTACCAGCCGGGGTTTTCAAGAATGTTCCGCTGAATCACCGGCGGCGTGATGCAGTCAGAATAGCCGCAGCCAATGAAAGACCGCGCGATCTTGTTCTTGCGGGCGATCGTGCGGAGTTCCGCCAGAGCTGCCATTTCCGATTTCGCCTCGGGCAAATTCAATTCACGTTCCAACCGGATGTTTCGTGGAACAGCCGCTTCGATCAGGGAGTCGACATCGTCGAAACCAATCGCGCGCAACATGGCGCCCACTTCTTCTGCATTCGGGCCGATGTGGCGGCCTTCGAAGGAATTTGGATCGATTGTTTGTTCCCGCCGTTGCATGGGAGAGACTACGGAAAGCGAATCACGCTTCAAGTTGTCGGCGCAATGGCAACGGCATCAAGTAACTCTATTGGACGTCGTGAATTTCGACGCCCCGGCTTTTCAACAGGGCACGCAATTCGGCCAAATGTTGATGATTGCGTGTCTCGACCGTGCAAAGAACGTTCACTGCTGAGACATCGGGGCTGGCGAACGCACGATCATGCACGATCTGCTTTACGCTTGCTCCAGTAGAAGCAATTTGGGTGGCCAGGTCCGCTAATCCTCCGGGGCGATCGCTTATTACGGCAGTGAATCGGCCGAGCCTGCCGTCAGCAACCAGACCGCGCTCGATGACGCGGCTAAGGACATTTGGATCGATGTTTCCACCGCAGATCAAAAGGACGACTCGCTTGTCGCTGAGCTCTTTCAATTTTCCCGACATGCATGCAGCCAACGGAGTGGCTGCTGCTCCTTCAACGACGCTTTTTTGCAGTTCCACAAGACGAAGAATCGCCAGCGCGATTTCTTCTTCCGTCACGGTCACGCTCAGATCGACGAGCGGTTGGGCGATTTGAAATGCATTTGCGCCAACCTCGGGGATGGCCAGTCCATCTGCGAGCGTCGGATCGATTGTGATCTTTTTAGGTTTGCCTGCTTCGAGTGCAGCCGAAAAACTCGCGACGTTCTCGGCTTCCACGGCAACAATTTTTACGCCGGGCCGCACGGTTTTCAGGGCCAAAGAGACTCCGGCAAGCAATCCTGCTCCGCCCACTGGGACAACGACTGCGTCAAGATCGGGAACCTGTTCGATAATTTCGAGGGCCATGGTCCCCTGTCCCGCGATAATGCCCGGGTCATCATAACCGTCGATGTACGCAAGGCCTTTCTCCGTGGCGATTTCATCTGCTCGCGCCTTTGCGTCGGCGAAACCTTCTCCATGTAGAACAACAGTTGCTCCGAGTTGCTGGCACGTGCTGACCTTTATCAGTGGCGCAAATTTGGGCATCACTACCGTGGCGGGGATTGCGAGCAACTTGCCCTGGTACGCGAGCGCCTGGGCATGGTTGCCCGCAGAGGCGGCAATGACTCCGCGTTTCTGCTGGTCAGGCGACAATTGTGCCAGCGCGTTGCGCGCGCCGCGTTCCTTGAAGCTTCCGGTTCGCTGCAAGTTGTCGAGCTTGCAAAAGATTTTCTTTCCGGTGATATCGCTTAACGGAATCGACGGCGGACAAGGCGAATAATAAACTGCGCCGGCGATGCGCTTGCGCGCTGCTTCGATGTCCTGAAACGTGACCAAACTTTTAACTCTCGAGGGCTGCCTGCGCCGCTGCCAGACGCGCAATTGGAATGCGGAAGGGACTGCAACTTACGTAATCCAACCCTAACCGGTGACAAAACTTGACACTTGCGGGTTCCCCGCCGTGTTCGCCGCAAATCCCGAGTTTAATGTTTGGCCGCGTCTTGCGTCCTTGATCCCGTGTTATTTCCATTAAACGTCCCACGCCGTTCTGATCAATGGTTGCGAATGGATTTGTCTCGACGATGTCCAGCTCTGCATACACCGGCAGGAAACTACCGGAATCATCGCGGCTCATTCCAAGCGTCGTTTGCGTCAGGTCGTTTGTACCGAAACTAAAAAATTCCGCATCGCGCGCAATCTGGTCCGCAACAAGTGCCGCGCGTGGAATTTCGATCATGGTCCCAACCAAATAATTGAATTTGGTTCCCTTCTCTTTGGCCACTTCCTCGGCCACACGTCGAACGATATCGATTTGAAGCTTCAGCTCGCGGGGAAATCCAACCAGCGGAATCATGATTTCCGGCCGTACTTTGATTCCCCTGGATTGAACTTCGGCCGCGGCTTCAAAAATCGCTCTTGCCTGCATTTCTGAGATTTCCGGGTAAACGATGCCAAGGCGGCAGCCGCGATGTCCCAGCATGGGATTAAACTCATGGAGCTCGTGCACACGCCGGGCAATTTGTTCCACTGGAACCCCGATTTTGTTCGCCAGCTCGTTCTGCTGCGCGTGATCGTTCGGGAGGAATTCATGGAGCGGTGGATCGAGAAAACGAATGGTGGCAGGCAAACCTTTTAGAGCAGTAAAGATCCCGATGAAATCGTTGCGCTGAAAAGGAAGTAATTTAGCGAGGGCGCGTGCACGCTCTTCCTTCGTTCCAGCAAGAATCATCTCCCGCATGGCATCGATGCGATCACCTTCGAAAAACATGTGTTCTGTGCGACAAAGGCCGATGCCTTCTGCACCAAATGCCACCGCGTTTCCGACCTGCTCGGGCGTGTCGGCGTTTGTTCGGACGCCCAGCCGGCGAAATTCGTCGGTCCAGTTCATCAGTTTCGCGTACTCCTGGTAGGTCAGGCTCTTTCCTGGTTCGAGAGTTCGATCGATCAGGACCTGCACAATTTCAGATGGCGCCGTCGCCACCTCACCGGCGAACACCTCTCCGGCGGTACCGTCGATCGAGATGTAGTCGCCGCAATTCAACGTTGTGCCGTTGGCGCTAAGCGTACGTTTTTGGTAATCAATATGAATGCCGCTTGCTCCGCACACGCACACCTTTCCCATTTGCCGCGCCACCAGGGCCGCGTGGGACGAAACACCGCCGCGCGAGGTGAGGATGCCTTCCGCGGCAATCATGCCGCGCAGGTCCTCAGGAGACGTTTCGATCCGGGCGAGCACCACCTTTTCGCCCTTCTCTGAACGCAACACGGCTTCTTCCGCGCTGAAGACGACATGACCACAAGCCGCGCCTGGGCCTGCTGCCAGACCGGTACCGATTTTTTTCGCCTCTTTGGTCGATCGCCGGTCGAACACTGGCGCCAAAAGATGAGCCAGTGAATCGGCGGGTATGCGACCTACGGCGTCCTTCTTTGTGATTAGCTTTTCGCCCACCATATCCACCGCGATACGAACTGCTGCGTGTCCCGTGCGCTTGCCGTTCCGCGTCTGCAGAATGTAAAGGTGATTTTCTTCCACCGTGAACTCGAGGTCCTGCATATCCTTGAAGTGCCGTTCAAGGATCGAGCGGACCTTCAGGAGCTCTCTATGCGCGTCGGGCATTTCCTTCGCCAAATCGGCAATTGGGTGTGGCGTTCGAACACCAGCGACTACGTCCTCTCCCTGGGCATTGATTAAATACTCGCCGTAGAAAACTTTTTCACCGGTTGCAGGATCGCGCGTAAAAGCGACTCCAGTGGCGCTCGTTTCGCCCATGTTTCCGAACACCATCGTCTGCACATTGACGGCCGTTCCCCAATCGTGAGGGATGCCGTATTTTCGACGGTAAACTATCGCGCGATCGTTCATCCACGATCCAAACACCGCTCCGATCGCTCCCCAAAGCTGCGCTTCCGGGTCCTGCGGGAAAGATTTTCCAGTGCGCTCTTCAATTAACAGTTTGAATTGCTGCACGAGCTCTTTGAGATCGGCGACTGTTAATTTCACGTCCGGAAAGTCATGCTTTCCGTACCGTTCGTCCTTGAGAGTCTCGATTACCCTCTCAAACGGCTCGTGGTCTTCGCCTGGCCGTTTCTGAACTCCCATGACTACGTCACCGTACATTTGCAGGAATCGCCGATATGAATCCCAGGCAAAACGAGCGTTGTTTGTTTTTTTCGCGACAATCTCGACGACATCGTCATTCATCCCGAGGTTCAGAATCGTGTCCATCATGCCGGGCATCGAATCGCGCGCTCCGGATCGCACGGAAACCAGTAGAGGTCGCTCTTTGTCACCAAATTTCTTTCCGACCGACTCCTCCACCTTTGACAGCGCCGCGGCAACTTGTGATTCGAGTTCTCGCGGATAGCTCCGGTTATGAGCGTAAAAGTGACTGCACACTTCGGTCGTGATGGTGAAGCCCGGTGGCACTGGTAATCCGATGCGCGTCATTTCGTGGAGATTCGCACCTTTGCCACCTAAAAGGGACTTCATACCGCCCGACCCATCTGCATGGCCATCTCCGAAGTAATAAACGTAGCGTGTTCTTTTTGTTTTCCTCGGGCGAGCGGCATTACGCGCACGTCGGCTCTGCCTTTTGGATGCATGTCGAGCTGATTTTCGGGCGGTTCTCTTGAGTCGGGTGGCCATATTTAACGCACAGAAAAAAATGCCAGGGACGAACTGGCCAAAGTAGTTTCGCGTGTCGCGCTGTCAACGACGGTGAAAGCTCACAGAAGCGCGTTCCTTCGTGTCAGAGACGGTTGGCAGCCGATTTGCCTGGCGGAAAGCAATCAGCGACTTAGCAGATTAGGCTGGCGCCCCTTCGTTGTTCGTCAGAACTTCAGCAATTGTTGCCGTAAAATCATCAACGCCGGTGCTCGGTACAATGATGCTGTTTCGGCGGCCGTGAGCTTCTTCGGTGATGCGCAAGAACCTTCCGCGCTCGTTTTCTCTGAGCTCCACGTAGAAATGCTTCCGTTCTATCTGCAGTTCTCTCGCCTCGATGATGTTATCCATTTGCTCTGAAGGCGCCGACTCTACCGCATCCGTTTTGGGAAATGGAAGAAAAATCGGCAAAAATTTGCGTGAATTCTTTCGGCGGCGGGCGCCTGTTGTAGTCGCCTCCCGTGCAGCCGTTTCCAAGGGTCAGCCCATTACAGCCCCTTTAAGTTGCGGTGCTGCGTGCTCAATCTACAATCTGGTGCGCCCAGTTGGTTGAATCAGACGAGTCGAGACTAATCCGTTATTCTCAATAAATAGCTGGGCTCGACCACATGCCTCAACCAGTCGATCCAAGTTCCTGTCAACCGCCTGAGGGCGAGCGGCCGGCGATTCCTGCGTCAATCGGAATAGAGCCAAGAGCTCACGATCCATATGCGGCGTTCCGTTTTGCGGACTTCAGCCTGTTCACAGCGGGGAATCTCCTTTCCATTACCGGGAGGTTGATGCTCGCCGTTGCGGTCGAATGGGAGGTTTATGCCCGCACACATTCGGCCACCGCACTGGGACTCGTCGGCCTGGTTATTGCCGTCCCGGTAGTCACACTCTCTTTGCCGGCTGGGCATTTGGCCGATCGATACAGCCGAAAGCGCATTATTCTTATCTCGCAATTTTTCAGCTTATTGACCTCCCTGGCTCTCGCCCTGGTCTCCTGGAAACACCTCGCCATTCCTGCGATTCTTCCTTTGCGCGAAGGTAATCGATTACTTTCGGCTATTGCCGGGGTGTTTGAGCGTCATCACCCGATTTTTCACTTCGACGACGCATCAATTCCATTGATTTATCTTCTTCTTTTCCTCGGAGCCGTGGCGCGAACCTTCAGTTGGGCGGCACGCAGTTCGTTTTTTCCTACACTGATTTCTCGTGATGCTTTTGCGAATGCGGTGACGTGGAATAACAGCATTTTTCAAATCGGCTCCGTCGTGGGACCTGCGCTGAGCGGATTACTAATCGCCTACATCGGTTTCCCATTTGTGTACCTGTTGGATGCGCTGTGCGCGCTTTGTTTTTCCCTAATGGTGCTCGCGATTCGGCGCAGTAAACAAAGACGCGACAAAAGCGAGACAGGCACGTGGAAAAGCCTCATGGCTGGCCTACGGTTTGTATTTCAAAAAAAAGTCATCCTGGCCACAATCACACTGGACCTGTTTGCGGTCCTGCTGGGCGGTACAACGGCGTTAATGCCGGTTTTTGCAGATCAGATTTTGCATTGCGGTCCGGTGGGCCTTGGCTGGCTGCGAGCGATGCCAGCGATTGGCGCTTTTGCCATGGCAATGATGGTGGCACATATGCCGCCAATGAAGCGGGCCGGTCGAACCTTGCTCTGGTGTGTTACGGGATTTGGAATTGCGACGGTTCTGTTTGGATTATCCAAGGTCTTCTGGCTATCACTGGTTCTCTTACTTTTTCTCGGCGCGTTCGATAGCGTGAGCGTGATTATTCGTGGTTCCATCGTGCAACTGGTTACGCCGGACGAGATGCGTGGACGCGTTTCGTCGGTGAACAATATTTTTATTGGCACTTCGAATGAATTCGGCGCCTTGGAATCAGGATTAACTGCGGCGCTGTTCGGTCCGGTAATTTCGGTCGTTGCGGGAGGCATTGGAACAATCCTGGTTGTGTTGGGTGTTGCGTTTCGCTGGCCAGAAACGCGCAAAATCGGCGCGCTCGATAAGGATCTACGTTAATTAGTCCTGGCGGCGCTAGTCTCGAGCTAAAACGCGCCGTGCAATGAAATCGTCCCGTAAGGGGCGCCACCATCCTGGTGGTACCGGACGTCGGCGCGATAAAAATCGAAATTTCTGTATGGTTGATAGCCGATTTCTCCAGTGGCGGTGATCGCCGGTGAAATTTTCCAATCCAATCCCGCGCCGGTTCTCACTTCGCTGAAGGTTAATATTGTGTGATTGAGCCTGGGGATTCCATGCGCGTCCCCAAAATCGTTTGGAACGCGGTAACTTGCCTGCTTCACATTTGCGCCAACGTAAATCGAGACGTCCTTGTTCACCTCGTACTCCAGACGTGGGGTCGGAAGCACAGCGTCAAGCAGCCATTGTGATGCGATTTTCCAGCGAAGGCCGGCCGCCGGGATGACAGGATACTTCCGTTCGATATCGACGCTCACCCCCAAAACCAACTGCAGACTAGGGCTGTAAATGTAAGTGCCTCCCACCAGGAACGGAAAATTAAAGCTGTCCCACGAGAGATTGTCGAACTCTGTGTCGTACACGCCGGGCTGGCCTTCGGCTCGCACAATGATCGAATCCGAAAACTGCATATCCAGTCCCATCACCAGACCGACTGACTGGAGTGTGTCGGGAAGTGCGGCACCTTCCGGAAGTCCGAACGCAAAGCGCTCCCACTCGGCGCCGATCCGCAAAACGCCCGGCTTAATCCGGGGAGTAAAAACCAAGTGAAGGATGGAATCATTTTCGTAAAAATCGTTGACATGTTTATTTGGCCCACGTTGCACGTCGCCGTCACCCACGTAGGTGTCTTCCAGGATATACTCAGTCGGGATGTGAGTTACCGACTGGAACCAGCTACTACCGTCTTCCTGAGCGACAATTCGTGCCGGAATCAGCGAGGAACTCGCTGCGCAGATAATAGCAAAAACTCGACAGCTGAAACTTTTCACCAATCAACGACCTCCGCCTGTGTCGCGGCGAAAGAGTGTCACGGCCTTGGTAATATTTTTCATCATCACAGACTCCGATCCGAGTCGCTCAACGCCATGGAGCGTGCCCAGCGATGCCGCGGAAATCATGTCGCCCCTCCACACCAGGGTAGAAGGTTTTCCATCTACTGTAACGGGCCAAAGCTGGTACAACGTGAGAGCAACGTAATAGCCGCCGCTTGCATAATACAGGACGTCGGCAGCCTGGTACGTTCCTCCGGCGCCGTTGCGATTATAAGAAGCGCCAAGTGTTATCACGCCTTCGTCATCCGCTGCGAGGAGTTCCCAGTACAATTCCGGCTTGAGCGAGCCAGCGCCGCGGCCGATGCCCGTGGCTCCGAGCAAGCTCGAAAATTGATTGCGGATCTTTCCCTGCTCGCGCAGGAGTCCGTTTACCTCCTCACTGGCCCGGATGGACGGGCCCGCGTGATCGTAGGGCGGTTGTGCGGACATTCCGCCAGACGCGAAAGCTTTCGTGCGTGCGCTTAGTATGTCGGCCCAGAATGTTGCTACCGGCGCGGGTACGGTTCCGCCGCCACCCCCGGCTGGGTTGAATTTCTTCGCCTCTTCCTTGCTGATCTGCAGACTCGGCGCGAGCTTTTGAGTTGCTGTGACAAATGAACGCACGGCTGCGTTGCCTGGCGCGTTTTTCAGCTTCTCGAAACTCGCGGGCGACGGGTTTGAAGAGAGATCGGAGTGGAGAAAGACCTTAAGTTCGCGGTGCTTTGTTGCGTCCCATCGGCGTAGCGCCTCAGTTTGCTGGGCAGGCGAGGATCCCAGTGCGACGTAACAACTCTGAACCGCGAGAAATCGCGGATTACTCATCGGCGGCCCATGCGCCGTTTTTACATCGCTTTTTGCCAATTGAGAGAGATCGACCTTGTCAAAGATAGAAAACGAGGCGAGATCAGAAAGGGCGTCAGCGCGCGCGGTGGTTGGCCCAAGGCGTGACGCCAACACTAACAGTAAGAGGCTGCCCGCCCTTACAAAGTACCGCTGGAAATTCAGCATCTTAGGTTTCATGACACACATATCTGACGACCAATGCCCGATGGTTGCAAATTTTTTGGATCATCGCAATAGGCTTTCATCATGAACGAACCCGTCATCGTGCTGGACCATTTGAGCAAGAGCTTCGGTAGCGTCCATGCCGTAGAGGACCTTTGCCTTGTTATCGAGACGGGAACCATTTTTGGTTTTCTCGGCCCTAACGGGGCGGGAAAGACCACGACCATGAGGATGTTGTGCGGCCTGACTCACCCGACATCTGGGCGCGCCACGATTGAGGGCGCCGATGTGTGGAAAGATCGGCATTTCGTTCGAATGAAGTTTGGATATGTGCCACAGCGCTTCAGCCTTTATCGGGATCTCACCGTGCTGGAGAATTTCCGTTTTTTCGGAGGTGCATACGGTGTGGCCGCAGCAGAACTAGAGCCGCGAATCGAGCGTTTGTTAAAGGTAATCGATTTGCAGGAAAAACGTGACGTTTCGGCCCAAAATTTATCTGGAGGCATGCGGCAGTTACTGGCGATTGGGTGCGCGCTAGTGCATAACCCGTCGCTGCTATTCTTTGACGAGCCGACTGTCGGCCTGGACCCAGTGCACCGGCAGCAAATCTGGAACTTGCTTTACGATCTTAGTAACGAAGGCAAAACCATTTTCGTCACGACGCACTACATGGATGAGGCAGAGCGCTGCACTGAAGTGGGGTTCATCGAAAATGGACGGCTGCTGGCAAAAGCGTCACCGCGCGCACTGAAGTCGAGCTTTCGTACCAGATTGCTCGAGATCGATGTTGATCCGCTGATGCCCGCACTTGTCCGACTTCGGGATTTCCCCGACCTGCTCGGTGTTTCCCTGCGGAGCGGAAGCCTCAGGCTTTATGCAGCCGAGCCTGAGCAGTTGATAACCAAATGGCGTGAACGCTGGCCGTTTCCTGACCTTCGTTTGATAGGGGAACGCTGGGTAGAACCTGATATGGAAGACGTGTTCACGGCCTATTCACAGGGCTACGATGGCGTTTTGAAAAAGTCGACATGAGGAAGTGGTTATCGTTCGAGGCGACAGCCAGCGTCGCTTACAAAGAATTCCTGCACATTCTGCGGGATCGACGCGTGCTGCTTCTCGTGTTGACCCTGCCGCCGCTTTTCACCCTCCTTTTTGGGCATGCCTTTGAGACCAGTGAGATAACAGGAATCAAGAGCCTGTTAATCGATGACGACAACACGCCGCGCTCGCAGGAATTCGTCGATATTATTTTGAAGAATAAAACATTCGTTTGGAAGCGTGGATCGCCAGAAACGAAGAACCCGTCAGATTTGATTGGCCACAATGTCTCCGCTTCACTGGTGATTCCGGCCGGCTGGAACCAAAGTCTGGATAATGGTGATCCGAAACCTTTGGTTCTCTATCTTGACAATGGCGACATTAACACCTCCGAAGCGGTGCAGGGCAGTGTGCGCGAAAGCCTGAGCGATTTCCAACTAAAGCAACGCGACCAGATGATTGAGACGTTGCCCGAAGAGGTGATTGAACTGGGCAAGCAGCTTCCCGTGCAAATTCGGAAGCGCTTTGTTTCCATGATGGAGACGTGGTCGATAGATCCAAAATTACTCTATAATCCCAAGTCACGCGTGATCGACTTCGTTGTGCCGGGCATCATAGGCCTGATCTTGCAGCTGCTGACCGTCACGTTGATGGCTTGTACCATCGCACGCGAGCGAGAGTCAGGCACTCTCTATCAGCTCATGGTCACATCGCTGCGGCGACGTGAAATCGTGATCGGTAAAATGCTGCCGTACCTTTTGGTTTCTGCAGTCCTAGTGATCGTGATTATGCTGGTGAGTAGGTGGCATTTCGGTGTGGTTTTCTATCAGCTGCCCACGCTTGCGCTTGTGTGTTTGCTTTTTCTGCTTTGCTCATTGGGCCTTGGGCTGTTGATCTCGACCTTTTCGCGGACTCAGACTCAAGCCATACAGTTCTCCGTCTTTTTCCTGCTGCCGGTGTTTGTGCTTTCAGGCGCTTTCGCGCCACTCGGGCAATTGCCCAAGGCGATCCAGTATATTTCCGAACTTTTTCCTCTGACTCACTTTTGCCGCGCGTTTCGAATGGTGAACATGTATCACGCTGGCGCTCATTTTTACGCTGGTGATCTGGTGATTCTTTTTGCCGGAGCGCTCATCACATTTCTCGGCGCAGCATTTCTTCTGCGACGCATCGAACAGTGAGTGGCTCAGGTTAAAATATTCACCCATTGGAAAGATGGGTCGGACAACCGGTTTGTTTGGTCGGAACGATCTCTCTTATTGATGAAGACTGTCTGGTGGCTTGCCATTCCTCTTCTCAGCATTGCCATTTCCTTGGACGGCAATAATGCCATCGCGTCCGAGCGCATGGACTCGACCCCACAAGAGGTGTTCGATGCCATGCGCAGCAGTTTTCAGCCAGCGAAGGCGAAAGGAGTTCACGCTCGTTATCAATGGGACTTGAGCGGACCGCAAGGTGGAGAATGGTGGATTGATGTCGAGGATGGGAAATACCAAATGGGTAGAGGAAAAATCGACAATCCCAACGTCACCTTCGTCGCCACCGACAACGATTGGGTCGCGATTTCCAACGGTCAACTCGGTGGCACCTGGGCCTATCTCACGGGACGCCTGAAAATTCGCGGTAACCAGAAGCTGGCAAGAAAGCTGGGCGAAATGTTCCCTTAGAACTTCGCTTCCGCCCCTATTCTGATGTACGGAGCAGGATCAGTTCGTTTGGACTGATGAATCCGATAAAAATCGAAGTCCCGTTCAACCGTCGCGCCCGCACCTGCAATAAGCTTAAAGTACTTCAAACCTGAATAGGCTATCTGTGCGCCGGCACGATATTCGCTGTATTGCACAACGGCGTTACGCACCTGAAGTTTTCGCTCGGTGGTGATGACATCGTCGGTGCGAGCACTGAGATAGTTCAATTCCCCCAGGATTCGAAATTCCCAATCATCGTTGGGCTGAAAAACTAACGCCGGTTTGGGAAAGACCGCCTGAAGTCGGAGCTTGTCGCTGATGAGCCAGGTGATACCGCCACCAGGCGCGACTACCGGATCTTGGAATGCTCCCCACCCGACACCAACCGTGGCGAACACCGTGTCTTTTTTGAGGGGGAACGTCACGTATGCTTTTCCAGGAACATCAACCGCGTCCCAGGTGATGTTGTCCTGAAAGTAAACGCCGGGGTCGATCTCAACACTGATCCCGGCGTGGTCTTTTACCACATACTCCAACGCCAGGTGGCCATACAGACCCTGCAAATGATCGGGTAATCCATTGTCGCTGCCGCCGAAATCGTACCGTTCGTATTCAATGCCGGCGCGAACGTACCATTTGCCCGTAATTAAAAAACGATGGTCGTAGCTGAAATCGTCATAGAGCGAATCTCCATCGCCGAGCTTTGATTCCTTAAAATCGCTACCGAATGTGTAAGTCGTCTCCCACGAGAAAAGATCACGCGAGTTTTCATCTGCCGGAGTGGGGGATGGTCGCGCCTCGAATGTTGGTGTGCCTGCCATTGCTGATGCGATTCCCACAAAGAGAAGCGAGACACAGAACTTTGGAATAATGCTCATCAGGTTAAGGTGACCTAGTCATCGACATATCGAATGTGGGATGTGAAATCGATGTATCGGAGAGGGTATATTTTAGCAAGGACAAACTCCGGACCTGCGCGGGAACTGTGATAATCTTTTAAATCGACCTTGCGATGGAAGCTCGATGAGAACACGCTGGCTTCCTCTGAAACACCTGTGTTTTTACGCAATTAGTTGACTCGAGCCTCGATGGACATACACTCGTAATGCCTCCGTTGTGACACACACGCCTTTTCTCCCCGAAAATTCTTTGGCGCCAATCGCTCTTGCGAATCCACTCGGAGGTGCTGACCAGGAA
Source organism: Candidatus Udaeobacter sp. (assembly GCA_035652195.1). Lineage (GTDB taxonomy): Bacteria > Verrucomicrobiota > Verrucomicrobiia > Chthoniobacterales > UBA10450 > Udaeobacter. The sequence goes on along the minus strand of DASREH010000122.1, from coordinate 6,558 downwards.
CTTGCCACCTGGTTTCATGAGCGTCTTAGCCCGGCGTTCGTTTCGGTGCTGCATGCATTTACCAATTTGGGTTCGGCACAGTGGATCGGTTTTGCAGTGTTTGCGCTGGTGTTGTTTTTTGCATGGAAACGATTGTGGCCCTCGATGGCGACCTTGATTGTCGCTGTGCCAGGCGGGATGTTATTGAACGAATGGGTGAAAGTTTTGGTTCACCGGCAACGACCATTTATCGACGGTCCATTTGTGGATTGGTCTGGTTATAGTTTTGCCAGCGGGCACACGATCGGAGCGACGCTTCTTTACGGGCAACTCCTGCTTTTTGTTCTGCCTTTTATCAAAAGTGCGTGTTGGCGGCGGCTCTCGATTTTCGGCACGGCGTTTTTGATCCTTCTCGTGGGATTTAGCCGGATCGCCCTAGGCGCGCATTTTCTTACTGACGTGCTCGCGGCGGTCTTTTTCGGGATCGTCTGGCTGGCGTTTTGCTTGTTCGCCATGAAGTCGATCCATTCACGGGCGTTCTCGACAACTCCCTTGCCTTTTGTCGGCGAACCAGCTTTGGTGCGCCTGGAATCGGTAGAAAAACCGGCGCAAACTCTTCCGAGGTAGCCCAAGGCGTCTCTGGCGCACAGATTGCTCGGCGGGTAAAGCTGTCTTTTTGAAGATAGGCCCATCTTCTTGCGTCGAGCCGAATTCCTCTGAAACAGGCATGAAAAGACTTGGCAAACTACACATCACCGTATGGCTATTGGGATTGGCTGGAGCAGCGCTTTTTACCGGACTGCTAATCCGTCAAGGTATTGGTCAGGTCTGGGATGCCTTTGCAACGGCGAAATGGGTAATTCTAGGAATCGTTTTGTATCACTCGATACCACTTTTTTTCGACGCCGTCGGCTGGGGTGTTTTGTTCCCCAAACCCGATCGCCCACGATGTTTTCAACTGTTTTGGACGCGTTGGATCGGAGAATCGGTGAGCACACTGGTTCCTTCCGCAGCCGTTGGAGGTGATATTGTTCGGGCTCGCCTTATCGCCATCAACGGCACGCCTCTTCCACTTGCGGCCGGAAGCGTGCTCGTGGACATCACGCTCGGTATTTTTATTCAGGCCGGGTTTACGTTGGTGGGACTGTTTCTACTTGTCGAAGAAACGGGAAAAACCAGTTTCATCGGTCCAACATTGGTGGGCGTCGTGATAGCACTTTTTGCGTTTGCAGGTTTTTACTTTGTTCAGCGCCTTGGAATCTTTCGGTTTCTCGCCCGCGTCATTTCGCGTCTCGCAGGTTCCTCTGAATGGCAATCGCTCGTGGAAGGTGGCGATACATTGGACCGGACTGTCCGTTCGCTCTACGCCCGCCGAAGTGGCGTCGTTGGGTGTTGCATTTGGACCATGCTCTCTCTCGTGGTTAGCTCGGGAGAAATTTGGCTCGCGCTTTGGGCGCTCAATCTGCACGCATCGTTCATTTACGCACTCATACTGCAAAGCACCGTTTTGACTATCCGGTCCGCAGCGTTTGCGGTTCCTGCGGGCCTTGGGGTACAGGAAGGTGGTTATCTCGTCGTCGGAACTTTGCTGGGGATCCCCGGCGACGGCGCATTCGCGCTCTCACTCATCGCGCGGGCGAGAGAGATCGGGATTGGTGTGCCCGGACTGATCACCTGGCAGTTTATTGAAGCGCGTCGACTCTTGCGCGTGCGCGCGCGTTTGGCTGCAAACGCCCGGTAGCGTCCCAGGTTAGCAGTAACATCTCGGAGCCGTTCGAGCCGCTGTTTTACCTTCTTCGGGTTGGTGAAGCTGGTGCGAACGCCCCACCAAATCCATGCCACGCCAGCCGGCACAGCGAGATGATTTGTTAATTCTGAGATAACGATTGGGTCTCCGTACGCATCCAGGAACGAAAGCGCGAACGGCAGCCATTGCCGGGTGGAAGCGATGGCAATGATATCCAACAGGAAGACGAGTAGATCGTCCGCGTGTCGCGATTTTGCCGGCAGCGAGCGATCGTGAACAATTTCGAAGTCGATCAGTCGCGCGCGTCCGGTTTTTCGATCGTAGATGACATTTTGCGTCGTCGCGTCGGCGTGCGACCAGCGACCGTCGAATTCGGCGCTCCGAAATTGATGTGCCCGCCGAAGTTCGGTTCCCGCAGCTTCCAACATTCGGCGTGTTAACGTACCGTTGTTCAGGTGGTCCCACAGGCTTTCCCCGGGCAATTTGTCGAAACAGACCGTTCTGTCGCCGATGATAGTGGCGCGAAATCGATCGCCGTTGAGCATTTGGAAGCAGCCTACTTCCCACTTCTGCCATTCTTCGGCTTTACTCCAAAAACGGATCGGTATGCCTGACATGCGAAAATATAAGTTCGCAAGATCGGCCAATTGTTCGCCGTAAAGATTGCGGCGCTTGATCACCACCGGCCTGCCCCGGCGCACCTTCTCCGAGATGGAATTAATCTTTAGAGAATCAACAAATGTTGTTGCGACGTTGCTTAGCACCTGAGGCACGTGATTGGTGACCCGGTCCGCCAAACTTGTCCCATTGTCCCGATTTGGCATTGGTGATTGTTATTCGATACCACGGCGTTTTGCGGCCGTGCAAAACCCCATCTGTGCTTAAGGCACTTTGCGTGGTGAATCTTCGAAAACGCTCATGGTTTAAGGACTTAGGATCCAAAGCGTTGTCCGCATCATCGCTTACTGGTATCCAGCACGATGGTCTCGCCCGCCTGCATCACGCGCAGCTGAGTTTTAATTTTCCGCTTCTTGAGTTCACGTTCGAAAGCTTCCGGCGTCCCGGTTAACAACGGGAAGGTTCCATAATGTATCGGGATCGCTGTCTTCGAACCGACCAGTTTGACGGCCTCTGCGGCCCGATCCGGTCCCATTGTAAAATGGTCTCCAATACAAACCAGCATCACATCGATGGTGTGAAATCGTTTTACGAGCGCCATGTCCGAGAACAAGTCTGTATCTCCAGTATGATAAATAGTCGGACCATCGCGTAACGTGATGATCAAGCCGGTAGGATTGCCCGCATAAACAGGCGGCGCGTTATCTCGTTCAATAGATGAACCATGCCACGCCGGGACAAACTGCACATTCACTTCGCCATCAAGAAGCGATAGCTGACCGCCCAGGTGCCCGGTAAACTCGGAGCCCGCTTGTTCTTTGGGGTAACCCAACACCGAAACAATCGCGGCATTCAGGTCGAAGTTCGACACCAGGTTCGCGCCGGTCCGTGTTCCAATTTCAACTGCATTGCCGACGTGATCGCCATGGCCGTGAGTAAGAAAAATCAGATCAACTTGAGCCAGCCCAGCCAGCTCGTCCCTGCCATTCGCGAAAACGGGATTGGTTATCCATGGATCGATCAACAAAGTCCTTCCCGAGCCGGTGTTGATTTTAAACGCGGAATGTCCATACCAGGTTAATTGAGTTTCCATTCTAAAGAGGAAATCGAAAAGCGTTCACTCATCAAGCGCATTGAACCGGGCAGACAATCAGCACCCGGCAATGCCTTCACCCGAAACTTTTAGACAAAGGGCAGCGGTACCACTTTAACGCGAATTTCGTTGATCCCGGTCGATTCAGAATCTTTCGGTCCAAACGCGTTCAGTTCGGTATTAACCTTGTTGAACCCGCGCTTAACGTATGCGAGCCCAATTTGTTTCCCGATCAGTTTGCTTTTGGCAGCGCTTGTGGTCCAGCCAACTTCCTTGTCGGGTGCTAACGGAGCGGCAAGCTTCATGTCTGGCTGAAGAGGAACGTTATCCAGTGAAATCAGTCCACTTAATCGCTTGTTCGTTTGACCCGACATTTTTATTCGCGAGATGACTTCCTGCCCGATGTAACAACCTTTTTCATAGTCGATCACACGTTGTTCCAGGTTGGCCTCGATTGGAATAATTTCGTTTGTTAACTCGCGACCCCAGCGCGGAATTCCCTGCTCAATCCGCATCACCTCAGCTGCATCGGAATCGCACCGTTCCCAGCGGGATGAGATTTGCTGTACCAATGCGCCATATTGCGTGGCATCGATCCATACATCCCATCCCGGCTCGGCAAAACGGCGCACAGAAACGATCCGAGCATTTTCGATTGAAGGAGCTTGCGGAGACAATGCGTGAAAAATACAAAATTGATCGGTCACGTCCTCGATCTCTACGTCATCTGCGATCACATAGCGTTCCAGCCGGAGCTTGAGCGTTTCTCGCAGATCGGGAGCTGCATCTAGCAAAAACGATTCTCCAAACGCGGAAATATAAATGTGCGCATCTATTTTACCCTTGGCAGTTAAAACACACGCTTCGATTGCGGATGCTTCACTCGCCTTGCGCGGATCATTTGTAATTTGGCCGTTTAGGAATCGAAGGCGGTCTGCGCCAGTGACCCGAAGTTTTGCGCGCCCGGATAGGTCGACAAAAATGGGGTGCCCGGATTCAGAATGCGGCGTCATTCCTTTCCGGAAGATAGCCGACTCAGCAGCTGCTTGAAAAAACCCGGGCGCAACCGTGTGGTCTCATCGTTAATCGGCGCGCTCTCAATTGCCGTTGCGGGCGACGCTTCCACAGGCACCGGTTGCTCGCTCGGCGCTTCTGCATCGCCCGGGCTTGCTACAGAGGACTCGAGGGCGCCAGGTTGTTCCTCCTCCTCCTCCTGCAGTTGCAACTCTTCTCCAGTAACGGGTGCCGCCTGGTATTTCCGGGCTACGACCGAATAATCGTCGTCCCCGTGCCCCCAATGGGTTTGTTCGAGCAATTGATCGCGAGCGGCCGCGGTGACACCCAAATCCAGATAGTTCGACAGACCGATCTGGTTCGCGATCTGCATATCTTTCAACATGTGTTTGACCGAAAAATGCGGCTCAAAATCGCGACTGATCATTTTCGGGAGTTTCATGGCCAGCGTCGTCGAGTAAGTGGCGTTGCTACGCATCCCTTCAAGGAACTTCTCCATTGGCAGTTTCAACGCTTGGACAAGCGCGAGCGCTTCCGCAGCTGCCTGGATCGTCGCGGCGGTGATCATATTCGTCGCAATTTTGATGGCGCTGGCCTGGCCAATCGTTCGTCCGATCTCGATGATTTCTTTGCCGCTGGCTTTAAGGATCGGGTTTGCGTCGCGCAATGCCGCCTCGCTCCCACACACGTAGTAAACCAGTTCCCCCTTTTCACCTGCGGTTTTACTTCCTGTAAATGGCGCCTCGACAAACTGCGCTTTGCGACGTTCGAAGATCTCTGCAGCGGTGCGCATTGAATCGGGAGCAACCGTTGAATGCGCAATCACCAGATGTTGCGGCGTAAGATTCGGACTTAGCTGCTGGGCTGTTTGTAGCAAAGCGTCATCATCCGAGACGAATATTAGGATGCAATTGCAAATGTCAGCCAGTTCTCCTGGCGAGCCGACAAAATTTGGAATGGAACGCGGAGACCGGTTCCAAACGTAAACTTGAAACCCCGTCCGGCGCAGATGCCTGGCTATGCCGCTACCGATAATGCCGAGTCCAATTACCCCGATTTTTTTGCGCGTTCCATGAGACATAGTCTTCTGGCGCTGTTCAGGCGGCCGCTCCTGATCAAATTGCCGGGAAAACAGCGGCCAGGCAATGCAGAAATTCGCAGGCCAACGAAATTCGTGATTCGTTAAATCGTAAGCATTAACTCGCAGCTTGGTTTTTTCTCATCCTACGCGAAGCGAAGAATCTCTGGGCGTTTCGCGAGGCTGCCAAGGCCGCGAGAGATGTTTCGGTCCGCTCAACATGACAAGATCGAAGAACGCATTTCAACGAGTTACGTTCTTATTTCAACGCGAATTCAGACAGGTAATACAACGCGACTGATCCGACGATCTGCAGGCTCTCCGCGCTGATTTTTTCCATGGTATCACCGGCTGTGTGCCACCAGGGATAATCGAAATCAATTATGTCGATTGATGGAATGCCGACAGCATTCAAAGGTGAATGATCGTCGATCATTTCCCGATCGAGGTAGGTGAAATGATTTCGTAACTTCAGTGCGTCGGCTGCTGCAAAGATATCTCGCGCCATTTCGGGCGGCGAATCCGCAGGAAGCGTGATGTCCAGAGACCGGTCACCGACCATGTCGAATACGATTCCGCCACGGAATTGCTTGAGGCCTTCGATGTGTTTGGCCAAATATCGGCTCCCGTACAGTCCATCCGTTTCCGAAAAATGGTCATACGCTTCTTCGCCATCAAAAAAAACCAGCTCGATCTTTGCCGCAAGTTGCGGATCCCGTCCGATCACGCGTGCGAGTTCCAAAAGCAGTCCCGTGCTCGAACCACCATCGTTAGCGCCGACGAATCTAATGGTGTCGAACGTTTTGGTGTCGTAATGCGAGCACAACAAAAACAAGGGAGCCGCGTTCTGGTGTCCGGAAAATCGGGCAATCAAATTTACGAATTGCACTTTGCCCCGCGGAGTCTCGTCGGTGAACGCCTGTCGCGTTATCTGCCAGCCGAAACTGCGCAGCTGCTCCTCGATATATCGCCTCGATTTCTCGATGGCCTCAGATCCAGAGGGCCGTGGACCGATGTCGACCAGTCGTT
>DASREH010000121.1:0-5485 GCA_035652195.1 Candidatus Udaeobacter sp. | reverse complement strand
TTCAAATCTGCCGGATGAATCGGTAAATGGCGGATCCGCTTACCTGTTGCCGCAAACACCGCGTTAGCAATCGCAGGAACAATCGGAGGAACGGGCGGCTCGCCCATGCCGAAAGGACGCTCCCCGTCAGCACCCACGATGTGAACCTCGATTTGCGGCGTGTCGCGCATTCGCGCAACGGGGAAGTCGGCAAACGTGCTTTGTTGAGCGCTGCCGCCGCGGAAAGTGATCTCCCCTTTCAACGCGGAAGAAATGCCCCAGATAATTCCGCCTTCCATTTGTTGTTCGACACCGGTCGGATTGATGACACGGCCGCAATCAACCGCTGCAACCACGCGCTGCAGGTGAACGTTGTTCTCCTCATCAACTCCGGTTTCGACGACGTAGGCAATATAGGTGTGACCGAAATAAGCATTGCAAGCCACACCACGTCCGGAACCTTTCTTCGCCACCGAACCCCAACCGGATTGATCACGCACAGTTTCCAGCACGCGACGCAGTCGCCGTCGATCAATTGTGGTCCTGCCCGCCTTAATGACGTCCGCGCCTTTCAACATTTCCAAACGAAACGCGAGTGGATCGGCATTGCATGACTTCGCCACTTCATCGATGAAACATTCACGCGCGAAAACGCTTGAAGGTGCGAACACAGAACGCCACGGCCCATGCTTCACTGGCAAATCAACCGGGACATAGCCGGTTTGAATCGAAGAAAACGCGTACGGAACATCGTAACAACCCCACGACCAATCCTGGTACCATGCGGTATCGCGCATTTCCTCCGGATCAAGTGGCGAAATATTATGAAATGAACCGGCTTTGGTGTGTTTCCACGAAAGCGGTTGCCCTTTGGCATCGAATCCGGCGACAAGGTAATGAACCGATGCTGCCTGGAAATGGCCGCACTTCATGTCGTCAGCACGCGACCAAAGAAGTTGCACCGGAGCTTTGGCTGCTCGTGCGATATCTGCCGCTTCGACGGCATAATCGACAGCGAGTCGCCGGCCAAAGCCACCGCCAATCAAAGTGATATTTACATCCACATTGGCCGGCGCGATGCCCAGCAGTTTGGCTACCTGGTTCTGTAGCCGTTCCGGCGCCTGTGTTGGAGCCCAAATCGTGCAGCGATTTGCGCCAACATCGGCCACACAATTCATGGTTTCGACCGGCGCGTGTGCGTAAAATGGATAACGATAAACTGCATCTACTGTTTTTGTCACCGCAGCCGTTCCCTCCGGCGCTTTCTCGTCGCGAGTAATGACTCCCGTTTCCCGTGCCGCAGTCTCGAGCCGTTTCCAATGTTCCTCTGAATCGAACGAGTCTTTTGGCGGCTCACTCCATTCCACCGCAAGCGCAGCGCGACCTTTAATCGCAGCCCAGGTAGAATCGGCGAGAACGGCGATTCCACGCGGCGATTCGATCACTGACTTTACACCGCGAACAGACCGGGCATCGTTTTCGCGCAGACTCTTCACTCGCGCGCCTGAGAACGGCGGCCGTTCGAGTGACGCGTACAACATTCCCGGGAGTTTTATATCGATTCCATAATGCGCCTTGCCCGTGACGATGTCCGCTCCATCGATTCGCGCGATGCGATGACCGATGATTTTGAAATCACTCGCATTCTTCAACGGCGGATTCTCAGGCAATTTCAATTTAGCTGCCTCTACGACTAACGAGCCGTAATCCAGGCGGCGCCCGGTGGCGGCGTGCTCAACTGCACCGTTTACTGCTTTGCAGCTGTCGCGGTCCACTTTCCATTGAGTGGCTGCGGCTGTGATCAGCATCTCGCGGGCGGCAGCTCCCGCCTGGCGCAGTGGTTTCCAACCGCTGGCCATACTATCGCTTCCGCCGGTTCCGAGATCGGAATCGGCTGACGGTCTTGCCTGCAGTAGTTTGATCCTGGTCCAATCCGCTTCGAGTTCGTCGGCCAAAATCATGGCCAGCGATGTGCGAACACCCTGACCCATTTCGCATTTACCGATGGTCACAACCACAGCACCGTCAGAATTGATGGCGACCCATCCGTTCGGTTTGAAGGAGGCCAACACAGTTGGGTCGCTCGCATGAAGCAAGCGACGTCCGTCGAAACCGATGACCAGTGCCGCGCCGCTGAGCGCAGCGGTTTTCAAAAATGTGCGACGCGAAGTATTCATGATTTCTTCTCGCGCATTTCATTCGCCGCGCGTCGTATCGCTTTGCGCATGCGTGGATACGTCCCACAGCGACAAACTGATTCGGACATCACATTGTCGATGAGTTCGTCGCTCGGATTTGCGTTTTCCTGCAACAAGGCACACGCGGTCATGATCATTCCTGCCTGGCAATATCCGCATTGCGCCACTTCCTCCTGAAGCCACGCGCGCTGACAGGGATGGCTTGCGTCGGGTGACAATCCCTCAATTGTGACAAAGCTGCGAGAGGCTGCCGTTGAAGCTGGGACCTGACAGGCGCGGACTGCTTTTCCATTTTCGAGCACAGTGCATGCGCCACAAACGCCAACACCGCAGCCAAACTTCGTGCCCGTCAATCCGAGATGATCGCGGATAATCCAAAGCAATGGAGTATCGTCGTCAACATCGACAACATGTGTGGTCCCATTAACCGTGAAGTCGATTTTGCTCACGACAAAGTTGGTGACTCCGACTTCGTGTAAGACATGAACACGAACAAGCGTGTTCAATTTTCGCGAGCTGCCTCTTCCGTGACCAGTAACTCAACATGAAAAGCTTATCGGCCGCCAAACAATTTACGAAACGATTTGAAGACGCGGCCTGGAAACGAAAAAGCTTTTTGGGGTCCTCGCTGGAACTGCTGAGCAAAAGGGAATTGCTGTCCTCCGTGCACCTGGCACGGAGCAGTAGGCACTTTATCAACGGGTAAATCGATGTCGTACGCAGACCCGGCCGACATGCATCCTGTCGTAGCAAGCTGATTGGAGATCGAACAGACTCTGGCATGTTGCAGCGGCATTGCGGGCTGCAGTTCCTCTGCCGGATAATGACGCGATGCCTTGCTCATGACCTGCGTCCAGACTGGAAGGGCAAGCGCAGCCCCGTAACCGCGTGAAACAATCGTTGTCGGTTGATCGAACCCGACCCAGACACCACAGGTTAGCGTACTGGTATAGCCGAGGAACCACGCATCCTTATAATCATTGGTCGTCCCGGTCTTGCCAGCCGCCGGTAGCTTGAACCCAAGCGAACGCGCACCGGAAGCAGTTCCACGCGTCAAAACTTCTTCCATCAACTGTGAGGTCATCCACGCCGCACCCGGATCGAGCGCCGGCACGGTGATATGAGCGGAACGATAGATTGGCTTGTGGTTGGCGTCATCAATGCGCTCAATGATGTAAGATTGCTTTCGGACTCCGGCATTTGGAAAAACAGAATACGCAGCGGTTAGATCTTTCAGGTCGCTCTCGAACGAACCGATGTAGGTGGCTGGACCATGCGGAATTTTGTCGGAGATACCGAGTGTGTTGGCCACTTTTTGAACGGCATCCAGTCCGGCGAATTGTCCAACGCGCACGCTCATCGTATTACGCGAATGAATCAGTCCATAGGAACACGGACGGATGCCGCCGTACGTTCCATCGGAATTGCCGGGCGACCAGTTTCCGGCGCCCTCGATTTCACCAGGCTGAATGGGACCGTCACTTATCGCAGCGCCGGGCAACAGCCCATGGCTGAAAGCGATTGCGTAAACGAACGGCTTGAATGCAGAGCCGACCTGACGGTTCGCCGGAGCAAGTGCGCGGTTGAATTTGCTTTGTCCATAATCACGGCCACCCATAAGGGCGCGAATTCCACCGCTGGCGTTGTCGATGACAACCACCGCGCCTTCCAAATAAGGCATGGCTGAATCCCCCTCTCCGTTTTCCGGAGGATGATAATTCGCCTTTATGGGATGATGAAAATTTGATTGATGCTCAATTTTGGTGAGCTGCGTCTCGAGCGCGTCCTGCGCCGCATTTTGGACGGCAGGATCCAGCGTCGTGTAGATCGACATTCCGCCGTCATCGATTTGGTCCTGGGTCAGCAGCATGTTCAAATCGCGCTGCACCGCGTCCATCGCGTAGTTTTCCTGAACAAAAGGCATGCGCTTTGGATGCACGACCACATTTGCGCGTTTGGCGGCTTCAGCATCCGGGGGCGAAAGTTTCTTTAACGTCACCATTCGATCCAGAACAGTGTTGCGTTGAATCTTCGCGCCTTCGGGGTTCTTGAGCGGCGATAAGCGGTTTGGGCTCCTGATTAAACCGGCGAGGAGCGCTGCTTCGGGAAGATTCAAATTTGCAGCGCTCTTTCCGAAGTACGCTTGCGATGCGGTCTCGACTCCGTAACAGCCGTTGCCGAAATAAATCCGATTTACATAAAGCTCCAGGATCTGCTGTTTGGTAAATTCGCGTTCGATTCGCAGCGCTACCATCGCTTCCAGTATTTTCCGGCTGAGAGTGCGGCCACCCAGGGGAAGACTGTTGCGTGCGAGTTGCTGAGTAATGCTGCTGGCGCCTTCCTTGGCAGATCCGCTCGCGATATCGCGAACCAAAGCACGCATGATCCCGCGCCAATCAATGCCCTTGTGATCGTAAAAGCGGCTGTCCTCGCGCGCCAGCACGGCGGTGATGAAGAAAGGCGAGACTTCACTGAGCGATACTTTCAGCCGGTTCGCTCCCGCCAGGCGGCTATAAATTTTGCCGTCCACATCGTAAACCGTATTTCGCTCCGGCATTTCTCCGACATTTTTCATGTCGAAGCTTGAAGCCCAGGCGCCGTAAAAAAGAAAAACAGCGAAACCCGCTCCTGCGAACAGGAGCAGGAGCGTTATTTTCCAGCCGTATCGAAAAAGACGGCTTCCGCCTTTCTTTTTCCTCGATCGAAGACGAGCGAAGAATTCCATCACTGAAAGGTTAAAAGCATCAAACGAGTTACAAGGTTAAAAGCGGCTTAACCTCTTTGACTCATTAACCTCTCAGCAGTTCAACGATTCAGCCCATTTAACGTTGTAACCGTTTGGCAATTACAAATTGAGCTTCACAACGCCCTCGTGCTGTTCGTTGGCACATGGCGCGTTGGTCGGTACGTCCGTAGCCGCGTTGCTGGGTTGAACGAGGTTATTGTCGATCAAGTACTTCTCGACTTCTTCGCCACTCACATCCGCCAGCATATGCCCGCTGATTTCGACACAGGGCGACAGAGGTTGTCCGCTCTTGGTTTCCATCTCCCAACGGAAAGCAGGGTTTTGGATGATGTCTTTTTCTGTGTAGGGAAGATTGTATTTGGCCAGCACGGCACGCACACCGGCGCTCCAGCCACAATAGGTCTTTAAATAGGCGGTAATTTCAGGCGTTTGCATTGGCGAAATATATCACAACTTCGGGAATTGTAACGGCGGTGTTCGATGAACGCCGCTGTTATTGGAGGTGAATCTTTGTGAGTTACTTGGAGCGCAGCTCGGGAGAGACGCGCTCTCCCGAGCCGCA
>DASREH010000120.1:0-3019 GCA_035652195.1 Candidatus Udaeobacter sp. | reverse complement strand
CTGCGTTGACATTCTTTCTGCACATTCCTTTCCCGCCATATGACATCTTCGCGAAGCTTCCGCAGCAGCAGCGCTTACTGCGGGCCCTGCTTCAATTCGATCTGATTGGCTTTCAGACCCGGCGGGATCTTCGGAATTTTCCGGGGTGCGTGCGACGCGTAATGTCAGATGCACGCGTCGTGCCACGTCGCGAACTGCAATTGGTTCGTTTCGAAAACCGCGAAATCCGTCTCGGGCATTTCCCAATTGGCATCGAGTTCGATTCTTTCGAGAAGGGGGCGAAGTCCGACGACGTCGTGCGAAGATCGCGGAACTTGCGTGCTGGTTTTCGTGATCGCCAGCTGATTCTGGGTGTGGACCGGCTTGATTACAGCAAAGGCATTCCCGAGCGATTACGCGCCTTCCGCGACGCGCTGGAACGTTATCCGGAACTACGCGGACGGGTGGTGCTTATTCAGGTGGTGGTGCCGAGTCGGGTAGAGATTCCGCGGTATCACGAATTCAAGCAGCGCATCGACCGCCTGGTCGGCGACATCAATGGACGCTTCTCCACCAGCGATTGGTTGCCGGTGCAATACCATTTTCGGGGTCTCGATCGCGAAGACCTCCTTGCGCACTACCGGGCTTGCGACATGGCCTTCGTCACTCCACTCAAGGACGGAATGAATCTGGTAGCCAAGGAGTACTGTGCCTGCCGAACGGAGGAAAATGGGGTGCTGATCCTCAGCCAGTTTGCTGGAGCTGCGGAGCAACTCAAATCCGGTGCGCTCCTGGTTAATCCTTACGACGTCGAGCAAATGGCTGATGCAATTTTAAGAGCGTTCCAGATGAGCGATGCCGAGCGCACCGCCCGCATGAAGCGGATGAGACGCGTGGTGCGCGAGGAGAACGTGTTCTGGTGGGTGGATTCGTTTTTAAAAGTGGGAGCGAAACTTAGAGTTCGAGCAAAACAAGCCGGTCACCGCCGCGACGCAAGTCCGAGAAAAACTTCGAACAAGTAGCTTCTCACATCAACGCTGATTAAACGTCAGCCGTTGTTGAGCGTTGGATTTTCAATCCTGGGGAAACTTTCCCGCCGATCACACACGATTTTTTGCTGAAGGACTCCGCCCATGGCCATCATCGACAATCTCCAAAAGATTTCCGACACGGTTTGGGAGTTGCCTGTCAGCTATAAGATCGGCATGCGCGTTCCGGCACGGATCGTTGCAACGGAAAAGCTGGTTCGCGAGATGGATGAAGCGGTTTACCAGCAGATCAGTAACGTTGCCACACTGCCCGGCATTACTCGTTATGCGCTCTGTATGCCGGACGGGCATAGCGGGTACGGGTTTCCCATCGGCGGGGTCGCAGCCATGGACATAAACGAGGGCGGTGTCATTTCACCCGGTGGCATCGGGTTCGATATCAACTGCGGCATGCGCATGGTTGTCACCAATCTCACGCTCGATGATGTGCGTCCGTGTTTGAGGCAGATCGTTGACCGGCTTTACGAGAGTGTTCCCGCCGGAGTCGGAAGTTATGGCTTTCTCAAATTGTCGCGCCACGATTTCCGCGATCTTGTCGAACAGGGCGCGCGCTGGTGCGTTGAGCGCGAGTACGGATGGGAGGAGGACCTTGAAGTTACCGAGGAGAATGGTTGCATTGGCGGCGCTGACGCATCGAAAATCAGTGAACGCGCAATCGATCGGGGATACAACCAGGTTGGAACTCTGGGTAGCGGTAATCATTATCTGGAAGTGCAAGTCGCGCGGCCAGAGGACGTGCGCGAGAAACAACTCGCTGAAAAATTTGGAATTACTATCCCAAACCAGGTCGTGGTGATGTTCCATTGCGGCAGTCGCGGTTTCGGGCACCAGGTCGCGACTGATTATCTTCAGACTTTCTTGAAAGTGATGGAGCCAAAATATGGAATCAAAATCTTGGACCGCGAGCTTGCGTGCGCGCCTTTCAAATCGCCGGAAGGCCGTAATTATTTCGCTGCGATGAAGTGTGGATTGAACATGTCATTCGCCAATCGGCAGGTCATTCTCCATAGGATCCGTGAAGTTTTTTCCGGGGTCTTTGGTCGCAGCGCCGATGATCTCGGGATGCGAATGATTTACGATGTCTCACACAACACTGCGAAATTGGAAAGCCATGTCGTAGACGGAAAAGAAAAAGTGCTGCTTGTTCACCGTAAAGGTGCAACGCGCGCGTTCGGTCCGGGGCATCAGGAAGTAGCCGCGCGTTATCGCGACATCGGTCAACCGGTGATTATCGGTGGTTCGATGGAAACCGGATCGTATCTACTGGCGGGCACTGCGTCAGGCGCAGAAACGTTTTTCAGTACCGCGCACGGAAGCGGTCGCACCATGAGTCGCACCAAAGCGCGAAAACAATGGCATGGCAAACAACTGCAGCGCGACTTGGAGGCGCGCGGCATTTACGTCCGCAGCAGTTCGTGGGCTGGCTTGGCCGAAGAAGCCGGGGCCGCTTATAAGAACATCGATGAAGTGATCGCAGCGACTGAGCTGGCCGGAATTAGCAAGCCGATCGCGCGATTCACGCCGATCGGAAACGTGAAAGGATGAAATTGAGAGATTCGAAATCCGAATATCGAGATTCGCGGCCCAGCGGCCAGTCGTCTACACGCCGTTTCGTTTGATGTCATTCTTAAAATGGTTCGCACGCCCATCACTCTCATCACCGGTCCGCTTGGCAGCGGCAAGACAACATTGCTGAGGTATATCCTGGATGTACGTCCTGCGAAAATCGCCGTTGTAATGAACGAATTCGGCGAGATCGCTATCGACACGAAAGTGATCGAAGGCAAAAACGTCCGCATTTCGGAACTGGGAGGCGGTTGCGTCTGCTGCTCGTTGATAGGTGAGTTCGAGGCCGCGGTAACTGAAATCATCGAGAAAATTGCGCCCGAAGTCATCGTCGTCGAAACCACGGGGCTGGCGGAACCGGAGGCGCTCGTGTTCAACATCCAGGAGGCACTGCCGCAGTGCCGGCTCGATGGCGTTGTTTCTGT
>DASREH010000119.1:0-7892 GCA_035652195.1 Candidatus Udaeobacter sp. | reverse complement strand
GGAATCAATTACGTTGAAGTGCCGAACGAAGCCGCGTTTTACGGACCCAAGATCGATGTACAGGTCTGGAGCGTCATCGGTCGCGAGTTCACACTCGCCACGAACCAGGTCGATTTCGCGCAGCCGCGCCGGTTCCATCTCGTTTACAAAGATCGCGATAACACCGAGAAGACACCACTCTGCATTCATCGGGCCCCTCTCGGAACACACGAACGTTTTATAGGGTTTCTGATCGAGCACTACGCCGGTAATTTTCCGCTTTGGTTGTCGCCGGAGCAGGTTCGCATTTTAACCATTGGAGACGATCCCAGGCTGCTGGAGTACGCGCGCTCGATTTTGAAAGAGCTCCGGGCTCATCAAGTTCGCGCTGAAATCGATGACAGCAGTGACAAGATCAACGGCAAGATTCAGCGGGCCGAGCAAATGAAAGTTCACACCATGTTCGTGATCGGAAAACGCGACTTGGAAGCCAACGCGGTGAGTGTTCGCCTTCACGGCAAAGGCAATGTTGGCGCCAAACCGCGCAATGAAGCGGTGTCCGAAATATTGTTGTCCATTAAAGAACGACAGTCATAATGTGACCGTGAAACTTGTTAGGTGCTTCCTGGCTATCTGGACGTTATTCTTCTGCGCTGCAGCTCCAGCCGCGGAACTCCACCCAATCGTAGAGGTACAGACCGGGTATCTCTTCGGTGCAACCACCGAAGGCAAATGGATCAAAGCGGAAAAAGCAGCCGGGATGCTAAAAGGTGAGATGACGTATCACCTCTACGGATTGACCGAGTCACTCGGTGAAGCCAAAGGTGGCCGGCCAAAACCATCAGAAGAGGATGTCTGCTCAGATGTGCTCACAGTCTCGCTATCGCCAAGCCCTGACAAAGCTGCCATCGCGCTGGCTGCGCCATGGACTGCATTGCCGCGCAAGGTGCAAGTCCTTGATGCCAACCAAAAAGTTTATGTCGATGCCGCGCGCGATTTCCTGAAAACGAAAGGAATCGACAAGCCAGAAGTGAAAATTGAAAAGATTCTGCGCGTCGATCTGGACGCCGATGGCGAAGAGGAAGTGTTGATCAACGCCACGAATTATTTCCAAAAGGAAGAAGGCGCGCCGATGCGATCGCCGGCCGGGAGTTATTCCATGGTCTTGTTACGACGCGTTGTGGACGGGAAAGTCCAAACACAGCTTGTACAAGGCGAATTTTACACCAAGGCTTACAAGGACGACGAAGAGTCGAGCTTCAATGCACCGAACACTTACAAGATAATCGCCGTACTCGATTTGGATGGCGACGGCAAGATGGAAGTCGTCGTCGCATCGCAATATTACGAGGGAGGCACAACGACGATCTACAGGTGTAATCCGAACAAGATTGAAGAATTGCTCTCGGTAGCCTGTGGAGTTTAGGCAGTACGTCCCTGATTCATTAGCGACATTGATCGGCAAGGTGGGGGGCCTCGGACCGCCAATCACTTATTCTGTTTTCGAGTCAATCGCGTGATCTTCTGCGACCCAAATTTGCCCTCCGGAACTTCCCATACGGCTTCTAAGTGTGCCGACCATCTGTGTTTGGATATGCCTTTGGGGTCAGTCACTGCATCACCATCAATCACGACGCTGTTGGAGCCGTCGAGTTTGAACACCGGTCCATCCTCATCATCGAAAACGAAGTCGAAAACGTCATTATAAGGCTCGGCTTTGGATTTCCTGAAGTCTGGCAACAAGAGATCGTGCGCCTTGGCAAGGATGTTGGTTGTGCGAGTCAACGTGCCATCGCGGAATTCAAGCAGGAAAACATCGTGGGGTCCCCATTTACCGCCGAGTGTAACCAACGCGACTGAGCTGTCATTCGACCATTGCGCACTAATCCCGCCGTGGTTTTCATTTTGAAAATAAGGAAACTTTGTTTGTAACTCGCCTAAGACCGCGAAGGGATGCAGCGCAACGACGTAATCCTTGATGCGGCCCGGTTGATTCGCATCCTCGGCAGCTTCTTCAGCTTCGAGCGTCGGATAAATGACAGCGAATTTTTTGTCTGGCGAAACTGTCGTACCGGCAACGAGATAATCTTTCGCGTACTGCTCGGGTAGACCGGCGGAGGAATCCTCCTCCTGGGTTTCAGCATCTTCATCCGCGAAAACTAAAACCCCGCAACCGATAACACCGGACAAGATTGCGATCAGGACCGAGAATGATTTCATTATGTCGATCCGTTGCTTCGTCACTCCACTTTCGTCTTTGTCTTTCCGATTTTTCCGACAGAGGCGTGATTCTGAGCATCAAACGAAATCGTAAATGACAGAACGCCAGTGTAGCTTTTGTCATCGTCTTCCGAGAGCACCATGTTTTCGCTGGACATTGCCAGTTCCCGTGGCGTCAGCCACTTTACCGGTGTCACGCCACCTCCATACGGCTTCACGTCTATACCTTTTCCTTTTGGAAACTTGAGCTTCGGCGTGGGCAGGTTCTCAGGTAAAAATACTTTATCGAAGTTCGAGCCGTTCCAAAAGCAGACTAGCGTCCCGTGCTCGACTTCCCTCACGCCGGGTGGACTTGCGCGAAAACCGTACGCCACTGACTTCGAATCGGCCGACCACACCAGAACGCACTCAGACGCATCAAACAGGTCAGTATCAGCGCCGCTGTGCAGAGTGACCATGACCTTACCCGTGTCCTTTTCAATCAACTCGACCGTGGGGTGATATTCATCGTTCGCTGGCTGTGTAACACGCAGGCCGAAACGCCCGTCCGGTGAGAGATATTTGATCTGCTCTGCCGCTACGCCGACGTACGGAAACCCGATGGAACAGGCGAACGCCACAAACAAAAATTCTTTCATATTTTCATTCTTCGAGATGGACCGAATCCATGATGTGGTCGATTGTCTGTTTTAACCTGGGATCGGTATTGAGATTTGAGGTGAAACTGATTTCCAGGAGCTGGCCCTTGTAAGAAGTCGTAAGGAAGCGAGTAAATACGGGATTATACAAATAATCTTTTTCTCCTTTTAGCATTGGGACATACCGCCAGTCTGCCCACTTACGGCCATCAATTGTGACGATTTCTTTCTTCAGCCAATGGAGCTTGGAATCTTTCGGTAGCCATTTGAAGCCCTTGCTGTATTCGGCCACACGCATCTTTAGATAACCATCGAGCTGGTCTGGTGTGAGCCCGTGCGAGCCGCGCAAAACAATCCCCCACGCGCCATCTGGCCCGGAGAATTTCGCCACCGTTTTTGGTTCTTTAGGATCATCGGGATCCACGGAGAAATCCGGAGTCAATTCGAACCTGAGTTTGCCACCCAAAAGACTTTCTGTTGTTACTTCTGAAGGGCTTTTTTCAATGCCAGTGTTAGCCACATCTTCACCAGAGGTTTCAGGCGCCGGAGACGACGCACGCGATGATGAGTCATGCACTGTTTCCTCAATCTTCACTGCGACCAGATGGCTGAAACTGATGTCAACGTCCGCCTCGCGTGCGCCGAGCTGCATCGGTCCGGAGAAATGCGAGAGCAAGGCGTGTTCGCCTTTGGCGTTCTTAAACTGCCCGAAAATGACTCGAGGATAATGCTTCGCTTTGGGTTTTTCTTTTGATTCCTCAAACACGAATTCTTCCCGCTCGCCTTCATCATGTTTTCCCTGGAATTTCAGAACAGTTCCGCCTTCAGTCGGATCATTTGAAGCAGGCTCGCCATTGACCCGTGAATTGATCAAGCCAACCCAGTTGTTCAGCCGCTTCGATGTTTGCGCGTCCACCGGCTTGCCAGTTTCGCCCCAATCATTCGACCTCAGCCATGTTTTTCCGTCCTTCCGGACAAACTCGCCATCCCCCGCCTGTAGTCGTTCAGGACCACCGTCGGAATAACGGTCGTACTTAAATTGAGCGGTGCCGCCTGGACCGAAATCAAGCTTCGCGATCGCGACGAAATGAACCTTTGAATAAAAATCGCGACTGTACTTCAAATTGTCCGCCGCGAACTTCGCATCCTGCGCCTGCAAAGATGACACAAGGAGCACGAAAGTTAGAGCTGGTAACTGGAGGGTTTTCAGGCCGGCAGATTAGGAAATTTGGGCGTGCATTGTCAATCGCGGGGTCGTTAGGATAACGCGGTGAACCCCCGCCAAATCGCGACGCTCATCGCTTCGATCTTGTTGCCCGTTGCCAGTCAGGCTGCGAATCCATTTCTCAACGCTTCAGACGGCAAGCCTGTGGCTACAACGTTCCGTGGATCCGAATGGGGCGACGAGATTCAGCAGGATGAAATCCCGCTGAGCGCGCGGGTGATCACAACACGACTCGCCAGCATGCCGTGGGGAGCCATTTTCAAAATAGAATTCACCGATCTCCAGTCGAAGGCATCGCAGAAACGTGAAATCCGGCCGGATTACTTCATCGTTACCGATGACCGAATCGTTCTCTTAAATGAAGAGGATAATGAGACTGCGGTTAAGAAAATCTCCGGATTGGATAAGCCGCCACAATTCGAGCCAGCCGACATCTACGGAATCACAACCGGCAAGTTCAACCAGGAAGATGGACTATGGAAAACGTCGATCTCCCTAAAAGGCGATCTTTGCATTTACGATTCCAGCCATCCCTCGGGTCATTTTAAAAAGATTGTCTGGAAAAAAGGTGTTGGATTAATCGAGTACGCCAGCGGTTCGGGTGCGCACGCTGATGGTTTTCGTCTGAGGCGTCAGAAGTGATCTCGTATTCGCCGAGTCGCTTCGCCCGCGTGTATCGTCGAGGTAAGAAGCTATACCGCTACCAATCGGGTTCAACGTGGCTTGTGATCGCCTTCGACTTTCATGTAGGCGAACGATTTAAGTACTTCGTTGAGCGCCGGAAAATATTGGCGATAGCTCGCTTCATCTCGTGCAGAGAAAACGATATAGGCGACCGCCTTGGGTAATTGGATGTAAGCGACCCGCTCCCACTGTGAATATGAACTGGTGGCTGGATATTCGTTAATGAAATACGCCTGTCCGTCGCCGGTTTTCCCGGAGTCCACTTTCTCTTTGGGTTTGCCGTGCACCTTTTCCATTTGCTGCATTGCCATGGCGACAAACTTTTCAACGTCCTCGTAATTTGTGCCGGCGATTTTCGCGTACATGATCGCGCTAGCATCGGACCATGTAGATCCTTTTGGATAAAGAACGCAGGGTAAGCCCTGCTCAGTCCCCGCGTTGTTATCGAGGACCCAGCCTGCCGGCGCCTTGATATTGAACGCAGCCTTGGGACCGTAAACAATTCCGCCAGCGAATGTGTCGTCAGCCAAAACGCCTCCACCCAGTGCGAGCCACAGAAGTCCAAAAAGAACAGTCGTCTTCATGATCGGTGCGCATTCTGGCCAGTTGGCCGGCCAAAATCGATTCTTTTCTCTCGACAAGCGTAGCAAATTCTGGCGAGAAGTTTGAAAGGCCGTGCAATTCTTACTCAACTTACCGCCACCGCTTTCGTTTTTCATCGTATCGGCAATCACCACCTTCCTGGCGCTCGCGGGCCTTTATCTGGTGCGAAGGAAGTATTCAGCGGAGGTCCTAAAGGAAAATCACGAGGTAGCTGCCATCATTTTCAACGCGTTCGGCCTGTTTTACGGCGTGCTGCTCGCCTTTGTGGTCTTTGTAACCTGGAGCGGATACGACGAAGCGACAAAAAACCTGCAACTGGAGGCCAATGAGGTCGCTGACATTTTTCACATTACACAAGTGTTCCCACAGCCATCAGGTGAACGCATCCGGCGGACGCTTTTGGATTATGTCACTTCGGTTTACGATGACGAACTGAAGAGAATGTCCGAAGGCGAAGTCAGCCTGCATTCCAACCAAGCCATGATAAATCTCATCAACGAGTTTTATCAAATAAATGAAAACACAGTTCCTAACCGGGAAATCTACGCCGAAGCCCTAAAGCGGTTTAACAATCTCGCTGAATACCGCAGACTTAGAATCTTTGCAGGGAACGACACGGTGCCATCCGTTGTCTGGTTGGTGCTGCTTGTTGGCAGCGTAATCAGCATTTCTTACACCTATGTATTCGGGATGAAAAACATCAGGGCCCAATACCTGATTGCGGGCTCGCTTACGGTGACCATCACATTGATTCTATTTCTGATCTACGTTCTTGATCACCCGTTTACTGGAACAAGTAAGGTAAGCGCAGAACCTTTGAGACAGGTCATGGGCATTCTGCAGAAAAGCCAACAAACGCAGCCTTCGTCGATCCCCTAGCGTCTCTTCGTCTTTGTTGGTTTGCCTTTGCGCTTTGTCTTGGCCACTCGGCGCAGCTCTCTTTCGCTCATCGATTTGTACATCCCTCGCGAAGCGCCTTTGAGCGACGATTTGGAACGTTTGCCGCGTTTGGCGGCAAGCGCGGCGCCAGCGGCCATTTGCTGTTTCTTTGATTTTGCAGGCATACAAACAACTTTCGCGGTTCAAACGCCAGCTGGATTCTCTGTAATCGCACCGCACTTGCGCCAGAAAAAGTATGCGGGCACACCGGTCAACACGATCACAATCCCGATGCCCGAAGTTGCAGGCGCGAGAAGGCCAAGATCGACAATCAACAGCCCCGCGAGCAGCACGGAGACGATCGGCACGACTGGATAAGCCCAGGTCCGATATGGCCGATCGGCGTGAGGTTTTGTTCGTCGCAAAATCATCACGGCCAGGACCATCAAAATGTAGAAAACCAAATCAGCTGACACGATGTACTCGAGCAGTTGGTTGTACACGTTTCCATGAACGACCTGGTGCGTTGTCGTGTTCATCGTGACAGTTCGCGGCAGAGTCAAAACTCCGGTCCAGATTCCCTGCGCGATCAACGCAGCCGCTGGAACGTGAAAGCGATTTGTAGTTCCAACTTTTCTGAAGAACAAGCCATCGGCCGCCATCGCATAGTAAACCCGGGCCCCCGCAAGAATCAGACCGTTGTTGCACCCAAAAGTAGAAACCATGATTGCCGCGGCCATGCATATCGCGCCAACCGGTCCGAAAATGGCCCTCATCATGGCCACCGCTACCCGATTTTGTGGTGCGTGCTCGATTTCCGGGAACGGCAACACCGCGATGTACGCAAGATTCGCAAGCAAATACAAGACCACCACGACGCCGCAGCCGATCACAAGCGCGCGGACAAGATTTTTGCCCGGATCGCGTATTTCGCTGCCGATGAATGTCACATTTGTCCAAGCGGTTTGTGCAAACAACGGCCCGACCATTGATTTTCCAAACAGCAGCGCCAAACCGAGGCCGCCCGCAATTGTAAGGCCGGGCTGTGCGGTTTGCGGGCTCCATCCATTCGCCCAGGAGTTCCACCAGGCTGAACTCAGTGCGGCAGAGCTCGCTTTCCAGCCTAACGAGAGGCCAATCACCACAACGGCGGCGAGCGCCGCTGTTTTCGCGAACGTGAACGTATTTTGGACAATTTTTCCTATCTCCAGCCCGCGCGTGTTCGTCCAGGTCAGCAATGCGATCAACCCGATCGCGACCAGTTGTTCAGTAGAAAGGCTGATTGCGTAGCTACCGAATGAAATTGGCGCGACCAGATAGTTTTCCGGCGAAACGGCGGCGACAAAAACACCGAGGAATTTTGCGAATGCGATGGCTACGGCAGCAATCGTGCCGGTTTGAATTACCAGAAACAAAGTCCAGCCGTACAAAAATCCAATGGAATGCCCGTAGGCTTCACGCAGAAAAATGTAAACGCCGCCTGCTCGCGGCATCATGGTAGCCAGCTCCGAGCAGCACAACGCGCCAGTAATTGTTAACAAGCCGGCAATGCCCCATGCCAGAAGCAACCAGCCCGGCGCGCCGCTTAGCCGCGATGATTCCGCCGAAGTGATAAAGATCCCGGACCCGATCATCGAGCCGATCACAATCATCGTGGCATCAAC
>DASREH010000118.1:0-13515 GCA_035652195.1 Candidatus Udaeobacter sp. | reverse complement strand
GGGTCGGCCGCTAAAGCGACGCCGACCAGAGCGACTGCCGTGACGACGCTCACGGCACAAAAGGCGATCCTCGCTCGCGCCGATAGTTTCTTTGTCGTGTTCCCTGCATGAAGATGGTTCTTTTTCATTGTGGATTCTCCTTAAGTGCGGCGAGCCTGTCGCCCATGTGACCCGCTTTCCGGGATTCGGACTGCAAGTGTCGTCCAGAACAGGGCATCGTGACAAGTCCGTTCAACGCGTGACGATGAAGTTGCTGGGCTCCCCTTCTTTTGAGAAGGAAGATTTCCACGGCGCACGCCGCGCCGAGGGGCGATCTCGCATTAAAAGTGCGCAACTCGTTAGAAAGCCAAGCGGTCTTTGTGGAAGTGAAGCGCGCCGAGCGAAAATACGTAATGTCGAACGCGCTTCACTGAGATAACCCTTGAAGAGATCACCCTTTTCAAGGAATGCACTTAATTTATGCCGCACAATTTTGGCCACAATAGCGCAAAAGTAACGTGGCTGTTACCAATGTCCCGGATCCTCGATTGCTTCGATTACGCCGGCGCCGTGAAACACATCCGAATCAAAAACGCGGACGCGTCGTGACTGAGAGCGGTTCGGCCGTTTCCAGATTCTTGATTACGGTACTAAGATAAACGGATTCCGGATAGAAGGCCTTGTACTTTGTGATCTCCGCCCGGTTCAGCACCTTGAAACCATAACGTTCGAACATCTTCTCTCCGCGCCGACTCTCGAAGGTGACGATCTGGCCGTAAACCCGTTTCTCGCCCGAGCGATAGAGATAACTCAAGTACGCGCTCATCAGGGCGCGAGTCGTCGAAACCCTCCGCGCGTCAGGCAGGAGATTGATGTGAAAATGCGGCGTGCGTCTCGGTGCCGCCGGAACCTCGCGCCATCCGTTCACCAGGATCCAGCGAACAAAGCGGCGCGACCGTTCATTGTACCGGAAATAGCGCGTCAAGGCGCGGAAAAATAGCCAGACATTTTGATAAAGCGCATAAAGCTGATTTCGGAGCGGCTTGCGCGAGCCCAACAGATACCCGCGGATCTCGCCATCAACCTCCAGGAGAAAACACGATTGCGGTTCGTGGTCGGTGTAATAGGTCGTGAGAAAATCAGCAAACAACTCTCGATCCTCATAGACCGGATCAATCGGATCGCCTAAAAATCCGGTATCACAGCAGAGCTTTCGAACCGCTTCGCGGTCCGATCTGCGATACCCACGAATAAGGAACGGCTTGTGGTCGTCGTCCACCATCTAAGACTTAAAATCGGCGATAGTTTGCGCGAACGTCGCGATAAATGCAAAAAAGTTCGTCGAAAATGCGTGGCCAACTATAGAGCTTCTCGGCGGTCCTCGCGGCAGTCTTCCCTAACGTTGATAATTTTCCGGCGCTAAAATTTTCGATCGCATTGGCCAGCGCTTCAGGGCTGTTTTCCTGCGCCCAGCCTGCTTGATCGTGACAAATATTGCTGTCCATATAACTCCCGCGGATCCCTACCACAGGCGTGCCGCAGGCCTGGCTTTCCAGCGCCACGAGTCCAAACGTTTCCTGAACGCCTGGATGGACGAAGAGATCGGCGGCTCGATAGTAACGAGCCAACTCCTTTGAGTCGGTGCAGTAAGGTATCCAGGAGATATTTGCGATACGGCTCTGTAACTTTTGGAGTTTGCCCCGGTGTGGCCCATCTCCGATCACGAGCAGATGAAACTCGCTCCGTCCGCGCTCTCGGAGAATCGCGAAAGCTTGCAGCAAAGTTTGTGTATTTTTTTCGCTGGCGAGTCGCCCGGTGTAAAGAAGCAATGACTGTCCTCGACCAAGCCGTAACGATTGACGCGTCGCCGCCTTGTCATCAGGCACGGGCTTAAAAATGTCAGTGTTTACCCCAAGCCGCACGGGCCGCACATTTCGCACACCCCACTCTAAAAGCAGGTCACTAAGCGATTTGGACGGAACCAGTGTCGCTTGGAAGTGATTGTACAATTTGCGCACGTAAGCGCGGGTGAGTTTCATAGCTCGTTGCGTGCCCCGTTCGCCCAATAATTTTACGGTTCCGCGCAGATACGCTTCGGGGAAATGAGAATGATAGAAACCAACTATGGGCACTTTCAATGCTCGACCTGCGGCAATTGCTTTCCATCCGACCTGGTACGGATCGCTTGATTCGATAAGGTCTGGACGTTCGCGGTCCAGAATTTCTTCGACTGCGCGCAGGTTTAACAGCGCACGATATCGCGAGCTTCTCGACACCAACGGAGATCGAATTGAATAAATTCGCGACCGCCCATTTGTTCTAACTTCATTTTTAGGGCCGGGCACGATCAGGACGTGAGAGTCGTCCGCCGAACGATCACCGATGTACGCGATTTTCTCGTGCACGTAGCGTTTCACCCCGCCGCTTCGTGGAGAGTAAAACTGGGTGAGGTCGCAGATTTTCACGCGTTTGGTTTGTCTTGATGAGCGAAGCGGAAGCATCGCTAATCGCAGGCAAATCTGCAGCAAAAAGTAGAGAGATCTTTCGACTGCGCCCGGAATGACAGGAAGACAACGATGCGCCAGCTTGCAATCAGGAAGGTGAGTTCAGCTTGCTAAGGTATTTTTCCGCGTCCATTGCGGCGGCGCAGCCTGAACCAGCCGCCGTTACAGCCTGCTTATAAACGCGATCCGCAACGTCGCCTGCCACAAACACTCCGGGGTGCTTGCTCTCAACGAGGTTCTTTGTGATCAAATAACCCTCGTCGTCCATTTCGAGTTTACCTCGAAAGGCCTTGGAATTTGGGTCGTGACCAATGGCGACAAACACGCATGATACCGCCAGTTCCCGCTCTTCGTTCGTCTTTACATTTCGCAGTCGCACGGCGCGCATCTCGCCTTTTTCATCGGGAATGTATTTGGTGACCACAGTGTCCCAGACCGGTTCGATCTTGTTGTTCGCAAATACCCGGGCCTGCATGATTTTAGAGGCTCTCAACGTCTCCCGGCGGTGAATCAAATAGACCTTTGAAGCGAAGCGAGTGAGAAATAAAGCTTCTTCCGCAGCGGAATCGCCACCACCGATGACACAAACCGGCACATTTTTATAAAATGCTCCATCGCATGTGGCGCATGAAGTCAATCCATGACCGATCAGTTTCTGTTCGTTCTCAAGCCCCAGGTAACGTGCCGAAGCCCCACTGGCGATAATCAATGCCTGGGTCTCCAACCATTCATCGTCGGCTTTAATGCGAATGTGACTATTGCTCACATCGAAATCGGTGGCCTCCGCGTACGAAAACCGGGCACCGAACTTTTCGGCCTGTTTGTGCATGTTCAGAACAAGCTGAGGCCCTTCGATCCCTTCAGGAAAGCCGGGATAATTTTCAACCAGGGTTGTGGTCGAGAGCTGTCCACCCGGATGGCGACCTTCCAGAACCAACGGACTAAGGTTGCCTCGCGCGGCATAAATGGCCGCAGTCAATCCCGCGCAGCCGCTTCCAATAATGATCACTTTTTCCATCGATAAAATTTAGCACAAAGCGCAAGGAAATGCCGACGAAGTGCGTTGCGATCAAAACGTTAGTCATTCCGGCAACAACCGGATAACAGAGGCAGGGCGGTAGGCAACTATGCCACCACGTTCACGCCAATTTCATGCAAGCCCGCCGTACCGGAAAATGGGTTTCTCTTTTCGTCCCATTGCTGCACATCGCCTTTACCATCGGTGGCCCGCACAACCAACGAGTGGTACCCCGCTTCGGTCGGCATCCATTCGGTTTTCCAAAGCGACCACGCCAGGTTTCCGCCGGAGTAATAAATCTCAGCGTCCTGCCAGGATTTGCCGCCGTCGCTGCTAAATTCCACCCGGGAGATGCCGCGATCCCCGCCATATGCAATTCCCCTGACTTCAATCGGCCCATTCAGTTTGCCTAACGAAAATGAAGACCAGGCATCCGGCACGTCGATTCTGGATCTGGTTGGCGTGATGAAATCGGGGCCCCAGCCTTGTGCCTCATAGAATCCTTTCGCGCTCGCATCGGTCACTTCGATTCTGGTGAGCCACTTCACGTGTTTCTCTCCAAAGTAACCTGGCACGATAAGGCGCAGCGGGTAACCGTGCCGATCCGGCAACTCGACCCCGTTCATTTCGTAAGCGAGCAACGTGGTCGGTTTCAGCGCCGTCTCGAGCGGAATTGTATCGGTGTAATTATCAACACCGTGAAAGCGCACGCGTGACGCGCCAGTTAGCGGAATCGCCCTGTCCAAAACATCTCGAAGCGGGAACCCAGTCCAAACAGCATTGCTGATCAATCCGGCATCTAAACCGTTGCTAATGCACATCAACGTCGTCTCCTGCTTCTTCGTTTCGAATCCCAACAAGTGGTCGAACTTCCACGTGGCCGCGTTTTTTACCAGACCGCCTACTTCAAGATGCCAAAGATCGACGTCGACTTGCGGATCGACCACATTCTTAGTCACGCAATAGAACAACTCGTTAGGGGTGATCGGTTCCACGATGCGGCCTTTGTACTGCGTGCCGTCATAGCTAAACGTCGCAGCTCGATACAATTTCCGGCCCAATGCAATCCCGCCCCCGGTCACAGCGACCCCGATTGCGCCCAACACCAGGGCTCGCCGGCCGATCCCCGGACTGAATTCATAGTCGCGATCTCCGACACGTCCTGGTACAAGAAATCGATACCCGCCGACCAACGTACGTTCGAAGGCAAAAACGGCTAGCGCAAAACCGACCAGCGTGACCAGCCGTGCCGCGCCGGTCGGCAACCCCATGTAGCTGGTTCCCAAAACCGGCCAAAGCGCGATTGCAAATACGATGATCGGCAGCACGACAAAAACCATCGCCGTCCAAAATGCGGAGATCTGGGCCTGACGGCGGCGCAACAACAACCCGAGGATTGCTCCGCCAATCGCGCCAACAAATAGCTGGCCGGCTATTGTTGATCCGACGCCAAGTTGCTTGAGATGATTGTACCCGCCGACCCTACCCATAATCGAAAGAAACGGGCCAGGCGGGATGAAAACCGAAAGACGATCGCCGATGATCACCAAAGGGGTCGCAACGCCGAGCACAGCGAGCAAAAGCATCACTGTTGTCATCACGATGCCGGCGAGCAATCCAGCAACCAGACCGGCGAAAATTGCGTTCCTTCTACTCACTCATTCCGAATATGAGTGGTTGCAAGCTTTGTGCCAAGCCTTAGAGGGCTTTACTCAGCCTTCGATGCACATGTCGCAAAATTTGGACGATTCTTTGCGACCGAAACAATCTTTCGCACTCGTTCCACTACAATCTTGGAAGTGACCTGCTTCATGCAGGCATGGTCAAAAGGGCATTGGCTTAACCGCCTGTAATTACATGGCGAACAAGGTAGATCCACGCGCACCACCGATTCCGGCCGCTGGTACGGACCGATATGAACCGGGTTAGTTGGACCAAAAACACTCACCATCGGTTTGCCCAGCGATGCGGCAACATGCATCGACCCCGAGTCGTTAGTGACTGCGACCTCCGCGCGTCGAATCAGTGCCGCCAAATCTGCGGGCGTTGTCTTTCCGCAAAGGTTCGTTACGCCAGGAGCCGCCGCGGCAATTTGTCGGCATCGCGGTTGATCACGTTGGGTTCCAGCCAAAACCACGGCAAACCCGTCCTGAAGAAATTCCCGCGCAACCCCGGCGAATCCTTCAATGGTCCAATGCTTGGTCTCCCAAATAGTTCCCGGTACGAGAACAATCAACGGCTGAGAGGCGGTGACGCCGTTCTCTTCCAGTAATCTGTCGACGTTTTCGATGGTTTGCGCAGAAAGATGAATTGATAAGTCCGGCCGGTTGTCATCGAAGCCGAGAAGGTCGCCCACCCAAAGGTAGCGGTCGATGGCATGAACATCGAGCGTCGGAATGCGAATACGATGCGTGTAAGCCATCCACGAACCTTCGCGCGCGCCGCGCCACCCGTGGTTAGGGATATTCCTGAGATCGTGCTCAGTGGAGAGGGTCAGCCCGCGCTTGATAGGCCGATCAAACCCAATCCGAACAGGCGCGCCACTGATAAGGCAAAAAAAAGCCGAACGCACCTGTCCATGCATGTCAATCACCAGGTCGTACCTCGCGTTCCGAATTTTTTTGAGGAGATCGAAAAACGACAAGAACGCACGCCAACGACGCCCGCGTTTAGAGAAGTCGCGACGGGCAAAAAGAACGACATCCGAAAGCGCAGGATGATGGCGCACCACCTCCGCGTTTTCCGGCGTAATCAACCAATCAATCCGAGCTTGTGGATAACGCGCCCGTATCTTTACGAGCACCGGCAGGGTATGCACCACGTCGCCCAGCGCGGACGGTTTGATCAGCAAAATTCGCGAGAATTCTCTCGATCGCAGCGCCGAAGCGTCGCGGTTTGTTGAAGCTTCAGTCTGAGCGTTCACAAAGGGCTTTTGGGATGCACCAACGCTCAACCCTCGATGGGCAACGTCAAATTGACTAGCTCGGCGTGTTGTACACGATCCGCCGCTTAAGCCGCCTTTTTTTCACCGGAGAGCGCACCACGAAGTTTTTTTAGCCACGCAGAAAATCGGTGCCGGTTTTGTTCGCGACGCACTACAGCATCGCTGGTGACCCAGTTAAACTGAATCACGCGCCGGGAACCGGAGAACGGCTTGTGACCATGCCATGAATTACTGCTCCGGCGGAATGCCAGCAACGTACCTTCCGTGGGCGGAACTTCGAGAATCATGTCGTCCAGGCTGTCACCGGAGCGCAGCAATCGCAGCTGGCCTCCCAGCGATTCCCAAGCCGAATTCATGTAAATAAGAATGGTGATGATCTTTGTCTCGGAATCGGTGTGAATCTTCCCGTCTTTCTCGCTGCAACGCCCGCGGACGGTGATCATGTCCGGGCGATTGCTGAGGTCGATGCCGAATTTCTCTTCGAAAGCCTTGCGAAAGTCTTCGCTGCGCATCTCCTCGATCAGCTTCGCGAATGCTGGGCCGTAACTTACCTCCCCGAGCGGAAAACTGCCGGCTCGATCAACCACCGGATAATCCTTGTCGATTGCGCCGCGTGCCTCGGGCCTGACAAACTCTGGAACAACAAGAAAATCAAACGGTTCACGAGTGAGCGGCGTGGTCCGAAATCTCTCAAGATCTAGCATCGAAAGCATTAATGGACGCTACACGAAAACCCCGGAACTTCTAGATGGAATCAACTATTCGCAGGCCACGCGGACTAAAGTTGCAAGGATCCGGGCACCGGCAACAAACGTGCCGCGAAACGTGCCTGACACCTTGGATTCTCCACCGGCGCGCCGCCGATGGTTTACAGGGATTTCAAGAATGCGCAGTCCGCCGCGCGCGACTTTCATCTGCATCTCCAGGTTCCAGCCATAGGTCTGTTCGCGCATGCCGAGTTGTTGAAGGGCATCACGACGAATGGCCCGAAATGGCGACATATCGGTGTACCGAACGCCGTAGAGCAGCCGCAAAATCAACCCGGCGAGTCGTCCAGCAAAGATTTGCTGCAGATTCATGCTGCCCGGTTCGCGATGTCCGCGCGTACGGGAGCCGATCACAAAATCATGCGTTCCGCGCGCTACCGGATCAACAAGTTGATTCATGAAAGCAGGCACGTCGCTGCCATCGCCATCCAGAAAAACCACGACGTCACATTCGGGCGAAAGCGCGCCGACACCAGCAGCACAGGCCCGTCCGTATCCACGCGGGGCCGTTACGACGCGGGCGCCTGCTGCCCGCGCACGAGCGGCTGTTCGATCAGTGCTGCCGTTATCAACGACTATGACCTCGTTAGGCAAACCGGTCGCGAAACACTCGCGCACCACGCCGCCGATTGGCTCCTCCTCATTCAGCGCGGGAATGATGATCGAGATGCTGCTCATCACAAACTTGCCACTCAGCCATCAGCTAAATCATCGGCGCATTAAAAAATTGGAAGCGTGACGGCCGGGATCACCGATCTGCTCGATGAACGATGCCTTTGTTCTTTAAAATGTCACTAGCTTCGCTGAAGTAATCGCGAATGTCTGATTGCGAGCGGACCCAGGCGATATAACGGCTGATACCTTCATTGAGATCAACACTCGGTTGGTAACCCGCGAAGGCTGCAAGCGTGGTATCGCTAATGAGATGACGCATTTCACCAGGTCGAAATTCGCCATTGAGCTCAGGCGCAATGTCGATCTTCAGAATATCGGCCAGTTGTTCTGCGATTTCGCGGATCGGCGTGCCACACGCGCTGCCAATGTTCACCGGCAGGCCGTCGAGCTTGTCGGTCTCTGCCGCCAGCAAATTTGCGCGGGCAATATCTTCCACGAATGAAAAATCCCGGGTTTGCTCTCCGTCTTCGTAAAGGACCGGCGGAAGGTTGTTCAGCAAACGCGTGCAAAAAATCGCAATCACCCCGGTGTACGGATTGAAGATTGATTGGCGGGGTCCATATGTGCAGGAGTAACGAAGCGCCACTGCCGGAATGCCCAGTTGCTTCCCCCACAGCAGGACCAGCCGTTCTTGATCGACTTTTGTCAGGCCATAGACCGTTTCTCCACCAATCGGCGCGTTTTCCGGCGTGGGTACACTGGTCGTGCTCACACCGCAGACGGGACAATGCACCTGCCAATCGCCTTTGCGCAATTGTTTCAGCGGACGCACAGCCGGAAAAACCAATCCATGCGCTGGACACTCGCCGGCTCCTTCGCTATAAACAGCCTGGGAGCTAGCGACAATCACCTTTTTCACTGGGAGCGCCTTTTCCCGGATCACCTCAAGCATCTGAGCTGTCCCCAGCGAATTTACATGCACGAATTTTGCAATCTCCGGCATGTAACCGCCGTAAGCGGCCTGATGAAAAACGACATCGATATGATTGAGCGCGGTCGTGAGCGTATCGCGATCACGCAAATCACCATGAACGAATTCGGCTTTCTCGTTGATCCAGGCGGGCTTTCCGCGGCGATGGGTTTGTGGCTCGAGATTATCCACGACTCGCACCTTCCAGCCATTATTTATGAGGAGATCGACGACATGCGAACCAATGAGGCCGGCACCGCCCGTCACTAATGCTCGTTTTGCAATACTAGTCATTCAGCCGTGGTATAGCGACCGTTTCAACCATCCTAACCTGAACACACATCGCGGAACTAATGCCAAATACGCGCAGGACCCTCGCGACGGACGAGTTCGTGCAGAAATTGTCGGGTCCGGGGTGCAACATCATCGTGTGAGTCTTTCCCGAGCAGTTCGTCGCACAATCGTCGAAGCGTTGGGTGGTCGTCGATGTCTAAC
Source organism: Candidatus Udaeobacter sp. (assembly GCA_035652195.1). GTDB lineage: Bacteria > Verrucomicrobiota > Verrucomicrobiia > Chthoniobacterales > UBA10450 > Udaeobacter. The sequence continues at coordinate 4,223 of DASREH010000118.1, read as the reverse complement.
CCTCGCGGCAATTCGTGAACAGCGACGCCGACTTGCGCCGCGCGCTGTTTTGTTTGGTCGAAAACGCGCTCAGTACTCCAATCGATTTCCTCGAACACTTCCCGGTGAAGCCGCTTCAGCCCGATCAAATAGTAGCCACCGTCATCACACGGTCCCAGGACGATTTGGTCGCCGGGGATCGACAGGAGTTCTATCGCTTTCCTGAAATTCTCGCTGCCCACGCTCGGGCTATCAGAATCAATCAAGCAAACCGTCTCGAACCCGCAGTTGAACAGGTCCTCAACTGCAAAATAGAGGCGATCGCCGAAGTTTTCCCCGCGCTGAGGAAGCAGACAAAAGTCGGCCGGCAAAATATCGATGTAGTCCAGTTCGGCACCCACAGGGGTGTAAACCGCGATGCCACGAGCAGCTGGAGTGGACGTCAGTGCCCGTAAGCTGCGGCAACAATTGGATATTGCGACCGCGGTGTCCTCCAAAAAACACCTGTTGAGTTGTGCTGCCTCTTCATTTGTAAGCGGTGGCACAAGCCGCGTTTTCACTTTCCCCGCACGCGGTGCTTTGGTCATCAACGCCAATGCAGAAAGGCCCGCGAATTCTTTGGTCGCTTTCGCCGGATTAAGAATCCGATGCCGCTTCGTCATTCGTTGCGCTGGCGAGTTCTATTTTTTCTCGCAGAGGGCGTATTGATAGCGGCCATCTCGCCAAATCCTGCACTTTTTCCATGGCTGCCCCGCAAAAAGTTTCGCGAAGGCTTCTGCAGAAAACACCGTCGCTTTGTGCGGCTCCAGATAACCGTTTCTCGAGTGCACTAATCCCACCAGAAGCCACATTGCTAAAAGTGGAATTGACGCCCACCAAGCATAGCAAGGTTCGGCAACGAAACACCGTCCTCCCGGTTTCAACAGGCGATACATTCCGTGAATCACATTTGCTGGTTCGGGCAGGATGGTGAGTAATCGCGACGCCAGCACAACATCGAATGCCTCATCGGAATACGACAATTTTCGGACGTCGCGTCGTTTGAAGCAACAATTACTCAACTGCAATTGTTCGGCCCGCTCGCTGGCCCATTGCACCTGTTTGGCAGAACGGTCTACTCCCGTTATTGACATCTCCCGGAACTTCTCTGCCAGGCGGCATGAATAGAACCCAGGCCCGCAGCCAAGTTCGATCAGGGTAGTTCCGGGTGCAGGATGTCCATTGGGCCAGAGAGCCATGATGATTCGTCTCGTATCATTCCGAAAGAGGCGTTCGCGGCAGAACGCATACAGCCATGTAGCATGCTCGAAAAGGCTGTCGTGATTGTGAGGTTCATACTCAAATCGATTTGGTAGTGCTCCTGGCTTGTTAAGTAGAGCTTGTTTCGGCGGCATGTTCTCGTGCGTTCAGTAGCACAATCGGTTCTCGTTTCGCCTTTCAGTGTCAAAAAGTTTTCCACACGGAGGGATGAATCAGGTCAAAATTTCATTTGCCTGATCGTCTTCTTATAAATGCGAATAAGTCGAGTCGTGAACGGGGCGTTTGCCTCGTTTTGTTACGCGCCAATGTGCTGTTCATAAGCTCAAGATGGAACGCCGACAGGTTTGGACTTTTGAACAACAAGGGCACTTATTCGGAGTTATTAAAAGCTATTGGCCTCTTACCGCGAATACGTTAACAACCAAGCATGCACGGTGAAAAGCTCCTGTTGCTATCTGTCGTTCTGCTCCTCGAATTACTTTCTCCAGTTTGGGGCGCCGATGAGCCGTCTCTTTGGCAAATCCAACAAATTCTTGCCGACAAGAAATACGTAGACTTGACGCACGAATTTGCGCCGGGCATTCCCCGGTGGCCCGGTTTTCCCGACGAGGTACGCAAGACGATTTACTGGTATGAGAAGCGTCCCGGTACTATGGGGACGGGTTTTTTTTCAGAGATCTACACCCATGTGGGGCAATGGGGAACGCATGTTGATCCTCCGGCACATTTTATCAAAGGACTTCGAACAGTGGATCAGATCGAGCCTAAAGAAATGGTGTTACCGCTTGTCGTGATCGATGTGCACAGCGAAACCGCGAAAAACCCAGACTACACGCTATCGCTCGAGCGCGTAAAAAAATGGGAGAAGGATCATGGCCCAATTCCAGCCGGGTCCTTCGTTGCCATGCGAAGCGATTGGTCGAAGCGATGGCCCGATGCCGCCAGCATGGAAAACAAGGACGCTCAGGGCATCGCGCATTATCCGGGGTGGAGCTTGCCGGTTTTGAAATATCTATACGAAGACCGAAGGATTACGGCCTCAGGCCATGAGACGACCGATACAGACCCGGGATTTGCTGCCAGCAAGGACGATTATTCGCTTGAAACCTATATTCTGGGAACAAACCACTACCAGATCGAATTGCTTACGAACCTCGATCAGGTACCAGAAGCTGGCGCGATCGTCGTGGTCAGCTTTCCAAAGCCAAAGGGCGGCTCGGGATTTCCTGCGCGAGCGTTCGCGATCCTTCCGTGAAGCGGCTTTCCAGCAGAAACCAATGCCATCGTTTTGCGAGATGATCGGAATACTAGAATGGACAGTTATTACATCTCATTGGTGTGAGCTGATCTGGTAAGTGCGTGTTGTACCAGGCGGACTCAGCGTCAAAATGTGCGTTGCCTCAGTTGACCTAAAGTCGCGGCAGGAACGAAGGTAGGCGGTCAAGTCTATGCATATCAGCGACATCATACGGGCTGAGTCTCCCATGTTTTCGTTCGAGTTCTTTCCACCGAAAACTAAAGAGGCGGCTGAGACTCTGTACCAAACGATTCGCGACCTTGAATCGTACATGCCGAACTTTGTGAGCGTGACCTATGGTGCCGGCGGTTCAACACGCGATTTAACGCACGATCTTGTTGAGCGCATTCAACGCACGACGAAACTCGATCCAATTCCTCATCTTACGTGCGTCTGCCATAATGAGGAGGAAGTACAAGCCATCCTTGCCCGATATGCTGAATCAGCGATTGGGAACATTCTAGCGCTCGGCGGTGATAGGCCGGTGGGAATTGCCTACGAAAAATCGCGGGACTCCTTTCAGCATGCAATTGATTTGGTTAAATTCATTCGCCGGTTCAATGACTCCGGGATCCATCCAGACCGTCGCGGCTTTGGGATCGGAGTGGCCGGTTTTCCTGAAGGACATCCTGCAACGCCAAATCGGTTGCTCGAAATGGATTACTTTAAAGCGAAAGTAGACGCCGGCGCGGACTATGTCGTCACGCAGTTGTTTTTCGACAATCGCGATTTTCTGGACTTTCGGGAACGATGCTCGCTCGCTGACATTCACATTCCAATCATTGCGGGGATCATGCCGATTACTTCTATCGGCGGATTTAAACGCATTGCCGAGCTAGCCGGCGGCGCACGGTTTCCTGCAAAGCTTTTGCGCGCCCTGCAGCGTTGCCAGGGCGACCCGGAGATGGTGAAGCGAGTGGGTCTTCATTTCGCCATCGAGCAATGTCATGACCTTCTCGACAATGACGTCGCAGGCATCCATTTCTACACGTTAAATCGCTCGGACGCCACGCGCGTAATTTTTGAGAGCCTCGGTATTCCCCGTCGGCAAAATCCTCAGCCCTCAAGTGTAGTCAGTGAAAACTGATTAACAGATCAGACACAAGCTACTGAGATTTGCGCGAAGGCAGTCACGCGAGCAGAATTTGCGGATGCTGAAGGTCAGCCGCGCGATTTGCTGGCAAGTTGGAGCACTCGTTCTTGTTTTTATCTGCGCAATCGTTCTCTCGCGCTTTGTACCGGTTGTAAGCCTTGTTGAGACATTGCAGCAGCGAGTCATGAGCTGGGGAACATGGGGGGCTGTTTGCTATCCGCTTCTATTCGCTGCTTGCAATATACTTTTGCTGCCGGGCGGTATTCTTGCCGTCGGCGGAGGATTTTTCTTTGGGTTGTGGTGGGGATTTCTAATCGTATTCGTAGGGAACCTGATTGCCACAGCAGTCTCTTTCGCGCTGAGTCGACGCATTGCCAGGCGATGGTTTGAGCAAAAACTTTCACGCAATCCAACGTTGCGCGCGTTGGGACCTGCCGTTGAACGTGAGAGCTGGAAAATTATTTTGCTCAGTCAACTGCATCCACTTTTTCCGACCAGTTTGTTGAATTATTTCTATGGTATAACGCGGATTCGGTTTGGTAGTTACATGCTTTGGGCCTCGCTTGGGCGGGCGCCTGGCATTTTCCTGTATGT
>DASREH010000117.1:0-14649 GCA_035652195.1 Candidatus Udaeobacter sp. | reverse complement strand
AATGTCCCGGCCTTAGCCAGCGTCTGTTTCAAGGCCCCGATCCATGGGCCTAATTTAAAATTGTCATCTCCACGGACGAATAGATGAACGTGATCGGGCATAATCACATACCGACCGACCGCAACGTTGAAGGTCTTTTGGGCGCGCCTGGTAAACACAACGAACGCGGTGTGGACCTCGTTCTTAGCTAAAAATCGCTGTCGTTATGCGTGCAGAACGTGACGAAATAAAGAGGACTTGCTGCAAAGATTCGTTGCAGCCGGGGCGGTCGGCCCTCGAAATCATCCTTCACAGGTAATCTATATCATATTAATAACTGGGGGTTGTAGCCACGGCCCTATGGGCCGTCTTGGGCTGACCGGCCATAGGCCGGTGGCTACAGAGTTCCCGTGGCTACAGGATGAACTGGCCACAGGCCGGTGGCTACAGATCAGCGCGCGATCGTCAGCTCAAGAAGCTCATCAAGCTTCTCTGCGCTGTCCAAGCTCATGATGCACTTCCGTAATTTCTCGCATTGCTCCTTGCCAATCACGTCGCCGCCCAGCGCAGTGAACTTGACCGCGATTTCGTCCTCAGTCATTGGATCACGCGGATCGCCCTTGGGCACATCAACGCGAGCGGACTGCGATTTGCCGTCGTGGGTGGTGATCGTCACCCGGCTCGGCTGGAATTTCGGAAAGAGTGATTCGAATTCATCGTTCGCGACAACCTTGATCTTGTCCATGATCGGGATGAGCGATTTGTCGAGAACACGTTCTTCTTTGAATTGGAGTGGCGTGACCATTCCGTCTACCAGACCGACGGCCATGCAATAGGGAAGGGAGTGATCTGCCGTTTCTTTTGAGTCAGGCCGGTATTTATGTGGATCGCCAAGAATATCCGCCGCGCGGGCAATCACTTCTACTTTGATTTCCTTTACCTCGTCAGCTTTGAGGTTGTGTTCCTTCAGCGTTTTCATCATGGCCGTGAGCGGCGCGTGACTTAACGCTTCGATTGGAAAACTTTTCATCCCGCAGTCGAGAATTCGATAGTGCGATTTGGGTGAGGCCGGCAAATCCTTGACCAGTCCTTCGCCATCGAACGTTGCCGGTTCGCCTTTGTATTGCACGTGATGGAACACGGCGAACAAGCCTTCTTTGCCATCAATGATGTGCTCCGGGCCGGAGAATCCTTCCCGGGCAAGCAGCGCGCTTTCGGCTCCCATGCGCCCCGCCCACGGATCAACCGTGTTTTTCATGTTGGTGAGCTTGCCGGCCGTCACCGCACCGGGGCAAAACGTCCGCGACGCGCTGATCCCAATGGCCGACACCATTTGCTCTGGTGTGAGATTTAATACGCGACCCGCCGCGACCGGTGCCGCAAAGGCGCTCAACGTGGCATGATGCCACCCGTATTCGCGCACACCCGGGCGTCCGATTTCGCAAAGACGCATCTCGATTTCGTACGCGATGATGGTAGCGAGAATTAGGTTTTTTCCGCTTAGGCCCTCGCTTTCACAGAGCGCGAGCGGCGCGGCGATGAGGTCGCTTGGGTGACATGGATCGGCTTTCCAATAGATGTCGTTGTAATCCATGGCGCGGATCATGTGCCCATTCATGAACGCGGCATCGACGGGATTTGTCTTGAAGCCGGAAACAAATGCAGTGGCTTTGCCTTCACCGCTCTGTGTCGGCTGCGATTGAGCCATCGCGCGGTGGCGCTTCTTTGTCATCCCGAGCGAAGTCGAGGAATCTCTAGAATTCGTTTTTCGATCGGACATCGCCTCGTAATGCTTCAGTAAAATCTTCGCGTCTTCTTGCTGGCTCCCTCCCAGGGCGCACCCAATGGAATCAAACCAAAACAGTTTCGCTGCCTGGATCGCTTCCGGTGAAAGGTCTTCGTATTTCAGCCCGCAAGCCCACTCAGCGATGGTGTGTGAAAGCAGACGTTTTGATTCGGATGATTGATGCGTCATGGCGATTCGGGTTTTCGAGGGCCTATGAGATTCAACTGGCGTTCCGAATTTTCAAGTTGGTTTCGCTGATCGTAAGAAAACCCGACAATCCTTCGTCTTGTTCAGTCTTGTTCAGAATCGGCAGGTATGGGAAAAGCTAGCCAATGAATCCGGAGAGTTTCTTCGGTGAGCTGAAGCGGCGGAACATTTACAAGGTCGCTGTCGCATACGCGATTGTCGGCTGGTTGCTCATTCAAGTCGCGACGCAGGTTTTCCCTTTTCTCGAAATTCCTAACTGGGTCATCAGACTCGTGATTGCGCTGGTTGCGATCGGATTTCCGATTGCGCTCGTCATTGCCTGGGCCTTCGAACTCACTCCGGAAGGAATCAAGCGGACAGAAGAGGCCGATCTTGCCGCTTCAGTCCGCCAACCGCGCAAGCATACCTGGATTGTCGTTGTGATTGCTGGAGCTGCGCTGTCGCTCGGCCTGTTTTTATTCGGCCGTTACTCGGCACAAACGCCTCGACAAAATCCCGGTGCGGTCCATACCCAAGCGGCTGCAGTTATTCCAGAGAAATCGATTGCGGTGCTGCCGTTGCTGAATGAAAGCGGCGATCCTCGCGACGAATATTTTTCTGATGGATTATCAGAAGAATTAATCGCAGCCCTGGCTCAGATTAGCGGGCTAAAAGTCATAGGCCGCAGTTCTTCATTCCGTTTCAAAGACAGACATGAAGAACCCAAAGCGATCGGCGAGAAGTTGGGCGTAAGCACGCTGCTGGAAGGCACGGTGCGCAAGCAGGGCGAACGCGTGCGGATCGTAGCCGAATTGGTGAACGCCGCAGACGGATTGGAGCTTTGGACACGCACGTTCGATCGCGAACTGAAGGATATCTTTGCTGTACAGGAGGAAATCGCGGGGGCAGTCGCGTCGTCATTGAAAGCGACGCTACTTGGCCAGGGTCAACGCGTATCGGCACCTGCGGGGACGAAGAGTACCGCAGCGCACACTGCGTATTTGTTGGGACATTACTATTTTCAGCGCACTAATCTCGAAGATTACCGGAGAGCGGTCGGCTATTTCGATGAAGCCATTCGGCTTGATCCCGATTACGCCCTGGCGTTGGCCGAGCGTTCGGAGGCGTGGACCCTTATCGGCGATCTTACAGGTGACGGGAAAACTGCCTATCCCAACGCTCGCAGCGACGCGGAGCGGGCAGTGGCGATTGCGCCGGAATTGGCCGAAGCGCATGCCGCCCTTGGTTGGGCTCGCTTCTTCACTGAATGGAAGTTAGCTGAGGGGTTAAGCGAAGCCCACGGCGCGAAAGAACTTTCCCCGGCAAATCCAACTGCCAACGATCTCCTTGCGCGGATCTATGTCTATCTTGCCAATCTCACCGAAGCGGAAAAGCATGCGCGGCAGGCCGTGGAGTTCGATCCGCTCTCCCATCGCGCACAGAACAACCTCGCACGCGTTTTATATTGCGAGGATAAACTGGACGAGGCAGACGTGGTGGCGCGAAAAGCGGTTGAGTTGCAGCCGTCGGCTGCGTCGGGACACCGATTCCAGGTCCTTATCGCAACTCGACGCGGCGATGGCGAGAGAGCGCTGCGCGAAGCGCAATTGGAGCCCGACGAAGATTATCGCCGTTTCGAAGTAGCTATAGCGCATTATGTGCGCGGGGATCGCACTGCTGCGGACGCCGCGTTGAGGGATCTCATCTCAAGCAGCCGCGATAAATTGGCCTATCAAGTCGCGCAGGTTTATGCGTTGCACGGTGAGACGGACAAAGCCTTTGAATGGTTGGAAATCTCCTACGCTAATCACGACACGGGTACGCTCGGCCTTTTAGTTGATCCCATGATCCGCGGCTTACATGGCGATCCGCGTTACAAAACGTTGTTGGTCAAAGTCGGTTTTCCGCCGTCATGAGCGAAAGGCCATCATTCTTTGGCGAGCTGAAGCGGCGCAACGTTTACAAGGTTGGGGTCGCATACGCGGTAGTCGGCTGGTTAATCGCTCAAATCGCGACACAGATATTTCCGTTCCTGGAAATCCCGAACTGGGCGATTCGGCTGGTGATTCTGGTGATCGTCATTGGTTTTCCCATTGCCCTGATTGTCGCTTGGGCGTTCGAGCTGACGCCGGAAGGAATTAAGCGAACAGAAGATGCCGGCCTTGCCGCTTCGGTCCGCCCACCGCGCAAGCACACCTGGGTTGTTGTTGTAATCGCTGGAGCTGCGCTTTCGGTCGGTCTGTTTTTATTCGGCCGTTACTCGGCACAAACGCCTCGACAGGTTGCGACTCCCGCTCCGACCGAGCCGGCTGCAGCTTCAACGATTCCGAAAAAATCGATCGCTGTTTTGCCATTCGAAAATCTGAGTGACGACAAGGATGCCGCTTATTTCGCCGATGGCATTCAGGACGAAATTCTGACCAAGCTCGCCAGCATCGCTGATTTGAAAGTGATTTCACGCACGTCCACTGCGAAGTACAAAAGCAAACCGGAAGATTTAAAGACAGTTTCGCAACAGCTCGGAGTTGCGACCGTTCTCGAAGGCAGCGTGCAAAAAGCTCGCGATAAAGTGCGAGTCAATGTGCAGCTCATTGATGCCCGCGCAGATTCCCATCTTTGGGCAAAAACCTACGACCGCGATCTGGCGGATGTTTTCGCCATCCAGAGCGAAGTGGCCCAGGAAATCGCTGATTCGCTACAAGCGAAACTCTCTCCCGCCGAAGCCAGCAAAGTGGCGAGCGCGCCTGCGAACGACACGCAGGCTTACGATTTTTTCCTCAAAGGCGAATTCGAACAGCGGATTGCGAACAGCAACTTCCGGCCAGAGGCATTCGACCAGGCGGCGCGCTGGTACAAGGAAGCAATCGCGCGGGACCCGAACTTCGCGCTGGCCATAGCGCAGCTGGCTATCTGCCAGCTAAGGCGGCACTGGTTGACTGATCCATTGACTGATGCCGAAGTGATGGAGGCGGGTAGATTAGCAAAGCAGGCGGTAACACTTGCGCCTGATCTAACGGAAGCACATGTCGCGCTGGGCCTGTTTTACTATTACGGCTTCCGTGATTACGAGCCGGCGTTGACTGAGTTTCGGCGGGCAATCGAGCTACAGCCTAACAATGCGCTGGCGCTCTCGTTTGTCGCCTTTGTGCACCGGCGACAGGGCAAATGGGATCTCACTTTGGACGAACTGAAAAGGTCGATCGACCTAAACCCGCGAGACGCGTACACCATCGGCGGCCTCGCTGAGACCTATGTCTTTCTCCGCAGGTGGAGAGACTCCGAAGAGGCTGCCAGGAAAGCTCTCACAATTGACCCACACGAAGCGACTAGCATGCGCATGTTGCTGCTGAGTTCTTTGAACGTGACGGGGAATGCGCAGGAACCTTTGCGGTTGCTCGCGACATTCCCGTCGGATGACCTGCTGCTTCCTAACACTGGCATGTTTGACATGGTGATCGGTACGCGCGGCGAAACCTTTGTGCTGGCCCGCGATTTCAAAGCAGCATTGGAGGCCTGCGATGTCGGTGCGATCGCGACGGCCAATCAATGGCAACGGTCTGCCGCCAAAGCCGGGATTCGTCTTTTGGCAAGCGATCCCCGCCGTGCACAAATCGATGCCGAAAAAGCGCGCGACCTATTGGAAGCGAGACTGCGCGAGCATCGGCAGGACTTTCGTGCACTCCGGGCATTGAGCTGGGTCTATCTCGCGCTGGATCGCAAGGCAGATGCGATCAAGATCGCGCAGCAAACACTTGAGCTGCTCCCGCCCGAGAAAGACGCGGTGCTCGGTTCCGGAAACCTGGCCGCCTTGGCTGAGATTCAAGCGCAAACTGGTGCTGACAAAGCAGCGGTGGAGAATCTGAAGAAACTTCTCTCCATCCCGGCAGGTGAGACCATTTCAATTGCACGCCTGAAAATCGATCCCGTGTGGGACCCAATTCGCAACGATCCCGGCTTTCAACAATTACTGGTGGGCAAGGAACTCGTTGGGCCTGGCGAGTATTCGAAATGAAGGTGAACAACTTTTTCTCCGAGCTGAAACGGCGCAATGTTTACAAAGTCGCAGTCGCTTACGTCGTGGTGGCGTGGCTGCTGATCCAGGCGGCGTCCATCTTGTTCCCCACTTTTGATGCTCCGCCGTGGGCAATGAAGTTATTTACTGCACTGCTGGTGCTCTGTTTCCCATTAGTGGTCATTTTATCCTGGGCGTTTGAGATTACGCCGGAGGGCATCAAGTTCGAATCGGAGATCGATCCGAAGAAGTCGATTTCTAAAAAGACCGGCCGGAAAATTGTCGGCCTAACCATAGCTGTCGCGATTGTTGCCGCCGGTTTGATGATTTTTCAAATGGTCCGGCCGCAACTTGCTGCGAAAAGCCAGGCCGCGGGTGTCAGTACGACTTCCATTCCCGCCAAAAGCATTGCCGTGCTGCCATTCGACAATCTCAGCCGTGATCCGGACAATGCGTATTTTTGCGAAGGCGTGCAGGACGAGATTCTCACTCGTCTGGCAAAGGTGGCGGATTTGAAAGTCATTTCGCGCACATCAACGCAGCAATTCAAAAGTGCCCCCGATAATCTGACGCAGATCGCGAAGCAGCTGGGCGTTGCGCACATTCTGGAAGGCAGCGTCCAAAAAGCGGGAGATCAGGTGCGCGTGAATGTGCAGCTGGTCAATGGACTGAACGACGCTCACCTGTGGGCCGATACCTACGATCGCAAGTTAAACGACATATTCGCCGTCGAGAGCGAGATTGCGAAAACCATCGCCGACACGTTGCAGGCGAAGCTGAGCGGCTCCGAAAAGCAGGCAATTGCAGCGCGACCCACTGAAAATACCGAAGCGCATCAGCTTTATCTGAAGGGACGTTTTTTTTGGAACAAGCGCACGGCGGATGATTTGCGAAAAAGCATTGATTACTTCAATCAAGCCATCGCGATAGACCCGAAGTACGCGCTCGCCTACGCAGGACTGGCTGATGCTTACGTGCTGTTGCCTGGTTATACTGCAGGCATTCCGCGAGATTGTTATCCGAAGGCCATGGCAGCAGCAAAGAAGGCCCTGGAACTGGACGACACTCTTGCCGAAGCGCACACCACATTGGGGATGGCGATTTGGTCTTACGAATTCGATTTGGCGCAGGCGAACAGAGAATTTCAACGCGCAATTGAGTTGAACCCAAACTACGCGACCGGGCACCAGCAATACGGCAATGTCACTCTGGCTGCATCAGGACGGTTCGACGACGCAATCGCTGAGGGAAAGCGAGCCGTCGAGCTGGATCCTCTCTCGTTGGTAATCAACGCAGATCTTGGCGGGACGTACTATTTTTCGCGTCGGTACGATGAAGCCATCGCGCAACAGCGCAAAACGCTGGAGATGGATCCTGGGTTTTACTTTGCTCGCTTTAGTCTTGGCGAAGCGCTGATGGCCAAGGGAGCTTTCAACGAAGCGATTTCCGAGTATCAGAAGGCGCGCGCATCGAACGATGACCCGTTCGTGTTGGCGCTGCTCGGAAATGCTTATGCGCGCTCGGGCAACACTTCTGAGCCGCTGAAAATACTGGAGCAACTGAAAGAGCTCTCCAAACTGCGATACGTCAATGCGTATAGCTTCGTCGTGGTTTATCTCGGGCTCGGCGACGAAGAGGAAGCGCTGCGCTGGCTGGAGCAAAGCTATGAAGACCGCGCAGGTTCTGACGTAGGTTGGATTAGAGTGGATTCACTGTTAGACCCGCTGCGAGGCAACCCGCGCTTCGAAGCGATCGCCGAAAAAATTGTCCCGGCACGCGAGTTCCTTGGGACTTCAAAATGAAGAGCGGCAACTTTTTCGCCGAGCTGAAGCGGCGGAATGTCATCCGCGCAGCGATCCTATATGTGGGCGGTGTGTGGGCGCTCGCGCAGGGCATCTCCCAACTGGGTCCGTCGCTGGGCGCACCGGAATGGGCGACGCGCTGGTTTCTGGTCGCTGCCGGGATCGGTTTTCCGTTCTGGGGCGCCTTTGCCTGGTTCTACGAATTCACGCCGGAAGGCTTGAAGCGCGAGAGCGAGATTGATCCCGCCAAGTCAATTACCTATCACACCGGGCGCAAACTCGACTTCGCAATCATCGGCGTGCTTACGGTCGCGGTGGTGCTCCTGTTGACCGACCGATTTGTCCTGCGTCATGGCGTCAACGAGGCGACTGCGCTGCCGATCCCGGAAGAATCGATCGCCGTGCTGCCGTTCGTGGACATGTCCCAGGCCAAGGATCAGGAGTATTTCTCCGACGGCATTTCTGAGGAACTGCTCAATGTGCTCTCCAAGGTGCCGCAGCTCCAGGTGGCGGCGCGCACTTCATCGTTCTCTTTCAAAGGCAAGTCGATCGAGATTCCGGAAATTGCGCGACAACTGCACGTGGCCAACGTGCTCGAGGGATCGGTGCGCAAGAGCGGCGATCAATTGCGGATCACAGTCCAGCTCATCCGGGCGGCGGAAGGTTATCATCTCTGGTCGGAGACGTACGACCGCAAGCTTGACGACATCTTCAAAATTCAGGATGAGATCGCCGGCGAAGTCGTGAAACAATTGAAGGTAACGCTGCTTGGCGCAGCGCCGACGGCGCGCCCGACCGACCCGAAGGCTTACGCGCTGTATCTCCAGGCGCGGCAGCTTGGGCGGCAGAAAACTCCCGAGGCGTTTAGGCAATCCGATGCACTCTATCGGCAGGTGCTTGAGATCGATCCGCGCTATGCGCCCGCTTGGGATGGGCTGGGGATCAATTTCACAAGCGAGGCAAATGTCGGGCTCCTGCCGATCATCGAGGGCTACGCGCGTACACGCGAGGCGGAGGAGAAAGCGTTGGCGATCGATCCAAGCTACGCGCCGGCACACGCCCTGCTCGGCTCGATCGCGAACGACAACAATGACTTCGTTAACGCGGCAAAACACTTGGAGCGCGCTCTCGCGCTTGACCCGCGTGATCCGCGCGTGCTCAGCATTAGTGCTGTGTTCCTTCAAAGCTTAGGCCGGCTACAGGAGGCACTGACGCTCTTTGAAAGTCTCGTGCAACGCGATCCGGTAAATGTGCCGTCGCTTCATAACTGGGCGAACGCCCAGCGATTGACAGGACAGCTCGATGCAGCGATCGCGTCCTACCGCAGCGCGCTGGCTCTGAGCCCGGGTTACGGTCAGGCGCATTATTTGATCTGCGTTTCAATGCTGCTCAAAGGCGACGCATCTTCGGCGCTGGCCGAGATCGAGCAAGAGAAGAGCGAGAACTGGCGGATGATCGGCCTGCCGATGGCGTACCACGCGCTCGGGCGCAACATGGAGTCCGATGCCACGCTCGCCACGCTGATCGCCAAGTTCCAGCAAGACGCTTCCTACAACATCGCCTCCGTCTATGCCTTCCGCGGCGAGGCCGACAACGCCTTCCAGTGGCTCGACAAAGCGGTCCAATATCAAGACCCTGGACTCTCCCAGATCGTATCGGACAACCTGTTCGATAACATCCGTTCAGACTCGCGCTGGCTTCCCTTTCTGCGCAAGATCGGCCGCGCCCCCGAGCAGCTTGCCAAGATCCAGTTTAAGGTCACCCTGCCGCCGCAATGAGTAACTTCTTCGCCGAGTTGAAGCGCCGCAATGTTTACAAAGTCGCAGTCGCTTACGCAGTGGTGGCGTGGCTATTGATCCAGGCGGCGTCGATTTTGTTTCCAGCATTCGATGCGCCGTCATGGGCCATGAAGGTTTTTATCGCGATCACGGTCCTGGGGTTTCCAATCGCGCTGGTATTTTCGTGGGCGTTTGAGATCACGCCCGAAGGAATCAAGCGCGAGGAAGATGTCGCGCCTAACGAATCGATTAGCAGGCAAACCGGGCGAAAGATTGTTCGTACTACCGTGGTTGTCGCCGTTGTCGCCAGCGCGCTATTGGTTTTTCAACTGCTTCGACCGCGCCTGACGAGCACGGGCCTGTCGTCAGAAAAGAACTACCCGAGTAACGAAAAATCTGTCGCGGTACTCGCGTTCGCCAATCTCAGTGATGACAAAGGCAGCGAGTATTTTTCCGATGGAATCAGCGAAGAACTACTCACTGTTCTGCAAAAAATTCCCGGGTTGCATGTCGCCGCGCGGACCTCGGCCTTTTCGTTTAAAGGCAGGAATGCAACCGCGCAGGAAATCGGAGAGAAGCTGGGCGTAGCTCATCTGGTAGAAGGAAGTGTTCGCAAGGCCGGCGACGTTGTGCGCATTGCCGCCCGCCTCACGCAGGCCAACACCGGCGAGGAGCAATGGTCGGAAAACTACACGCGCAATTTGAAGGATGTCTTCGCGGTTCAGACCGAACTGGCTCAAACCATCGTCGAACAACTGCGCGGACAGCTTACCGGTGGCAGCGCCGATCCAACAGCCAGGGCGCAGATTCATGCCGAAGTCCGCGCTGCGGAGAAGGGCGTGACAAAAAATGTGGAGGCGCATGAATCCTATTTGCAAGGCCGTTTTTTTCTCAATCGCCACTCGGAAAAAGAAACAGATCAAGCCAGGGCGGCTTTTGAACGCGCGGCGCAGTTGGATCCCAGGTTTGCACTCGCCTGGGCCGGACTGGCTCAGGCTCATGTCTGGGATTGCAACTATGGCACGGAAGGGGGGCAGAAAGGTTTTAATGCTCATCTGGCCGCCGCGCGCGAGTCGGTGGAGCGAGCGCTCTCGATTGAACCGGATTTGCCGGAAGCGCTTTACCCGCGGGCGATGATCGAAACAAATTTCGATTATAATTGGAAAGGTGCGGCAGAGACATCGCGTAGGGCTCTTGCTCTGGCTCCACAGGATCCGGCGCTGCTGATGGAAGCGGGAAATCTTGCGCAAGTTCGCGGCGAAGTCGCACAGGGTATCGACTTTTTCCGCCGGGCAGTCGCGTTGGATCCGGTGAATGCTCAAGCTCGGGCGTTCCTTGCAAACGGCCTGTCGAACTCAGGGAAACAGCAGGAAGCGAGGGCGGAATACGCGCGTGTGATTGAGTTGAACCCATCCGCCCCGAATTCCCATGCAGCGATTGGCTTGACCTATGTGTCGGAGGGTAAATTTGAAGAAGCAGCGGTCGTCGCGCAAAAGGATGCAGCCGAGTGGGCGCGTCTGCTCACTGTGAGTTGCGCGCGCTGGGGCCAAAAACGAATTGGCGAATCCGATGCGGCGCTGGCGGATCTAATCGCGAAATTCGGCGATACCGCTGCCTATCAGATTGCCGAGGTTTATAGCTACCGAAACGACAAGGATCACGCGTTTGAATGGTTGGAGCGCGCACGGCGGCAACGTGATGCCGGTCTGGCGGGATTGCGCTCCGATATCTTGTTACCAAATCTTCACGACGACCCGCGCTGGGATGGACTTTTGCGCACCATGGGCCTTGCTGATGAACAACTCCAATGAGCGACCAATTTTTACGCCGAATGATTTTCTCCTCACTCGCGCCAAAGCGGCATGCCGAGTAAATTCGGCTAGATGAATCCGAAGAATTTCTTCGGGGAGTTGAAGCGGCGCAACGTCTACAAAGTTGCCGTTGCGTACATTGTCGCGGGCTGGGCGCTAGCTCAGGGAATCGCACAGGTTCTCCCAGTCTTCTACGTTCCGAATTGGGCAGTTCAATTAATTGTTATTTTGATCATCATCGGTTTCCCGATCGCACTGTTCCTGGCCTGGGCTTTTGAGATTACACCAGAGGGAATCAAACGAACCGAAGATGTCGATGCGGCGCGGCCGCATTCCTATCATGGCGCATGGATCTACGTCGCTCTCGCCGGCGCGGTTTTGTCGATCGGGCTTTTTTTTGTTGGGCGCTACACGGCCACAAATCGCGCGCCTCAATACAACGAGGCCGGTACAGCGACCGGTCAACAGTCGATCGCGGTTCTGCCGTTGATCAATGAAAGCGGCGACCCGAAGGATGAATACTTTTCTGATGGCTTGTCAGAAGAATTGATCGCAGCTCTATCCCAAATCAGTGGACTGAAGGTAATCGGTCGGAGTTCGTCATTCCGGTTCAAAGAGAGAAAAGAAGAACCGAAAACAATCGGTGAGAAACTTGGCGTGAGCACGCTCCTGGACGGGACGGTACGCAAGCAAGGTAACCGGGTGCGCATTGTAGCCCAGCTCATAAACGCCGCTGATGGAATCCAACTCTGGACGGGGAAGTTCGATCGCGAGCTCAAGGATATCTTTGCTGTTCAGGAGGAAATCGCTCGAGCAGTCGCCCAGTCGTTGAAAGTGACGTTGCTTGGATCGCAGGATCGACCGGCGCAAAGAGGGGCTTCCAGCAATGTGGAAGCGCACAATGCCTATCTTCAGGGTCACTTCCATTTCCAGCGCCGTAATCTCGAGGATTATCGGAAAGCCGTCAGTTACTTCGATCAGGCGATCCGGCTTGATCCCGATTATGCCCTGGCTTACACCGTGCGTTCCGAAGCCTGGAGTTTTATTGGCGACCTCACCGGCCAACACGAACCTGCATGGTCAAAGGCGCGGAGCGATGCCGAGAAAGCTGTTGCGATCGCGCCGGAACTGGCGGAAGCGCGCGCGGCCCTGGGCTGGGTCCTCTTTTTTATCGATTGGAAATTTACGGAAGGGATAGCCGAATTAAAACGCGCCAAAGAGCTGTCGCCCACAAATCCCACGGCGAACGATCTGCTCGCGCGAGCGATTCTTTACCTGGGATGGCTCGATGAGGCCGAGCGGCAGGCTCGTCATGCGGTGGAGCTCGATCCTCTTTCTGTCATCGCGCAAGGCAATCTGGCCCGGGTTCTCCTTTATGCGGGAAAACTGGATGAGGCAGATGCTGCGGCGCGCAAAGCAGTGGAGTTGCAGCCGGCCGCAGCTTCCAGTCATCGATGGCAGGTAATCGTTGCGGTCGAGCGCGGCGACGGCGAGACCGCGCTGCGAGAAGCCCAAGCGGAGCCCGATGAAGGTTATCGGCGTTTCGAGCTCGCGCTCGCTCAGTATGTCCGCGGCGATCGCATAGCGGCAGACGCGGCGTTAGCTGACCTCATTGCCAATGGGCGTGACAACCTGGCCTATCAAATCGCTGAGGTGTACGCCGTTCGAGGTGAGAACGACAAAGCCTTCGAGTGGTTGCAAATCGCATTAGAGAACCACGACACTGGCATGCTGAACCTTCTTGTGGATCCATTATTGCGTGGCTTGCGCGATGATCCCCGTTACAACAAGTTCCTCGCCAAACTCGGCCTGCCCGAAACGGCATGAGCGATAAACCTTCATTCTTTTCAGAGCTTAAGCGGCGTCACGTTGACAAAGTTGCGCTGGTCTACCTGGTCGTTTCCTGGCTGCTGATAGAACTTGCCTGGATTCTGTTGCCAGCAATCGATGCGCCTGAGTGGATGCTGCCCGCCTTCATCGTATTTCTCGCGGTCTGCTTTGTTATTACGGTAATCATCTCCTGGTCCTTCGAGATGACGCCGGAGGGACTCAAGCGAACAGCGGACGTTACCCCGGGCGAGGTGCTTCCCTACTGGAGCAAACGAAAGTTTGCCGCGTTTGTCATTGGAATCGCTGTCATCGCGGCCGGTCTGCTTGGTTACCAATTATTTCATGCTGCACGCGCTCGTGTATCGGCGCAGCATCGCACGGACAAGATTTTCATTCAGGGTAATCCCGCTGGAAGCCAAACCATCGATGTGCAGCCGGACGGCTGGGTGCGAGCTGAATATTCCTACAACGATCGCGGCCGCGGCGATCACATCATCGCGACCTGGAAGCTTAATAGCGCAGGTGTCCCCATCGAGTACAACGGCCACGGAAACGATTACATGAAAGCGCCCGTCGAAGAACATTTTGAAATGAAGGACGGTCGGGCCAGCTGGAAGAACCGCAGCGAACAAGCCGAAAAAGCTGTCACTGGAGAAGCTTTCTACCTGCCAATGAATGCGCCCCTGGAATTTTCCGGTGTGCTCGCGCGGGCATTGTTGAAGTCACCGAACCACAGGTTGCCACTTCTGCCTGCTGGAGAAGCGAACATTGAACGGGGACAAAACATCAGGCTGCCATCCGGCCCGGGAGAACTGACTGAATACCGCATCAGCGGCCTTGGGTTTTTGCCTCAATCGATCTGGTTGGATCCTAACGGCACCGCCGTCTCTGTGAGCTCCTGGTTTTCGGTAGTACCGGACGGATTCGAGTCTGCGATTCCGCGGTTACTCGAGGCACAAGAGAAAACCAGCGCGGCATGGTCTGAGCGTCTCGCTCGCGCGCTTTCGAACACTCCGCGCGGCGATCTCGTCATTCGTAATGCAAGACTCTTCGATCCGCGTGATCTTCGGGTTACGCCGGGGACGTCTGTGGTCGTGCAAGGCGAGCGCATCGTCCGGGTCGGACCGGATTCTGAGATTAAACCATCCGCAAACGCCGAGGTCATCGATGCGAACGGACGCTTTCTGATGCCGGGACTATGGGACAATCACCAGCACTTTGGCGAGCACGATGGCGCGCTTGATTTAGCCAATGGTGTGACCAGCGCGCGCGATATGGCGAATGACACCGACACGTTTCTTCAACGCGTGGCACGCTTCGACAACGGCACGGAACTGGGACCGCGTGTGATAAAGGCCGGAATTATCGATGGCACCGGTGAATTTGCCGGGCCCACCAAGATGCGGGTCGACACTGCTAACCAGGCGATTCAAGACGTGGACTGGTATGCGGATCACGGTTACGC
>DASREH010000116.1:0-17228 GCA_035652195.1 Candidatus Udaeobacter sp. | reverse complement strand
ATCGCAGACAGACAATTCGACGCAAACAATCAAATTCCTTATGTCTTTAACCCAAACGGCGTAACTGGCGACAAGATTCTTGTTAATGGCGTCTACCAGCCTTACATCGAGGTAGGCGACCGTAAATATCGGTTACGTATCCTGGATGCATCCAATGCTCGCACCTATTTCCTTACACTAAGCAGTGGTGATTCTTTCACACAAATAGGAACCGAGAGCGGCTTGTTACCGGCACCGGTAACCCGGACTGGTATGCGCATGGGCGCGGCGGAGCGCCTGGATGTGGTGGTCGATTTTGCCGGCAAGTTAGGACAAAACGTCTACCTCACTGATGTCCTCTCTGGTATGCCATTGCTTGAGTTCCGTGTCACTCAGCACATCCTTGATGATAGCTCTATTCCGCCGACCTTGCGCGCGTTACCGGATATCGGAGAGCCTACGATGACGCGCAACTGGAGCTTTGACCAAACCGCAGGCCATTGGACGATCAATGGGCTAAGGTTCGATCCCAATCGAGTTGATGCCCGCCCGGTGCTTGGAACTACTGAGAAGTGGGTTTTCACAAATCCTACGGCACAAGCGCATACCGTGCACATTCACGATGTTTCTCAACAGTGCATCAGTCGAAACGGCGGAGCGTGTTATCCATACGAAACGATGAAGGAAACCTGGTATCTTGCTCCCGGTGAAACGCTCGAGCTAAAACTAAAATTTACGGACCACGTGGGCATGTACATGCTACACTGCCATATCGTTGAGCACGAAGATGACGGTATGATGACTCAATTTGAGGTCGTGCGAGCAGCTCAACCAAGGGCGCGCCCGACACCGCGCCCGCGGCCAACGCCTTAATCCTGACAACGGCCGAAGGCTGATGTTTGAGAGAGCGTGCGATTTTTCTTGCACTACTCCCCGACGGCGTCGCACTATCTTTCGACGCCGAAAGGCAGTACGCGTGAGGCGATTCCGTCTCGATGCTAACCGAAAATCGGCGACTAAGCAGAGGGGACGCGCAATTATCAAATCCAAACTACCTATGAACAAATGCCAAGCTTGCCAGCCGAATTTAAAATCAGTCACCGCAATGACGCCTTCTGAATCGTGGCAACCGGCGAGACCGCCAGGCGCACGCATGCAAGCTACTTGCTGGCTCACGCTCCTGCTGGTGTTGATCGCGTTTTCGCCAGCTCGATCAGACGACCAACGAACCGCTGGCGCGGCAGCGACCAACCTTGCGCGTGGGGGTATCCAGATTTTCGATCAATATGGCCGGCCGTCCCGCAGCGGCCGCCGCCCAGCTGGTGGCCAGACTTTCGATGTGACCGTCGGACCGCAAGAAAACAAATTCACGTTTTCGCCAGACACATTGAACATTTCAGTGGGCGACACGGTGCGATGGACGTGGGCAAGCGACAGCCACAGTGTTACAAGTGGCACCGATTGTACACCGAACGGCCAGTTTTGTTCCCCCGATAACACAAACTGTGACGCCGGAATCCTTAATAACACAGGGTTTGTCTATGAACACACTTTCACTCAGGCTGGCACGTACTCGTACTTTTGCTTCCTGCATTGCTTTGCCGGGATGACTGGTGTTGTCAATGTCGTTCCGAATCAGAGAGCCACTCCTACGCCGCGTCCCCGGCCGACTCCACATCCTCGTCCAGTTGGTCCAGTCCGACCATAGATTCAGGGACAAGGTTCGTCGGGCTGGAACCCCAGGCGACGGCAGGAACATGTGGCGCAAGGCTATCCAGTAGCCGAAAGGGGGGCCGGACGAAGAATGCTACGCGAGCAGATCCAGCGGGTTGCCGCGACGAACAAGCTTCCCGCGTTCGAGGATCAAAACCTCCTGACAGATTTCGATCGCTTCGGCGGGATCGTGAGTTACGTACAGCATGGGGATACGGAATTCGTCGTGCAAAGAGCGAAGCTGCCCGAGAATGCTTTTCTTCAGGCTGGCGTCCAAGGCAGTCAGTGGCTCATCCAGGAGCAACAAACGAGGCGCAGAGAGCAACGCACGCGCGATGACGATGCGTTGATTTTCACCGCGGGAAAGAGACCTAACATCACGGCCAAGCAATGAACTGATCTGCAAAAAGCTGGTGACGTGGTCGAATGAGAAGGTGTCGCGCTCCGAATTACCGTCGGTTCCGTAAAGTAGATTTTGCCGAACTGAAAGATGCGGAAACAGCGAGTTGTCCTGAGGAACATAACCGATTTTCCTGCGGCGAACTGGCAAAGAATAACCGCGAACAGTGTCTTCAAATAGCTGATCGTCAAGGCGAATCATGACCGTCTCTGGTTGGCGAAGGCCGGCTATGACTTCGAGCAGTGACGTCTTGCCCGACCCGGACGGCCCGAAAACCCCGGTGCGTGCGCTTTGAAGGTCGATGTCAACTTCGAGGGCGAATTGTTCCAAACGAAGCGATAATCCGCGAATTTCCAGCTTCATCGCAGCGCGGTCTTTTTCATCAGCGTTTCGCTCAACCAAACTGCTCCGAACGCAATGATCACGCTCACAATCAGAAGCCGGTAAGCGCTGGCGTCGTGTCCGAGTTGCACAGTTTCGAAAATCTCCAGAGAGAGCGTTGTGGTTTTTCCGGGAATGTTTCCCGCGACGACAATGGTGGCTCCAAACTCGCCAACCGCTCGAGCAAAAGCGAGCAGAATCCCTGCAACAATACCGCGCGAGGCAAGCGGAAGTGTGATGGTAAAAAAGACGCGAGCGTTCCCCGCTCCCAGGGTTCGCGCGATTTGTTCGAAGCGCTGATTGACACCTTGAAATCCGACACGCACCGACCGCACCAAAAGTGGAAACGACATCACAGCAGCCGCAGCAACAACTGCGCGCCATGTGAAAACGATGTCGAGCCCCAAATGTTCGTGAAGGAAACGGCCAATTTCACCGCGGCGACCCAGCAATTTTAGAAGAAGCAGACCCGTGGCAACCGGTGGAAGGACCAACGGTAAAGTCACCAACGTTTCAACGAAGATTTTTCCCGGCCAGCGATATCGGGCAAGCGGCCATGCCACGGCAAGTCCAAACGGCAAAATAATAACCGTGCTCAGCGCGCACACCGCCAGGGTAAAACCAACAATCTGCCATTCAGCCGGCGTTGGCCACATGGCTAAAATTTCACGATAAATCCATACTGCTCGAAAATTTTCCGAGCGTTATCCGATTCGAGATAGTGCAGAAAGGCTTCCACCACCCCGCCGTTTGTCCCGCCTTTCACGATCGCAACCGAATAACGAATGGCAGGACCTTTTTCCACAGGAATGCTGAACGCGACCTTCATCTTTTTTGAAATTTTTGCATCAGTTTTATAAACAAAACCGGCATCGACGTTGCCCGATTCAACGGCCGCAAGCGCCGTGCGTACGTTTTCCGTGGGAACGATTTTTGATCCAAGTTTATGCCAAAGATTCAGCTTGGTTAGGTATTCTTTAGTATAGATACCGGCCGGCACAGCGCGCGGATCGGCAATCGCGATTTTCTCTGCTTTCTCAACGAGCTGCTCCGGCGAGTCTATGGCGAGTTTACTGTCGCTGGGCACAACGATGACCAGCGAATTGGACAGAAGATCGCGGCGTGTCTCGGTTCGGATGAATCCCTTTTTCTGAAGATCATCCATTTTCGCTTCATCCGCTGACAGGAAAATATCGGCCGGGGCGTGCTCGGTAATTTGCCGGGCCAGCAGACTGGACGCGCCGAAATTAAACAGAATTTTGTCGCTGCTCTGTTTTTGGTAGCCAGCCGCAATTTCCTTTAA
Organism: Candidatus Udaeobacter sp.; assembly: GCA_035652195.1. GTDB lineage: Bacteria > Verrucomicrobiota > Verrucomicrobiia > Chthoniobacterales > UBA10450 > Udaeobacter. The sequence goes on along the minus strand of DASREH010000116.1, from coordinate 13,452 downwards.
CGCATCGGTAAGACTTGCGGCGGCGTAAACATTCACTTCAGCAGCATTGGAAGCAGTCAAAGCCAAAGCGATTGCCAAAACGTACCTCGAAATGCCAGGCATTCGGGACTCTGTTCGTTGTTAAGGTTGCTGACAAGCGATTCCGAGCTACCTGATTTTTCACCTGCACAATTTGCCGGTGGGCTTTCCAACCAGCGAGGCGCCGGTGCAACACGGACTCAGCCCGCACAGCCGCGCTTAACGTTGCCAATGCGTTGAGGACAACGCGTTCCACCTGACACGGCGACATCCGCCTGAGGCGGACCTGGCTACACGTCAAAGTCGTTCCCTGGTGGCTTAAAATTCAGTTCGGTTGCAGTAGTTGGCTCGCTCTCTCAAGACGCTTCCGCGTTGCAACTATTGAAGAGCTCGGCCGGCGCCCAGCGCTACAAGAGGCCGACGGCAAACCATCGAAATCTCAATGGCCACCAGGCGATTGATTTCCAGTATTCAGCTGGTTCGCGCGCTGAAAATGTTTTGCGGATAGCTCATTCATCCCGAGGTCCTGCAAGCGGCGTCCGATCATCCAATGGAAAAGTGGATCACCGGGCGTGAATTGGTCAGCTTGCCTTTCATACCTGCTGGCTTCGTCGAGTTTACCTAACGACTGACTTGCTCCAGCGAGCTCGTTATTCACGAGTGCCAGACGCGGGTTTCGGTGAACGGCATCGCTCCAGATCGAGATGGCTTCATCTCTGCGACCACGTTGCCACAGCGATTCGCCTTTTTCCTGGCGTGCCAGAATCAAGTCGTCGCGTTCAGCAAGAGCCTGGTCCAAACTTGCTTCCGCCTGTTCGTAACGCCCCAGCCGATTCAAAATCGCACCGCGATAATACAAGCTCAAAGCCTTCGCTTCCCCCTTTTGATAAGTCGCGGAGCGTTCGAGCAGCTCAACCGATTCTTCGGTATTGCCAAGCAGATATTCAAACCAGGCCAGTTTCGGCAGTACTTCATTGTTCACAAACAGCCCTGTTTTTGTAGCCGCTTCAAAGTGTTCCTTTCCTGTGAGGATGTTCTGCCGGTCAGCCGGGCTAAGCCAGCGAGCCGGATTGACCTCGGCCAGAGCGAGCTCGTCCGGCAACTGGACTTTTCTGAAGGCGCTGTTGCCGATGACTTCATGGTAACGGATCCAGCCGCTGTGAGCATTCAAACCAACCCAAATAAAGGCAAACATCGCAAAGGCCCAGCCTGCTTTCCGAATTTTGCCCGCAGACTTCAAACTAAAACGGTAAAAGGACAATTCATTTGTGCGAAACAATCGCCACGTTTTTAAAACGAGAAAGGTCGTGATCGTGGCACAACCAAGCGCCATCAGGAATGGGACCAGCGCATAAACGCCGCGAACAGCGAGGAAGCTTCCGAAAAATACGATTACTCCGGCGATTTCTTCCGGCCAGGTTAAAGAATAATTTCTCCTGATTGCGTCCGACTTGGGAACCAGGATCGATGGTTTGCCGAATCCGAAATACAACGCGTTTGTCGGGCAGACGCTCACGCAATCCATGCATTTCATGCAGCCCGGGTCGACAACCATTCCGTATTGTTTCACTTCGGCGTGCACCAGAACGTTTGAAGTGCAGGTCGCAGTGCAATGACCGCATTGATTGCATGCGGGCGTAACCCGGATCTTTCCGGGCGAAAATTTATCGGCCAGCCCAAAAAATCCGCCGTAAGGACAGGCGTATGTACAAAAGCCTTTTTGCCCCAAAAAATAGACCGTCATGAACCCGCAAACGAACAGAAACGGGATCGCCACCGCCACAGTGGGAAACGTCTGCCAAAAATTCGTGGTCACCAGATGATTGGTGAATTTTGGAATAAGCGGCTCGTGAGGCGCCGAAAACATTCGATAAACGACGGGCCATACAAACATGTACAAAGCGCCGATGATCGGGACATACACCAACAACCGCGACCGAAATGGTTTGGGGTGAAGGCCCATCTTCTTCAACAGCCATCCACAAAAATCCTGTAGCGCGAGGATATGGCATCCCCAGCCGCAGACGTAACGTCCGAAAATGAGAGTGGCCAGGATTGCCAGGGTAAAAAAGATGAATCCAGCGTTGATGAATCCATTTTGCAGCGTGTACATCGTCTCTGAGGGTTCGATGGGCGACACTGTCTTGCCCATGACCCGCCACTGAATGATGTGCGCAATCATAAGCAGATTGAGCAGGATCAGCGCCGTGGCTCGCCAGCGGCTGTTCTTCGACTTGCGAATTCCGATCTTTGAAACCTGAGATGCTGCTCGGGTAACCTCAGAACCGCTGTTTAAAGCGGCGTTAATCGTTGGTTCTCGGCTAAGGCATCCGGTTTTCACGAGGTTGGCGAATTTACTCAGAAAGATACGCCATGCCAGCCCTTGTGGTGGCAGGCGTGTCGCCTGCATCGCCGACGATGCGCAGGCGGCACGGCTGCCACCACAGTTTTATTCCAAAGGGATTGTTACCAAACTCTCCGAAGATTTCCTTTACTTGACCGAAACGCGCATGAGACATATTGCACCTCTTTGCTCCACGTATCTCGAACGCTAATCCTCATTCAAAACCATGTTTAAGAAAGCTCTGACCGCTGCCTTTGTTCTTCCTTTCATTTTTATCGGCACGTTCGACGCGGGTTCCAGCCCTGCTGCCTCAAACCACCAAACGCCCGACAACTCAACAGAGATCAGCGGAATTCTCCAAAAGATGATCGTGGAGAGCGGAACCGCCGTGATGGCGCTTGACCTTAATCGTCTGAATGGCATTCGCTCTGTGGCTCCCGCATTTGACGCGTGGCAATTTGACGTAGGGGGCAATTCGTTTTTCAGCATTCTCGTATTCAATGATCTTTTGCGAGGCCCCGAACAAGGATCGATGGCGCTAGTTCCTGCTGTTGGGGACAACCAACTCGCCCAGACGGATTCCACAAATTTGCCTCCGTTGCTGGCCGCATCGTTCCGCCAGCTCACAATCGAAAGGCGCCCTTCAAGCGAACAATTCGACCTGGCCGTGCGCGACGCGAAAACCGGCTTCACGTTTTTCAGAGTTGAGGGACAGCAGTACCTTTACGACGCGGCGGCGCAATCATTCACCATCGGCGGTGGAAAGCTTGCGCTATCCCCCGAGTTTGCGAAGGCTCTCGGACGACCTTCAGATGCAGGAACAATCGTCGGAGCGATCTCTGTCGGCGCCGCAATGCAGCCCCTCGAAATCAGGGAGTTTGCCAATGGCCAACTTCAGGAAGTCGCGATGCCGCCCCTGCGCGGTGCAGCGGGCGCGCAAGTGCCCACGGCAGCGCACGGCCCTGATGTCATTGTTGGAGATCTGCCGAACCTGGAAGAAGAAGGAAGCGCCGGGACGCAGGTAGGTCTGGCTGTAGCTACGACGTCATGTAACAACGGCGATCAACCACTGGATTGGTTAGCGTTGCCAAACACAGATCATCCAGTCATCCCGCAGAACCTCTATCGAATGGCTGGAGGCGCCGACAATACCGAGCGCTTTGAACAGATCGGTCAGTCCTGGTTAAAACATGCATTCTTTGCGTTGGAAGATTCCGTTTGCGGAACATGTAACACGAGTGGCTGTCAGACGGGCAGCCATCTTTGTCCCGGATGCTCCGATCCGTACTCTGCAAATCTCAACGGCGATCAAAGCCAGATCGGTTCGCGAGCGTGGGTCAATCCGTTTACCGGTGACTTTCCACCGACCGCGGACGAGCACGGCGGCCACAATCATGATGGCGTTTCGCACCGAATTATCGTGGAGGTCGATGACCTGAACACCACGCTGAATACAGGCGCCAGCTATTTTGCTGAAGCGCAATACGTGACCCCGCACGAATTCGCCTGGTGCCAATCTCACCCCGGCGAGTGCAACATGTATAACAATGCTTCGTACCGTAAATATATAGTGAGCGGCACCACAAGTTTCAGCTTTAGCCCTGATGGAGAAACCGCGCGAATGCAGCCGGCGATCAGGGCCTGGACAGCCGCAACAGTCAATCGAATCGAGCCCGACCCGGGTAACGATGGAATCTGGTTCATGGGATACAAGGTTACGAACCCGTCGGCGGGAGTGTGGCACTACGAATATGCGGTGTTTAATCAAAACCTGGATCGCTCGATCCAATCCTTTAGCGTCCCAATCGGGGCCGGTGTGAACATTACGAATATCGGATTTCACGCACCGCCTCAGCATCCCGGCTGGGCAAACGACGGTACTTTCAACAACGAGGGATACAGCAACGCTCCATGGACGCCAACTCAGGCAGCAAATTCTCTCACATGGAGCTGCGAGACTTTCGCACAAAATCAAAACGCGAATGCGATTCGCTGGGGCACATTATACAATTTCCGGTTTGATGCCGATCAACCGCCCCAGGCGACGAACGCGACGGTTGAGTTTTTCAAAACAGGACCGCCTATGCTGGTAGCGATCCAGGCGCCTTCGGGAGGAGCAGGCAGCCCAACTCCAACGCCGACCGCTACGCCCAGCCCCACACCAATAATCACCCCCACTCCCACATCTACGGCGACACCAACCACAACGCCGCGCCCAACTCCGACACCTCGCACCGTACCGCCACCGAGGCCGCGTCCGACTCCACCACCACGGCCGATGCCTCCAGAGTAGCAGTAGAATTACGATTCATTTAGGTTGGCAAACCAACTCGCGGCCGTTTTGTCGGACGGAAACCGCGACGCGCCAACCGGGGGCGCCTCTCAAGCAAGCAGCGCTAACGAATGCCTGAGTCGCATTGCCACTCCACTTTTGTCATCCGGCCTGCTGTAACCTCCGCCTCAAACGGACCGTATCGGCCGATGCTGCTGGTGCGCCCTTTGAGCGATACTTTGTAATGCCCCGGCGGCAAGGCGACGCGAAAACGCCCTTCGTTGTCAGTTGTGAACGATGCGACTTCGCCGCTTTGATTTTCCACCGCGAAAGTGGCGTTCGGCAGTGGCTTGGAAACCGGAGCATCGGCCCGCACTGGACCGGCCTTAATCGGGCTGATTGAAATTACGCCCTCGATCCCGCTTCCTGTTGCCGAAGGCGTTTGTTCAGCAGAAACGAGACCTCCCATAAGAAGTAGTCCGCAGATAAATCCAAGCGTTCGGAATCCCATGAACAATTTTACCTTTGCCTTGCCGAGCGGGCAATGACGACGTTCCGTGATCGCGTTCGAAGCGCACTTGACGACCGATTGGTTGCGCCGAACTTTTCGCTCTCCGCTGTATTCTATGAAGCGTTACTTGCCTTTCGTCATTGTCGTAGTAGTCGCCCTTGCCACGGTCGGCAGCGGCGCACTGCTCTACCGGGCGAAGCGGCCGCATGTTTTACCCATTCCGGAGGATAAAACACTCTCCGCAAAAAGCGGTCCGGAATCACCGCATGTTCGTGGTAACCCGAACGCCCCAGTGACGCTCGAAGAATATGGCGATTTTCAATGTCCGCCCTGCGGCATGTTCGCCGCATTCGCGGGGCAGCTCGAGAAAGAGTACGACTCGCGTTTACGCGTAGTCTTTCGCAATTTTCCACTGAAAATGCACGAGCATGCTGCAGAGGCGGCGCTGGCCGCGGAAGCGGCAGGGATGCAGGGCCGGTTTTGGGAGATGCACGATGTTCTGTACAAGGAACAGGATAACTGGAGTACGGCTCCAAATGTTCGCGAGCTATTTGAATCTTACGCGGCAACGATTGGACTCGACGTCAACAAATTCAAAGCAGACATGGACAGCGAGCACGCCAAGGCCCGAGTCGAAGCTGATCGCTTGCGCGGCGAGTCTCTTGGCATTCAAACCACTCCAACGTTGTTTATCAACAACCAGCCATTGGAGCAAAAAGACAAAAACCCGGAAGGTATTCGTGCCGTGATCAATGCCGCGCTGGAAAAGAAATCTCAAATATGACCGTGTCGCGATTTCGCACGATCATTTATGTCGTTGCCGCGATTGTGTCGCTGGCCGGACTGGCGGATGCAACCTACCTCTCGGTGCAAGCGCTCACAGGTGAGACGCTGGGCTGTGGCGGTTCGCCCGATTGTTCCAAGGTTCTGGGGAGTCCGTACGCGCGGATCGGAGGAGTTCCGGTGGCACTATTTGGTGTACTGGCATATTTCTGCGCATTTACTTTCGCTACATTCGCGGCGTTCGGATATACGCGTGCGCGAACATTTCTCATTCCTACCGCCGGTGCGATGTTCCTCGGGACGCTTTGGCTCCTGTACGTCCAGGCGTTTCTACTGCATGCCTACTGCCGTTACTGTTTGTTTTCTGCTGCGACCACATTTCTGATTGCAGGGCTTGTGATCGCGCTGCCGCCTGGTCGAGAAAGATCTGTCTCCTGATTGGGATGTTCTCTTGTCTTGCCCAGCCTGCTGCTCTCGCTCATGCTGATTCGTCTCGAAAGTGAGTGCATAAGTAAGATTACACGCTCATGCGAATTCTGGTAATCGAGGACGAAAAGAAGACGGCGGCTTTTTTGGCAAAAGGCCTGCAAGAAGCAGGTTTCGCCGTTGATCTTGCTCTCGATGGCGAAGCTGGATTGACTGCAGCGCGGGCCAGCAGATTCGATCTGCTTATTGTCGATATCATGCTTCCTAAAAAAGACGGCTGGGCTCTCGTTGAAGAATTACGAGCCTCCAAGTCCCAGACTCCGGTCATTTTTTTGACAGCGCGCGACAGTGTACGTGATCGCGTAAGAGGACTTGAGCTTGGCGCCGATGATTACGTGGTGAAACCGTTCGCCTTTTCGGAATTGCTGGCACGGGTGCGTTCGCTTTTAAGGAGGACGCCGGGACGTCGTGACAAGTTGCGGATTGATGACTTGGAAATCGATACGCGTCATCAACGCGCCGAACGCGGTGGTATTCCCCTTAATCTTACGCCCAAGGAATTTCTCCTCCTTGCGCATCTGGCGCATTCATCGGGCCAGGTGGTGTCGCGAGACGAAATCGCAGAGCACGTTTGGAACATAGGATTCAAAACCGACACCAACGTAGTTGACGTGGTCGTCCGCCGCCTGAGGGCAAAAGTAGACGACCCGTTTGAAACCAAACTGGTCCATACGATCCGCGGCATGGGTTATGTTCTCAAAGCGCCCTGAACCGCGCTCCATCGCTTCCCAGCTCATCCTTCTTTTTACGCTGGCAGCTGCCCTTTTGCTGGCGTGTGGACTCGGCGTTTTTTACTGGATCGTTGTGCGGCACGCATTCGCGGAAGATAATGCGGTGCTCGCCGATAAAGTTGATGGATTGCAAATGAGGTTCGAGCAACGCGGCGGCTTCAACGCCATCGCTGCCGAGATTGAGGCAGTAGGCAACAGGCAACGCGCTCCATTCATGGTGCGGATATTGGATCCAGCCGGCAAACCTCTGGGACAAACAGCCGGCATGGAAGCATTGTTGCCGGCTGACATTTTTCCACCGGTCACTTCACGAGAAAGTACTGCACCAGCTGAACATCTCGTTGGCGGGAGGTTGTTCGCATTAACTACAAGAGATGCGCTTGTGGATGGACAGCAGTTTAGAATCCAGGTCGCTCAAGACCGTTCCAGCGATAAACAGGTCGAAAAGAAGTTTGGTATTTTGGTGCTTGCCGTTCTTTCGGGGAGCATTCTGGCCTCTATTCTGATTGCAATTCCCGTCACCCGTCGTGGATTGCGCCCCTTGGAACAAATGAAGCATTCTCTGGAGCGCATCGGCCCGACTCACCTGAACGAGCGTATTGCTCCCGCCAACTGGCCACGTGAATTGCAGCCGCTGGCAATCGCTTTCGACGAAATGCTCAAGCGGCTTGACGATTCCTTTACGCGCCTGTCCCAATTCTCCGCGGATCTTGCACACGAATTGCGAACTCCCATCGCGAACATGCTGGGCGAAGCGCAGGTTGCTCTGTCGCGCGACCGCAGCGCGGCTGAATATCGGGAAACGATCGAATCCACGATCGGCGAATGCGAACGCCTTTCCGGAATCGTAGACAACTTGCTTTTCGTGGCGCGTGCTGATGCAGCAACCGAGCCAGTAGAGCGGGTACGCTTCGACGCGCGGGCGGCAGTCGAGAAAATTGCGGCGTTCTATGAGACCATCGCGGAAGATCGCCACATAACGATCAATTGCAGCGGCCAGGGACAAATTTCTGCCGACCCCGCGTTGTTCGAACGCGCCGTGGGCAATCTCGTCGACAACGCACTTCGGTTTACTCCCGAGAACGGTTCAATCCAGATTGCGCTCGCTGAGCATCCCAATAATTTGGAGATTGCGGTTAGCGACAATGGCTCCGGAGTAGCAGCTGAACACTTGCCGCGAGTGTTCGACCGATTTTACCGCGCCGAGCCATCCCGCGGATCTGACGGAGCGGGCCTGGGGCTGGCTTTAGTAAAGTCGATCGTCGATCTTCACGGCGGCACTGCAAGCATTCAAAGCCAGGTTGGCCGCGGCACGACGGTCAGCCTCACGTTTCCCAAGAGACCGTAACCACCCCTGGTTCAGCTTGCGCTGATTCATCTCCGAATGTCGGCCGCCGCTCGCGCGGGGTCTCGCCTATTTTTTCTCGCCGTGCGTCTTGAGCAACTTTCCGTTCGGATCAACCTCGAAACCCCATTCTTTCCCCTGCGATCGAACAACCACTTCGTAGTTCCACCGACCATTGGGGTCGTCTTCCCGTTTCACACTAACGATCTCTCCGCCCGCCGCCTTTTGATTAATGGTTTGTTGAACGGAGGCAGGAGGCGCTTTCACCTGCACCATTTCTCCGGGTTGCTCTTTTGCTTGCGCGGTCAGGCTGGTAGCAAGACCGACGCTGACTACGGCAGTTAACAACAGGTTTTTTGTTTTCATTTGATTCCTTTCTTTATCGCCAATAGGCGAAGCTTATTGCTCAGCGTCTCGCTCGGCAGTTAAACACGTAAGAACTGCCTGCGCAGACCCACTCCCTCGCTGCCCAAAATTTGTCTTGCCAATCATTACAATTTTGTAATGATCGCCCAACCAGCAAGAAAGTGACCGAGTCATGCCAGCATTAGCTCTTCATTCTTTTTCGAAGGCGATCGAGATTCCGTCGCCGCTTCACAATCAACCACTGCACGCGTGGCAAACGTCCGCGCGGCTTACCAGTCTTTTGACACGGTTCGGGATCCGTGTGCTCGGAGATCTCCATGGCCGCAAGGTCGTTGATTTCGCATGGGAAAAGAACTGTGGTCCGAAGACCCTGTATGAACTGGATTTACTTGCGCGTCGCGCACGATTCCGAAACGGGAAGCCATGTGACCATCCTGTTCGACGCAACGATGTGCCTGCTTCCCACGCCTGCACTGCAAGCAAGAACGAACGGACGATTCCAAGGACGCACGAAGATGCGGCAAGATTTACCATGCCGGGCTCGGTCTGCCATCTCGCTTTAAGCGAGCTGCCGATATCCAAACGACTGGCCAATGTGGTGCGCTCCATGGGTGCCCGGAACCTGGGGGACTTTAACGGCCGCAGCGCTTTCGAATTGCTGCAATGCAAAGCCTGTGGCTGGAGCACGATTAGCGAAATCCAACAGCTAATTGAGCGCGCAGTTCTTGGGGAATTTGACGTCGCGCAGATCGAAGAGGCGACGGTGGCGTCCGATTTATTGCGTTTGCTAGAGCAAGGCGTAGCAAAGTTGCCGCTTCGGGAAAGACAATTCCTGCTTGCCAGAATTGGCGCACAAGCAGGCAAAGGCTCCAGTTCGGGCGCAGACCTCATCTGGCTCAGCTACGCGGAAATCGGGCGACAGTATGGCCTGACACGTGCCAGGATCCACAAGGTGCTTGTAAATACGCTTGATAATCTGAGAAAAATTTGGGGACCCCGAATCCCGCGCCTGCTTGAAGTATTGAAATGGCGATGTCTGACCGCTGTCTGTCCGGTAACTCCCCAATTGCTGGAGAAGTGGATCGGTTCGGTCGGTTACTCGTCGCGCGGAACAATGGTAGATAATTTCAGCAGCTTTCAATTGTCGATGCAGGCGTATGTACGGCTTATCGCAGCTCTGGATAACACGATTCCATGTTGGCCAGAAACGAACCACCGACTGCGACGCAGTTACGACCCGGTGGGGCATTTTGACCTTACTTTAGCTCGTATGGTACGCGAAGCAGGTGGGAAGATAACTGTTGCCGAAGCTTACCGCAGGTTTTCACGTCCGGGAACCGGGAGCTATCGCCGCCTGACAGTCGAAATATTTCTCCAAATGTTACGTAGCGTGGAGTCCACCGTGATAAACTTCAAAGATCCGGAAGTACCTGTTTTGACTCTCAATTCACTCAGCCCCCGAGAAGTTCGTACTGACTTTCCAAGGCAAAATGGCATATCACCTATTAGTGCAAAGGGTGTCGCCAATTCACGAGTGATTCAGTCGTTTGATGCTAAAAATGGCGTTTCAGAGCGCCACGCAATGGCGGGCGATTAAGTTGCTCGATTGTTCCTCTTCATTCACGAGCTCCGCGCTCAATAAAGCAGGAAATCTGAATGGGTTTATCTAAAAATACTTCAAAAATTGTCTTGTCTTCGTAATGACAAATTTGTAATCATCGACTCTTTCACCACTAATCCTAAATCATCATAAACTATGAAAAAGAAATCCGGTTCACAATCCGCATTCCTTAATCTTCGCTTTTTGATGGGTCTGGCCATCCTCCTCTCTGGCGTCTGCCTTGCGATCGCGGGGCTCGGGACCATGTCAAATGCGTCGCACCAATCAAAACAAACCGCGCAACGCTCGGGCGGCAAATCCATCAGCCCACCCAAATCCTCGCACTCTCTCTCACACGCTCAGAGCCGGCGCGACCTCGAATATACGCCAGCCGACAACCAGGGGCGATTTCGTTACATGATCCGATTCGCTGAGAAAGGCATCTCACAGAGAGTAACGCGCGCGCCCGGGCAACATCTTCAAATGAATTCGCCACAAGCGCAGACGCTGCGCTCCGCGGTCATGAGAGAACAGGCCGGGCACATTCAAGCAATGAATCGAGCGCTTGGTCACGAACTGAATGTGTCTCATTATTTTTTAGTGACGCACAGCGGTATCGCGGCACGTCTTACCCCTGAAGAAGCACAGACTGTTCGCGGATTGCCGGGGATCAAGTCAGTGGAACGCGAACGCATGTATCACACAACGACGTTTCGCAGTCCGGAGTTCATAGGCGCCAATCAGATTTGGGACGGCACTGCTGTGCCGGGCGGTGTTGGTACGAAAGGTGAAGGCATCATCGTTGCCATGCTGGATACAGGCATCGATCCGACCCATCCCTCCTTTGCCAACGATCCGGAATGCGGTCATGGCACGACCGAACCAGATAAGCTGCTGAGCGCGCTGGATTGTTCGAGTACAGATCCAAATGGATTGTGTAATGGTCCTGATCCGACAGACCACGTCGATCATGGCACTCATACCTCCAGCGAGGCCGCCGGAAATACCGTAGGCACTGATGCCACTCCTCCGCCTTTCTTGCAGATCTCCGGTGTCGCACCCTGCGCCAGTGTTCGCGCATACAGAGTTTGCCAGACGAACAATTGCGCGGACGCAGACATCGAAGCTGGCATCGATAGCGTGCTAATCCATGGCGACTGTAAGTTGCTGAGTTTTTCCATCTCCGGAGGAGACAGTCCATGGAACGATACTGACCGAAGCTTCCTCGACGTCGTGGATTCCGGCGTGCTGGTCGCGGCATCAGCTGGCAACACCAGCGCCGGTGTTCCCGATCCAGTTGGCCAGGTCAATCACCTCGGGCCCTGGGTGCTGACGGTGGCCGCATCCACCAAGGACCAGGAGTTTGCTTCGATATTATCGGCTACGGGGCCGGGAAGTCCTCCGCCTGAAACCCAGAATATTCCCCTGAGCAAAGGCAGCGCCTCACCCGACAGCCCTGCGCTGAGCGACTTTCCAATCCGGCATTTCACCGGCCAGGACATCGACTTCGAGGGCTGCAATGGACAACCGCCGTTCCCGGCCAACTTCTTCCAAGGCGCAGTCGCGTTGATCCGCCGCGGGAACTGTACATTCACTGAAAAGATCACCAATGCGGTCAATCAGGGAAATGCCGCGTTTGTCCTGATTCGGAACAATCAGTCTGGAACGCTAAATATGGACACTACCGGGCAACCCAATGTTCCCGCTTACAGCATTGGCGATCAAACCCTCGGCGATGCCTTGGCAGCGTTTGTAGATGCCAATCCGAGCAACTCAACCGTCGACTTCGATCCTCAAGGAACCGTTTCCGTTCAAGGCGACGTGCTGGCTGATTTTAGTTTGCGCGGTCCTGTCCCAGCGCCGTTCCAAGACATCCAAAAACCGGACATCACCGGTCCTGGTGTAAACATATATGCCGCTATCCCGATTAACCTGGGAGGCTACGGCAACATCAGCGGCACATCGATGTCCTGCCCACATAACTCTGGCTCGGCCGCGCTAATCCGGGCGGTTCACCCCGACTGGACAGTCTCCGAGGTTAAATCGGCCATGATGATGACTTCGTTCAATGGCGGCACCAAGGAAGATGGAACAACTCCATGGGACGCGGATGACGTCGGCAACGGTCGGATTGATCTGAGCAAAGCCGCGCTTGCCGGTTTGGTGATGGACGAGACCACTCAACATTATCTCGATGCCAATCCAAATACTGGCGGAGATCCTAAAACTCTCAATCTTCCGCACGTTCGCAACATGGAGTGCACGCCTAGCTGCACTTGGACGCGCACCGTGCGCAACACCCTCACTTCTGCCACGAGTTGGACTGCGACTGGCACTGCAATTACACCTGGATTCACGATCGATGTTCAGCCATCGAGCTTCAGCTTTACCGGCGGTCTAGGCGAAACGCAGGAACTGACGATCACCGCGACGCCAAATACAAACCTAAACTCCGCTGTCGCTTTCGGCGAAGTGGTGCTGGCTGTCGAAGCCAACGGGCCAACTGGCATCGCCACCCCTAATGAGCGCATCACGGTGGCCATTATGGGTTCCACCGGTGGCCCGTCGCCAACACCAACACCTGGCGGCAGCTGTCCTCCGACCATTACTGAATCAACGAGTCAGACGATTACATCGGGGAATTCCGTGGCGTGCTCGAGTGATAACGGTGTTACGACAACCGACAACGAGTACTGGAGGGCGTTCGACATGGCTACCTTTACTGGCGGCGCGGAGTACGACATCACGTCGGTGAGCTTTGGAATTGAGCAGGCAACCTCTGGAACGGGGACCGGGCAGGAGGTTACGGTTAATCTTTATGCCAACAACGGCGCGCCATTCCCTGGAGGTGATTGGCAGTCGAATCTGATCGCCACTTCGGGACCGATCAATATCCCCGATCAATCGGGGACTATCTTCGAACAACCAATAACTGCCACTGTACCGGCCGGCACGCTTGAACTGGTGATGGAAGTCAGCAACCCGGACGGAACGGC
>DASREH010000115.1:0-6318 GCA_035652195.1 Candidatus Udaeobacter sp. | reverse complement strand
TTTGATTGAGATCTTGTTAATCTGGTGGTCCGACGTTCTGCGATCGCGCAATCAAGTGACGCAACAGAGTCTGCCCCGGGCCGCGGCAGAAACAGCCGCACTGGCCGGTCGGTTTACCAGTGTCGAAATTCTGCGACGCATCCGTTCGGTTGAAGAATTGCGTGACCACCTGGATCGCAACATTCATGAAGCGCTCGCGATCGAAGTCGCTTTCCTGACAATCTTTAGCGGTGAACCTGCCGACCGGGCTCGGTGATTCCGGGCAGGCAAAGAAAGTGCCTTGCAGCTTGATGCGTGCCGCGGTCCGGGTTGACAAAAATCCAGCCGATCTTATCCAGTATGCTCGTATGCGACATATCTCCCGACTACTCTTGCTCTGTGCTGGTGGTTCACTTCTGCTTGTGACCGGTTGTCAAACTGGCCAGGTAAGCAGCGGGTCCTACCACGTTACGGCGTATCGGCCGCACGATCCTTCCAAAGTGAAAGTGAAGCTCTCGACTTCGACACAAAACCTTTTTGTGATGGAAGGAGACCGAGTGTTGATGGCTGTCCAGGCCAACGTGGGCAAGCCTGGCGCTCCGACGCCGCATGGTCACTTCAAGATTTATAGCAAACAAAAGGAGCGCCGCCGCCAGAGCGAGCCGGATCGGGGTTATCCCATGGCTTACTGGTGCGAGTTTGCTCCTGCGTATGGATTTCACGAAGGGTTTGTCTGGCCCGTGCCGCACACGCATGGCTGTGTGCGCCTCCATCGCGAAGCGGCTGCCCGGCTCTTCGCCCTGGTTCAGATCGGTACACCAGTGGAGATCGAGAGTTCGCTTCCCGAGGACCAGAAATATGGGAATCTGGTTCGCAAGCTCGATCAGAGCCGCGACCCGGATCCGCCGCGTTCTCAGTTGATGTCTCCCAGTTGGTTCAAAGATCCTCCCGGTCCGCTGCTGGTGGACCAGTGATCGTCCAGCAGATAGGCCATTTCCGGCCTTTGCCGACTATTGGAAAACCGGCCGCCTTCGGGTTAGGTTGACGGAATCATGAGCACCAACCTTATTTCCAGCGGCACCACAGCGCGGGAGAAGGTGAATCTTCGTACGCCCGACGTGATGGCTGCGGTCCAGCAACAGGTCGAGTCGCATTATCGAAGCGATATTGTCGAAAAAGTTCGCCGGGCGGGCGGGACGATTTCCGCAGGCGACACCACTGTGCGGCTGGCGAAACAGTTTGGATTTTGCTATGGGGTCGAGCGGGCAATCGACCTGGCCTATGCCGCGCGAAAAGTCTTCAAAGATCGCCGGCTCTTTATCGTGGGAGAAATTATTCACAATCCGGAGGTGAATCATCAAATCGCCTCGTTAGGCATAAAAAATCTCACCGGTAAAAACAAGGAGGCGGACATTTCGGATCTTGGGCCGGAAGACGTGGTGATCGTACCTGCTTTCGGCACTGAATTGTCCATTCAACGACAAATCAAAGATCGCGGTTGCCAGATCGTCGATACCACGTGTGGAGACGTGATGAGCGTCTGGAAGCGAGTTCGCAAATACGCCAGCGAGTCTGCGACTTCCATTATTCACGGCAAAGCCGAGCACGAGGAAACCAAGGCGACCAGCTCACGCGCGCTCGGCGATGGAAGCGGACACTATGTTGTCGTGCTCACCCTCGAGGATACCGATTACGTTTGCGATTATATCCGGCACGGTGGCGACAAGCATGCGTTCCTCGAAAAATTCAAGGGCGCGCATTCACCCGGGTTCGATCCGGATGTGCATCTGCAAACCGTGGGCGTAGCCAATCAAACCACCATGCTTCGCGGCGAGACGGAAGAAGTTCAGCGGCGCGTGCGGCGGGCCATCATTGATCGGGATGGGCCCGAGCTTGCAGCGAAGAATTTCCGGTTCTTCGATACGATCTGCGGCGCCACACAAGAGCGGCAGGATGCGTTGCGCGAATTGCTGGACGTGCCCATGGACCTGCTACTGGTTGTGGGAGGATACAATAGTTCGAACACGTCCCATCTCGCGGAAATGGGCGAGGAGAAGTTACCGACTTACTTTGTCCTTAACGCTTCGCGGTTGGTGTCGGCCACGGAGATCAAGCACTACAATCTGCACGAGAAACGCGAGGTCGTTTCTCATTTTTGGTTGCCGAACGGCCCGGCTGTGATCGGTATCACTGCCGGTGCGTCATGTCCGAATAACTTGATCGAAGAGACGTTGATTCGTCTTTTTGAACTACGCGGTATTTCACGCCAAAAACTCGAGCTGGCGGCGTAGTCGAGCGACGACGGTTAGAGACCGCCGCTTAAGCACTGACGTGCGAAATAGATAAGTATGGCCCGCGCAATCTGGAAAGGCAGCATCAGTTTCGGCCTGGTTAACATTCCCATCGCTTTATACCCGGCGACGCGACGCGAAGAGCTCAAGTTTCGCCTGCTACGCAAAAGCGATCTGAGTCCCGTAAATTACAAGCGAGTTGCCGAAAAGGACGGCAAGGAAGTTCCCTGGGACGAGATCGTGAAGGGTTACGAGTACGAAAAGGGAAAATACGTCGTGTTGAAGGATGAAGACTTCGAGCGTGTTGATTTGGAAGCCACTCAAACAGTGGACATCAAAGATTTCGTCGATCAGGACGAGATTGATCCAATGTTTTTTTACAAACCATACTATTTGGAGCCACAAAAAGGAGGCGACAAAGCATACGCTCTGTTGCGCGACGCGTTAAAGGACAGCAACAAGGTTGGCATCGCCAAGGTCGTGATCAAAACGCGTCAATATTTGGCCGGCGTAAAACCGGAGGACGGCGCGCTTGTACTAGAATTGATGCATTTCGCCGATGAACTGGCGGACCCTGACAAATTAAATGTGCCAAAAAAGACTGACATCGGTAAGCGCGAGATGAACATGGCCAAATCGCTCATCGACAGCATGACCTCCAAGTGGGATCCGGAAAAATACAAGGACGACTACAAAGAAGCGCTCATGGAAGTGATCGAAGAGAAAGTGGAAGCTGGCGGCAAAGAGATTGAAGAAAAACCGAGGAAAGCGCCAAAGCCAACCAAGGTGATCGATTTAGTCTCCGTTTTGCAAAAGAGCCTCGAGCAAAGCGGCGGGAAGAAAACAGCGAGAGCGAAATCGCGCGGGAAACAGAAGCGGCCTGCAAAGAAGGCAGCTTAACTGTAGCCACCGGCCTGTGGCCGGTTTTTCCAGCAACAAAACTTTTGGCAAACGGCCCACAGGGCCGTGGCTACACAATTGCCAACGGACTTGACATGAAAGCTAGAAATCGATCAGCTTGAGCGGCTATGAACGCTCTTAATCGTTTTGCAGATCCGGTTTATTGTATCTCGCGACTTGTCATCGGTCTCATGTTCGCGTGCCATGGAGGACAAAAGATCCTCGGGTTTCCGCCTGGCGGTCATGGTGCCCCGACAGACATGCTCGGTTGGACCGGCGCAGTCATCGAGCTGGTCTGCGGGTTTCTCATCGCGTTTGGATTTCTCACCCGGATTGCTGCTTTCATCGCAGCCGGTGAAATGGCGGTGGCCTATTTCATGGTACACGCGCCGAATCATTTGTTTCCCATTGTGAATAAAGGCGAGTCAGCGGTCTTTTATTGCTGGTTCTTTTTCTTTGCGATCTTTTATGGGCCGGGCCGATGGAGCGTTGATGCTTTGCTTAAGAAGACCCCGGACCGCGACCGCTCCATGACGCATGCCCCGGCTACTCCGTAAATTCGCGAAAACTCGCACGATGATAAAAGCCGTTGTTTCTGCGCTGGCGTTCATTTCCCTTTCGGTGTTCGCTGCGGAGATGGTCAAAGATTTTGGTAAGGAGCGCCTGAACAACTCGCCACGACACGGCGAGTGGGTCGATATTAAATCAGGCTCGCGAACGATTAAGGCGTTTATCGTTTACCCGGAGCGGAAGGAGAAGGCGCCGGCCGTGCTTGTTGTTCACGAGATTTTTGGGGTCACCGATTGGGTCCGCAGCTTGTGTGACGAGCTGGCCGAGGCCGGTGTGATCGCCATCCTCCCTGATCTGCTTAACGGCCAAAAATTCGAAGACGTAGATGGGGCGCGCAAAGCCATCTCCGCGTTATCAGAGGAACAGGTGAAAGCCGATCTGGATGCAGCCGCGGAGTATGCAATGACAAAAATTCCGTCGTGTAACGGCACGGTAGCAATCTGCGGATTTTGCTGGGGCGGGGGAGTAGCATTTGCTTACGCGAACGAAAATCCCAAGCTGAAGGCCGTGTACTCGTTCTACGGCACCGCGCCTGACGAAGCCTCAAAGGTCGCAAATATTCAGTGCCCCGTTTACGGGTTCTACGGTGAAAACGACGAACGCGTGAATGCCACGATTCCCAAAGCAGAAGAACTCATGAAAGCTGCCGGCAAAAAATACGAGCCCGTGATTTACAAAGGTGCGGGACACGGTTTCATGCGCTTGGGCGATCCATCCAATCCTCAAGTTCGCGAAGGCGACAAAAAAGCCCGCGACGAAGCCTGGGCGCGCTGGAAAATGCTGCTGAAGCAGTTGTGAACGGCTTAGACCTGAAATTCAGGTCTAATTCTCGTTAGGCGGTGAGCGCTCCCACGACTGAACAGCTTCTCATCAGGCGAAGTCTGCAGAAGCGGCTTGGGAGCGAGCTCGCCGACTGGGCGACTGAGCAACTGGTCCGCGGAGTCGACACGCCACATTTGCGACAGCTCGCGGGCGTTTCGGGCACCGAGGGCCAAGGCGAGCTTGAGGATCTGTTCGATCGCACATCTCGCGAGTTGGGCCTTAACGCACCATCACCTCAGGCCGCGATTGCACTGTACGCTCAGGGACTCGCACGCGACTACCTCGCGGGTGTCGTTACGCAGGAGAAGTTTCTCAATGAGCTTTGTCAGCTTTGCATCGATACCGAGTATCGGCGGGATTTATATCCATTCTATCTCCTGCGCTTTGCGCGCGAAGATCTTCAAGAGAGTCCGTTTTCTCCTCACCGCCAGGACGTCACCCGGGAAAACTTTGACGAGACGCTACGGAAAGAAATCGATACATTGCTTTCACATGCACCATCAACCGCCTAACCAGGCGATGGAGCGAACCGCTACCCGCCGCATGTTTACATTTCAGATAATCAAACCATTTTCGCTTCGAGTCATACTCGCTGTTGGTAGCGGTCGCTCATCTTGTTCTCGTTAGGCCTCATGAAGCCCGGTATTACGGCTGCCATCGCGCTTCTGACCGTTAGCTGCGCTGAGCCCCGGTATGGATTCGTTGCTCTTACGCGAGATCGGGCCATACCACTTGCGCTCGCGGAGTTTCACAGGCGCGGCATTGCCGTTTCACCACGGTGGCGGATTAAAGCGTTTGCAGATGTCCACATTCCTGAGTTGCACCCGGAGGTGCCGATATACGTCGTCGAGTTTTTCGATCCAGCGCGATCGACGGCCTATCCTTTATACATCGTCAGCTTCCATCGATATACTTGGGAGCTAGAGAGCTTCAGCAGAATTGACTTGCCGTTGCATTCTAAGGCTGCGCCACATGATAGGTCTAACCAATCGATGAAGCCTACGTCCCCATTCTTATACAACTCCAGCGTGTTTGCCACGACACCCTGCCGTGGCTTATCTCTGTCTCGTTAGATGCTGTCCCGCTTTATGGCACGAACAGTTCTCGCGATAGCGGCGATCATCGGTTGGAGTGCGATTGCAGATGGCGACACCTCCTATTTCCCTTTCAGGCGGCGATGGCTCCTCATTTGCAAAAGCGATTGTAGTCAAGGCTCCGACAGATCGCGCAGGGGTTGATGCGCAGCATGACTACATAGCCAAGTACTTCGGCAGATGGCGTTCTATTGGCGTGAAGTCAGTCGAACACAGTAAGCGTTTCTTCGACATCATGATCTTTACGACCCCCAACGGGAAGAAACATACGCTCTACTTCGATATCACGGATTACTATGGCAAGTTGTGACACTCCAAAACCATCTAACCTTTGAATGAAGCCAACTCCGAAAGCATTCGCGAGCAGGCTGCCCCCATCGCGATGCGAGCTCAACGTGCTCCCGCCCGTGCCATGGCTTATCGCTCTCGCGTTAGACGGCCGATCCTATTTCCCGCCGGTCAATTCGTCCACCAGTGATTGGGCGTCGTAGACTTTGCGGAGTGCTTCGGTGATTGCCGCCGAATCCACCGACACAGCGCGCGCCTGGGTATCGGTGTAAATCCCATCCAGGACTAGCGACTGGATGTTGCCGTCGAAAATAATGCCGACGAATTCGTTGTTCTTGTTTACCACAGGGCTGCCGCTGTTGCCGCCGATGATG
>DASREH010000114.1:0-9753 GCA_035652195.1 Candidatus Udaeobacter sp. | reverse complement strand
GGCTGGGAATTGGTAACCTCTGCCGATTTTGATCTCAACGGCTACCCAGATTATGCACTGTTTAACCGCGGTACGGGTCAGACGGCGATCTGGTACCTGAACAACAACGTTTATGCCCGCGGCGCATACGGCCCGACACTGCCCAGTGGCTGGGAATTGGTAACCTCTGCCGATTTTGATCTCAACGGCTACCCAGATTATGCACTGTTTAACCGCGGTACGGGTCAGACGGCGATCTGGTACCTGAACAACAACGTTTATGTCCGCGGCGCGTACGGTCCAACACTGCCGTGAGAGGTAAAATTATATCAGAGAGGTCCCATACCGAATCCTCCAGGAAGTAATAGGTCTTGCTCATGACAAATGCATCCGCCCCTTTCGCTGAGAAGGCAACCGCAAGTCAATAGGAACAAAACCAAACGGCACGCTTGCCCCTTACTACTCGCACCGGGAGTGGTAATACGCGCGTCGATCGCCGACGGCAGCGGCTGCGCCCTGCATTTCACGGACTGGCCATCCAGGTATTCAATCTCGTAGTCCCTTCGTTCCTTCCTTAGCAATTGCAGTGCCCGTGCCACGCGGTGTGCGACTGGCATTAGGAGAGTCGTCTCGTCTTATCGAACTTGATCGAAAAGTGCCTGCCATCTCACTGCTGAGCGACAAGAACCCTACGACGCCTTCGCCAATGATCTTGCCATCAGTTCGAAACTGGTCCATGGAGCTGGCGTTTGACACAAAGGCCTTACAAATCCAGAGAGCAAGTCAACAAATATCCGGGCAATTCGTGGTTAAACCATCTCTCGAAATTCCCGTTCGTCGATGACGCGGACGCCAAGTTCGTTCGCTTTTTCAAGTTTGCTGCCAGGTTCCGCGCCTGCCAGGACGTAGTCGGTTTTCTTGCTCACGCTGCCGGTCACGTGGCCGCCGTGCGCCTCGATTTTTTCGGTGGCTTCTTCTCGCGTCATCGAAGGCAACGTTCCGGTCAGCACAAATGTTTTTCCGGCCAACGGCAGTTCTTCTGCTCTTTTTGCGGAGATTTTTTCGGCTTTGGGCTGGATGCCGAGCTCCTTCATGCGCCGCAGCGTTTTCTTCCCGGCTGGTGAGGCAAAAAAATCCAACACACTTTGTGCAACTACAGGTCCGACTTCCGTCGTAACTCCACGGCCTTTTTCCCCTTTGCTTGTGGATGGCTTGGCGAAGCCGGCTTGGATGAGTCGATCCGCATTTTCGTGCGCGTCTTTCTTTTCTGTCCGCTTCTTGTGGTATTGCAAAACATCGTGAAGCAGGGGCGAATTGGCGACCTCTTGAATGGTTTCGTGGAAACGAGCGAGCTGGGTCGCGGTCGTTTTTCCCACGTCGGGAATAGCGAGGGCAAACAGCCATCGCGAAAGCGGCAGGGTACGAGCTCGGTCGATAGCCCGGATCGCTTTGATCGCATTTTTCTCGCCGAAGACACGCGGCTCTTCGTCTGTTCCCAGATTCAAATGCGCCAGTTGTTCTGGCTTCAGCTCAAACAAATCGAGCGGTTCACGTACCAGTCCACGTTCGACCATCTTGTCCGCTACGATGCCGCCGACGCTTTCGATATCGAGAGCACCGCGCGCCGCAAAAAATTCGATACGCCGTGTGGTTTGTGCCGGGCACTGAAGATTCTCGCAGCGCCACGCTACAAATTGCGGGTCTCGTCGGATTGGACCGCCACATACCGGGCATTTGCCATGAATGTGTTTAGAAAAATCGAACGGCTCTGTTCCCGGCGGACGCTTGGATTTAACAACTTCGACCACTGCCGGGATGACTTCGCCAGCCTTCTCGAGGACCACTGTATCGCCAATCCGGATGTCCTTGCGTTTGATCTCATCCTCGTTATGCAGAGTTGCGCGCCCAACCGTGCTTCCGCTAACGAATACCGGCTCCAGCATAGCCACCGGCGTAAGAATGCCTGTACGCCCCACCTGGATCACGATGTCGCGGAGACGCGTCTCGACGCGTTCAGCCTCATATTTGTAGGCAATCGCCCATCGTGGTGATTTTGCGGTGAACCCCAGACGCTCCCGCTGTGCAAATGAATTCACTTTCACTACGGCGCCGTCGGTTTGATAAGCGAACTGGCGACGAATGCTGTCTAACTCGTGAATCGCATCCAGAACCTCGTCGATCGAGTTGGCTACCCAGCACCGTTCCGTCGTTGGCAGCCCCAGTTTCCTTAGCAACGGGAAAATTTCCGAGTGAACATTGACGTCCACACCTTTGGTCTGGCCGGTTCCGTACAACACCACGCCAAGGGGACGTTTTGCCACTATCGTCGGATCCAGTTGCTTGAGTGAGCCGGCGGCAGCGTTTCTCGGGTTTGCAAATGGCGGCAGCCCGTCTTTTCGCCGTTGCTCATTTAGTTTTTCGAATCCGGCCTTATCCATATAGACCTCGCCACGCACTTCCAAAAGTTCGGGCGCGGTGCCACGCAGTCGTTCAGGCACGGAACGGATCGTCCGGATATTCTGGGTGATATCGTCGCCGATGGTGCCATCGCCCCGCGTCGCAGCCTGGCGCAACCGCCCATTTTCGTAAATGAGCGAAACAGCAACGCCATCCACTTTTGGCTCGATGACTACGGGGATCTTTTCGCCAGGCAACAGACGCTGTATGCGGGCATAAAAATTCGCTACCTCGGCTTCGGAGTACGTGTTGTCGAGGCTAAGCATCGGCACGAGATGTGGCACTTGCTCGAATGCTTTGAGAGGCGTTCCCCCAACGCGCTGAGTCGGTGAATCGTCTGTAATAAGGTCGGGCAATTGCGTCTCCAGGTCGGCCAGTTCCTTGTACAGCCGGTCGTATTCGCGGTCACTGATAACCGGCGCAGCTTCTTCGTAGTACAGACGATCGTGCCGCCGGATTTCCTCCCGCAGTTGTGCCAATCGGGTGACCAGTTGGGCGTCGTACTTGGACATTATTGCATCATACGAGCGTGCGGAATCTCGGCAAAGATGGAAGACATTGCGCTCATCAGTTGTCATTGGAACGCATTCGTCAGTATCTCCCGTCCTGTTCGGGACGAGTCGATCCACCTTTCAATTTTCTGCAAATACAGCTAAACGTAACAAAGCGTGAAATCAGTCGAGCGTATCCTCGGCGTCGAAGGAGGTGGAACAAAGACCGCCTGGGTTTTGGTGGAAGAGGCGGTGAAGTCGGGGGTCGATTCCGGTACTGAGTTCAGAATTCTCGATCAGGGTAGACTGCCTCCGTCTAATTTGCGCCTAACCACTCCGGAGCGTTTACGCGAAATTTTTAATGAGTTGCCAAAACAAATCGATCGCGCAGGAGTTTTCCTTGCTGGTTGCGGTACCGAGGAAGATCGCCAATCGCTTGCCAGGATTTGTAGAGGTATTTGGCCGAATGCAAAAATCGTGACTGGCAGCGATCGTGATTCGGGTTTGGCTGCAGCCCTGGATCATGCCGACGGCATTGTCGTCAATGCTGGAAGTGGCTCCTCGGTGACAGGCCGGCGAGGCGACCGGATTGAGAGAGCCGGTGGCTGGGGACATATCTTGGGAGACACCGGTGGCGGATATTTTATCTCCATCGAAGCGCTGCGCCTTATCTTACGCGAACACGATCTGCACCATGCCGAGATGCAGTTCACGGCGAGGATCCTGCAAGCTCTTTCGTTGAACAACCTGGATGAACTTGTTCGCTGGGCGCAAACAGCGGACAAGATGGAGATTTCAATGCTCGCTCCGGTCGTGTTTGAAGCCGCAGGCAGTGGCGATGCCCGCGTGATTGAGATTGTCGAGGAAGGTGCGCGGGCTCTTTGCGAATACACAGAGGCTGTAGCCTGTCGACTTCATCTGCTCGCTCCGAAAGTCGCACTCATGGGCGGGCTCTTTTACCGGGATTCGATCTACACACACGCTTTTCGACGCAGACTCAAAAAAAATCTGCCCGATGCGAGAGTGACAGTTGCAGAGCGACCTCCCGAGTTTGGGGCTGCTTGGCTGGCAGCCGGAAAGGAAGACCATGTTGGTTTTCAGGCGAAGCTTTCTCCGGACGAAATCGAAGATCTGGCGGCGGCGCTCACCGAACAACGCAATCCGCGTTCAGACAATCTGGAAAAGCTGAGCTCGGTACAATTGGTCGAACTTTTTGTGGAGGAAGAAAAATTTGTGCAAGACGCGTTGCGTGGAGCAATTGGCGATCTCGCCAGAGCGATTGATATCGTGAGTGAATCGATTCGCAAGCATGGTCGCTTGTTTTATGTGGGTGCTGGCAGCAGCGGGCGAATCGGTGTCCTCGATGCAAGCGAAATTCCACCGACTTTTGGTGTGTCGCCTGACATCGTGCAAGGAATCGTTGCCGGTGGGGCGACTGCGCTTTATCGCAGTGTTGAAGGCGCGGAAGATGAGGCAAGTGCCGGCGCGTTGGCCCTGCGGGAAAGGTCCATAAAAAAGGGGGATGTCGTGATAGGTATCACGGCCAGTGGGCGAACACCTTTTGTCTTGGGCGCGCTTTCTCACGCGAGGTCGTTAGGTGCAAAGGTAATTTTGCTAACTTGCAACCCCACCGCTGCTTCTACGCTTGCCGACTTGGTAATCGTACTTGCTGTAGGTCCGGAATTGTTAACAGGTTCCACGAGATTGAAAGCAGGAACTGCCACCAAGGCTGCGCTGAACATCATCAGCACCGGAGCGATGGTTGCGTTGGGCAAGGTGCACAGCAATCTGATGATCGATCTGCATACGACCAGTGCCAAGCTGCGCGACCGCGCGGTGCGAGTCGTGATTGATTTAGCAGGTTCCGATTATGAGTCTGCCCGGGGACTACTCGAGGCAGCCGATTGGAACCTTCGTGCAGTGGTGGAAAAATTGGCGCCATAGCGTGGCACCCTCCGAACAGGACGTTCAGAAATTTTTGTTTCCATAAGCGCAACGGAAGCCCATCCTACGAAGGAACATGTGACTAACCGAAAGGAACCTTATGCTTTGGACAATATTCGTGATCTTACTGGTGCTGTGGCTGCTTGGCCTGGTCAGCTCCTACACGTTAGGTGGATTCATTCACATCCTCCTCGTGCTTGCGATTGTGGTGCTGATTATCAATTTGATCCAGGGTAGACGATCATTGTAAGCTCGCACCAATGAAACCTGCCGTCATAGTCGGCATCATTCTCATCATCCTCGGCATCATCGGATTCGCCTGGGGCGGTCTCGGTTGGACCACGCAAAAGAAAGATGCGCAACTTGGTCCCGTCGAGATCACGCACAAGGAAAGCCACGGCTTCGCTTTCCCGCCGATCGCGAGCGGCCTTTGTCTCGCTGGCGGGATTGCGCTGGTCGTGATTGGCAGTCGAAAGACCTAATCCCCGGCTTTCAGCACCGCGAACGTTTTGCTGCCCTTCCGGTCGAGATAGAGAAGGACGCCACGTGTCGGGTCGGCTTTCTTTAACGCCTCCCGGAAGGACTGGACATTGGTGACCGGCTTGCCATCCACCTCAGTGATGACGTCTTCGCGCTGAATGTCCTGGCTTGCAGCGATACTGTTATCCTCGACCCCGGTCACCACCACACCTTGCTGAGTTGGAAGGTGAAGGCGCTCCGCCACCTCTTTGGTCAATTCCTGAACTTGCAGACCGAATTTGCCGACGTTTTCCTGCGTCGGCTTCGGCGGTTGAACTGGTAATGCATTTGATGCTTGCGCGATTTCATTGGGCAGTTCGCCAGTTTTAACCGGGACATTGATCGTCTGCCCCTTACGCCAAACGCTCAGCTGTACGCTCTGGCCGATTTTCTTTTTTAAGATCTCGTGTTGTAACTGTGAGTCCGATTCGACTGGCGTTCCGTCGACATGGGTGATTACGTCGAACGGGCGCAGATCACTCTTGGAAGCGGGCGCATCGGCTTCAATGGTTCGCACCACCACGCCCTTGTCGGCGCCTTTAAACAAATCACGAAGCTCCGCGTCGTCGCCGAGCGTCTCGATCCGAATGCCGAGCCACGGTCGCATAATTTTGTGACCGGCGATCAGTTCAGTGCCAATTTCTTTGGCCATGTTACTCGGGATTGCGAAGCCAAGCCCGCGATTCATTCCATTAATCAGTGTGTTCATACCGATGACTTTGCCGTCGATATCACAAAGCGGGCCGCCGCTGTTGCCAGGATTGATGGAGGCATCGGTCTGCAAATAATCGGAGATCGAGTATGCGCCCGTCTGCAGCAACTTGCTCCGGCCTTTGCCGCTGATCACACCGTAGGTGAACGTGTAATCCAGCTTGAATGGTGCGCCAATCGCGAAAGCAAATTGGCCTACCCGAACCGCGTCGCTGTCACCAAGCTGAACGACCGGCAAATCTTTCGCATCGATTTTTACGACTGCTATGTCAGTCTTCTCATCGGTGCCCACGATTTTTGCCGGAAAATTGCGGCCGTCCTTCAATTTTACGTCTATCTTATCGGCCCCTTCAACGACGTGAAAGTTTGTGAATATGTAACCATCGGCTCGAACGATAAAACCGGAGCCTTCACTTTGGACTGCCCGCGGCGTACCGGGGTTTCGTCGTGGATTGTTGTCGTCCGGCGAGCCCTGAAAGAACAAGTCATCGAGCGGGGAACCATCGGTGATATCATTCTTCTTAGAGACTTCTATAATGACAACGCTCGGAGCGACGGTTTCGAACACTTTCGCAAAAGCATTGTTAAGTTGATGAACGACATCCTTACCAGCTTCAGCTACCGCGGCAGGAACAGTTTGCGTGGGGACAGCCTCCGGTTGAACGGCAAACGATGTACTGACTGCAACGCACAGAGTTAGAATGGATAAGCGCATCGGTTGGAATTTGGACAGTGCAGAACATGCAACGTTCAACTGGATACGTCCAATACCGGCTTGCTCGAAGGTAGGTTCCCAGGTCGTTCCGAACCCTGTTGCCGTGCCACACACGGTCGGTACGATGCGCGCGTCAAGCCTGCACAAGCACAGATTTAAGAGGCGATTCATCCTGGAGACCGGCTTCGCCCTTTTAATCTTATTCTGGGCTACAGCGCTTGGACCGGAACCTTCGGCGCACATTTCCATTTCGCCTGCTGATCTTGTTCGTGCCGTGACGACTCAGCGCGATTCGCTGATCGAATTGTGCCTGATGGATCATGTCGATCTCAACGGACGTGACGCGGAGAGTCGGACCCCTTTATTGATTGCGATGTCACAGCAGAATTGGAAGACAGCGCAGCGCTTGATGGACGCCGGCGCATTGGTCGATGTCGCCGACGCGAACGGATTTACGCCCCTGATGGCTGCCGCCAAACATGGTAACCTGGATCTTT
Source organism: Candidatus Udaeobacter sp. (assembly GCA_035652195.1). Taxonomy (GTDB): domain Bacteria; phylum Verrucomicrobiota; class Verrucomicrobiia; order Chthoniobacterales; family UBA10450; genus Udaeobacter. The sequence continues at coordinate 2,440 of DASREH010000114.1, read as the reverse complement.
TTCAGGTCTTGTTGGGTCGGTTGACCGCCATTCACGCGGATGCCCAGTGCAAGGATGGCAGCGATTTATTGAGCATGGCGCTGGATGGCGGCAATCCACAAATCGTCAGGTCCGTTGTGGAGCATTTACCGGTACTGTCGGAGTGGCGTAGCAGCACCAGGCGCGCGCTTCAGGGAGCTTTGGCGGTGAGTGACACCAATCAGATCCGGTTGCTGTTCAGCAAACACGCGACGCCTGCGACCCCCGAAGGAAAAAGTGTGCCATTACTCGCGTACGCCGTTGCAGGGGATGATTCGTCACTGTTCAATATGCTTGTGTCTTGCGGCGCTGACCCGAACACTGTGCTGCCATCCCGATGTGATAAGGATTTCCTAGAGTTGCTCCCGTCTAAATCCTTCAGCAGTTATGTTGAAGGAGATAAAGGACTGACAGTCCTGATGCTGGCAGCGGGGCTCGGCAGGGAAACTTACCTCCGCACATTGCTTGCCGCAGGCGCCAGCCGGAATCAATTGACGAGGCGAAATAAAATGTCCGCGCTGGATATCGCGGCGGAGACCGGCCACTGGCGTTCGTCCCAAATTCTTCTTGGTAGTGGCCCGCCTCCCGACCAGTTACGCGTCGAAATCTCTCTCGCTTTACAACGGGTTGCCTTAGTCAGGAACGGGGTGCCGGTTTATCGGACGCAGTGTTCGACTGGGCGCCAGGGTTATACCACGCGAAAAGGTCAGTTCGTGATTACCAACAAGGAGCGCAATCATCGATCCAGCATCTACCATGTAGAGATGCCTTACTTCATGCGTTTGAGTTGCCTCGATTTTGGAATGCACGCCGGTGTGGTGCCGAATTATCCAGCCTCGCACGGATGCATTCGGCTGCCCGAGGAAGCTGCCCGAAAATTCTTCTCCGAAATTCCGATCGGTACGCTTGTAACTGTACAATAGACAGGTATGCGTTGCTTCGCGACAGTCGTCGTCGCGGCAGGTGTGCATGATAAAACGCTTGACCTTACTCGCTCCTGGTGCGGGCGCTCCTTCCTCTCATCCCTGGATGCAGATTTGGAAGCGCCGCTTGTTAGAAATCGGCGCGGTGGAAACTTTTGATTACGACTATATGCGCGGAGGCCGAAGACGCGTCGATCCATTGCAAAAGCTTATCGCGGCGCATCGAGAAGCGCTGAACGAGGCGAGAAAAAAACATCCAGCCCAATCAACAATTCTGATTGGCAAAAGTATGGGTGGCCGCATCGGATGTCACCTTTCCCTTGAACAAAACGTTGATGCCTTGGTGTGCCTTGGGTATCCGCTTTGCGCCACGGGAGATCGGACAAAACTGCGCGATGAAATTTTGCGGGCCCTGAACACGCCAATTCTCTTTGTTCAAGGCACGCGTGATGCACTTTGCCCTTTGGATCTTCTGGAGCGGGTACGGCGTGAAATGAAAACGCGCAATGTTCTACACGTCGTTGACGGAGGGGATCATTCCCTGCGTGTGCCCAAACGCCAGCTTCACGCACAAGGAAAGACGCAAGAGGACGTCGATCAGGAAATTCTCAAAGCGATAGCGGGCTTTGTTGATCAGCTGGCGACTAATGCAGATCAGGTAAAGTGAAACTTGCACCCGTTTCTTTGGGGAAATTCGCAGCCGAAGCACTGAAATCGACGGCACCGTCGTGACCGTTCCGGCCAAATTTCGTCTGTGAATTGGCTTGTTATGTTTTGCTGGAGAGTCATACTTTTCCCTAGGCGATCGTGCCTCTTCAACGTTCGTTCGATAAAATAACTAAACGAAAGGAGCAAAAAGTTATGGGATTACTTGATTCGATGCTCAGTGCAGTTGCTGGCGCTCAAAAAACGTCTGGAACCGGTGATGCGAATCCGCTGCTAGGTGCTCTTAGTGGCCTTCTCGCTCAGAGTGGTGGGTTGCAGGGATTGGCCAGTAGATTTTCACAGAATGGTCAGGGGGATGTATTCTCGTCCTGGGTTGGCATGGGCGAAAATCAAACTGTTTCGACTAACCAAATTCAACAAGCGCTTGGGTCAGATCAAATTCGCGCGATCGCAGCGAAGATGGGAGTGGATCCAAATCTCGCTTCACAGTTCCTGGCTGAATACCTGCCCAAGGTCATTGATAAATTAACTCCAGCGGGAAAGGTGGATCCTACTGAGGATCACCAGCAAGGGTTAGCGGCTTTATTGCCATCGCTCCTGCAAAGCCTCTCAGAAAAACCTGCGACCGGTGAGTCTGCACAAGCATAGAGTGAGTGGCTTACAGCGTAACGGCTGACGACTCCATTACATTAGTATAGCTGTGGCGTTTGATCCATCATCGCGCCTCTGTTACAGCTTGGGACGTTAAAGAATTAACCTCGGTCGACGGCGCGTAAGGACTAACGGAGCTATACCTCTCCAATACAAAAACCGCGAGAACCGGCTGGGATTAA
>DASREH010000113.1:0-54918 GCA_035652195.1 Candidatus Udaeobacter sp. | reverse complement strand
CTCGCGCTCCTTCATTGACGTGATTTCTTCGCCAAAAAGCTTCACACAACCCGAAGTCGGTTTCATTGAGCCAATCAGGTGCCGAAGCAAAGTACTCTTTCCACAGCCGCTACCGCCCATAATAACGACGGTCTCACCCCTGTGAACATTAAAAGAAATGTGATCGAGGACCGTGCGCTCTCCGAATTTTCGAGCCAGATTTTCGACTTGGATGATGGTGTCGTCAGCGGGCATGGGCGAAATGACGAATGAGGAATGACGAATGCCGAATTAATGACGAAGTACGAACACTAAACCTCCTGGCTTCATCAATTCCAGTCAGGCCTTCGTCACTCATTTTTGCCGCTTCTCCAAATCTTCGAGAAAATCAGATGTAGCTCCTTGGCTTCCAGCCAGAGTGTACGAGCGTTCGATTTTAATTCCGGCACAGCTCGGACGATCATGCGAAGAAAGTGTTTTGTTTCGCGCGCTTCTTTTCGGCAGGTCCCTATGCTCTTCAAAAAATCCTTCTTTGAAACTGCATCGTCGGCTTCGACATAATTGGCCCCCGACACTCGTTGCTGCGCCGACCAATTGGCTGATGAGACGATTTGTGATCGCGTCGTGTGGAATCGTTTTGGCGAAATCGATGACAACTTCGCCGAATCGAGCAGTCCGCTCTTCAAGATCGTAAACGCGATGTGCCTCTGCTTCTTCGCGAACCAATGACTCAGCCCCTTCATTCCAGAACGCATCGTCTGCGCCGCAACTGTTGCTTTGGGATTTTGTCATTATTTCGTCATCCCTCATCAGGGCTTCGTCATTCTTAGTCATGCGCTGAAAAAGAAAACTCCAGTCAACACAGCGTTCATGACCAACATGGCCAGCAAAGCCTGGACAACAGACGCTGTCGTGGCCTGACCCACGCCTTCCGCGCCGCCTTCGACATTTAGGCCCGCATTGCACGCGATCGTGATTACGAGCCATGCGAACACGACGCTTTTGATCATCCCTGAATATAAATCCCACGGGCCCGCGCTTTCGAGCGCGCGCAGAACGTACCCCGCGGTATTAAAATCGAGCGCGAACCGACAAACTGCCCAGCCGCCGAGAATGCCAATGTAATTTCCGAAGATAGTGAGCGCCGGCAGCATCACCATCATCGCCAGGAACCGCGGCACGACCAGATACTGAACCGGATTAATCGCCATCACTTCCAGAGCTTCGATTTCCTCAGAGACTTTCATGGTTCCAAGCTCTGCTGCTACGGCAGAGCCGCTGCGGCCGATGACGATGACCGCGATCAGGACCGGTCCCATTTCGCGCAACAGCGTAAGCATCACCAGGTCGGGAATGTACATTTCCGCACCGAGACTCTCGAGAGAATGGGCAGCTTGCATGGCAAGCGTCACGCCTACGCTAAATGCGGTGAGGGCCACCATCGGCGTCGCGCGCACACCAATGGCCACCATTTGCTTGAAAATCGGGCCGATTTTAAAAAACTGGCCGGTAAACGGCGCAATCAAAATCCAGTAAAGCAAACTCAGATTAAGCTGGAGATAATTTTTCACTTGCTGATGCAGCGCGCAGAATGACAAGCCACGCAAGCTGAAGAAAGCTGAAAGTTTGATGACTGATTGCTGCGTAAAGCTGCGATGCTCCGCAGCCGCCCAATCGGAATTAAAAGATCCGAGTACGGGCAATTGAGACGCTACCGACAAGCGGAACGAAGGCGAAACGGTCTGGGCTTTTTGCACTTTTTAACGCGACACTTATTAAAGAAGTCATGGTCCAAAGTGAGATCGACGCCATACGCCAGCTTTTAACTTCAAAACCACGGCCTGTGGGCTGGCCCCAGCGGCGAAAGCGCCTCGATGACGTAGGTTCTATTTGGCCGGTAGCCGACGATGTGAAGACTACCAATACCGACGTGGATGGACTGCCGGGAGAGTGGTCGATTGTGCCGAGGAGCGATCCGTCGCGCGTTCTACTGTTCTTTCATGGGGGCGGGTATTGCTCCGGTTCAATTGTCAGTCACCGCCTTCTGGTGACAGAGGCGGGTCGAGCCGCTGGAGTTCGGACGCTGGCCATTGCCTATCGATTGGCGCCAGAGAATCCGTTTCCAGCTGCGTACGAGGATGCGGTCGCCGCATGGCGGTTTCTCCGGGACCAGAACATCCCTGCTGCACATATAGCGGTCGGCGGAGACAGCGCGGGGGCAGGCCTTACATTGGCGCTGATCGAGCAGCTGCGCGATGCGCACGAGCAACTTCCAGGTTGCGCCTGGTTACTTTCACCATGGACCGATCTCACGATGTCCGGCTCCACGCTTTCGAGTAAATCCGACGTGGATCCGCTCATTCACAAGCAATATTTGATGGAATTAGCTGACGCTTATCTGCCAACGGAGATGGATCGAAAAGACCCGCGCGTCTCTCCGCTTTATGCGAATCTCAAGGGCTTTCCTCCGATACTAATTCAAGTGGGCTCCGACGAGACGTTGCTGGACGACTCTACTCGTCTGGCTGCTGTCGCTGGTGCCGCTGATGTTCGGGTGACTCTGGAGATCTGGCCCAGGATGATTCACGCGTGGCCTTTATGGAATGCTCAGCTCGAGCCCGGACGCCGTGCGCTTGATAACGCCGGGGCATTTATCAAACAAAATCTGTAAGGTGTCGCGCCTGACAGCCTCGAGCCGTTACAGCAAACCGCGCCTTCGAAAATCTCCGACGTTACCACCGGAGGAGCGTTCGACCAGATCGATGGTAAATTTCAACAAGCAGACTTCCCAGGCATCATCTACACCCTGGATCACCGCGCTAAGCGGTTCATTGGCGTTCTTTACGTGACTTTTAGTTCGATTGATCACTGCATCGATTGAATCACGGAGCGTCTCCTCGTTCAGATCGGTTTTGCGAAATTGAAATCCGTAGCGAAGCACCGCGATGTTCCGCGCGTGCTCACGGAGTTGATCGACATAGCGCTCCGCTTTCTCCCCGAAGCCATCCAGCAACAGCCGACAATAATGTTCCGGTGTAAGGATCTGCGGACGTTCAGCGTGAATTTTCCCATTGCGAACTCGCACTTGATCCACTCGATCCATCAGCTCCGAGATGAGATAAAAATTGAAGCTGGTGTTTCCAAACGTCGCGATTTGTCGCTCGGGAGCGACAATCACGCGCGTGTTTTCAATTGCATAATCGAAATCGTCCCTGGTCATGACCATTCTCACAAGTTAGCGCTTTAGAATCGCGGTTCAAAGGCGAATCCCCGGAACAAATGCAAGGATCGGAAATTCTACAGTTAATCGGGATAGCCGTCAGCATTTGCATAAGGTCGTATTGCTGCTTGATACGTTTGCCGTTCATGCGCCCGCAAACCCGGGCCACCGTGCGCGATAATCGATCGTAGGGTAACATTACTGTAACCAGAAAAGGGGCGCGAAAGTGTATCTTTAGCCGCGATTTATAGTGGAAGATGACATGACTGGAATGATCGCCATGAATGCCAATAGCCCCCTAGGGACGCCTTTCCCTGTGAGTGTTTTCAAAATTCAAGGCCCGTTCTGCCAGAGAAAGCCGCTGCATGCAGTGCTTTCCGCGCATCTGAGATGTGGTGACGTAGTCCTGAGCGTCGGCGCGTTGGGAAAACCCAAACTGCTTCGTCTCGCGTCGGAATGCCCGGTTGAATTCAGCGTCTCGCATTGCAAAGACCGGTGTCTGGTCGCGATCGCTGAAGCAGGCGTTCTCGGCATCGATGTCGAACGTCGCCAATGGATTGGTGACTTGGACGCAATTGCCAGCATGTACTTCATGCCGGGCGAGGCGAGCTGGATTGAAGAATTGCGCGGTGATCAAAAGCTCGACGCCTTCTTTGCATGCTGGACGTTCAAGGAAGCTTATACAAAGGCCATTGGCACCGGACTTCTAACTCCGTTTGATGCCTTCGCGCTTCCCGCCGAATCACGGAAGTCGGGAGCAGACGCCAACTGCACCACAATTCAGGGATGCGAATGGACCTATCTCAGGTTCGAGCCGTGGCCTGGTTATACGGCGACCGTCGTAGCCGCCGGACGGCTCACGTCCTCCGCGTTCCAGTTTCAGGATTTATGTTAGGAATTGCGCCTGATCGCGCCGCGGCCACCGCCGCCACAAATGTGCCAGTGTTTACACCGCCGGCGGAAGCAATCGCAGCCTCTCGGCTGACTGCGTTTGTACATTTTTGTGAAGCAAAGATCAACCGGCCGATCTGTGATAGCGACGATTTGTACAAGCTATCAATTGAGGATTTCCGGCTTTTCTGGCAGTTGTTCCTCGCGTTTTCGGGAGTGCGTTGGGAGGGCGGTGATTCTCCCATTTGCACAAGCGATGACGTTGAGACCGCTTCTTTTTTTCCAAATCTCCGTCTCAGCTATGCCGAAAACCTTCTAGCCTGCGAGACGGCTACGGATTTACAGCTGCCAGCGATAGCATCATTTAACAGGAGCGGCCTCACCGAACGATTGAATCGGGGAGAGCTTCGGAGGCGCGTGGACGAGTTCGCTGGAGGGTTGAAAACCCTTGGGGTGCAGGCAGGCGATCGCGTCGTCAGCGTGCTTCGAAATGACGCTGGCTCCGTCGTGGCGGGCCTCGGTTCGACAATGGTGGGCGCTATTTTCTCAAGCGCTTCGCCGGAGATAGGGATTTCCGGTCTGCTCACCCGATTTGGGCAGCTCGACCCGAGCGTGTTGATCGTTAGTTCGATGGAGAGTCCCGGATTTGAGGCGGATCGACTTCGGATCCTCGCTGAGCGCTTGCCGTCACTCAAAGCGATTGTGGTGCTGCAAGACTGCTCGATTCCATCGGGGTTCCGAATTCCCATCTGCCGTGCTTCGAACTTCTCAACTCGGGTTGGTGAATGCACTCGGTACCCATTTAAACATCCGCTGTTTATCCTGTTTACGTCGGGCACAATGGGCTCGCCACGCTGCATCGTTCACAGCGCAGGCGGGACGCTCCTCGAACATTTGAAGGAGCACATTTTGCACGGAGATCTGCGCCGTGGCGACAAAATGTTCTTCCATACCTCGACAGCATGGATGATGTGGAATTGGCAGCTCTCGGCGCTTGCCACCGGTGCGGAAATAGTTCTGTACGACGGCGCTGTCACAGACCCTGACGACCTTTGGAGAATCGTCGCTGAGGAGCAAGTGACTGCGTTCGGAACAAGTCCCGCATTTCTGCGCATGTGCGAGAATGCAGGATATTCGCCGCGACGGCTGGGCTTGGATCTGAAGCGGCTTCGCTCGATCATGTCCACCGGCGCGATTCTCTACGACGACCAGTATCATTGGGCCAGAGACAACGTGGGCGCTGTCCCTCTGCAATCGATTTCGGGCGGCACAGATATCATCGGTTGTTTCGTTCTCGGAAACCCAAACCTGCCCGTGTACGCAGGCGAATCGCAATGTCGCAGTTTCGGTTTGGACGTTCGCGCGCTCGTTTCGCCGGGACGCGATGGCTGTGTTGGAGAGTTGATTTGTGCGAACCCTTTCCCGTCTCGTCCGCTTGGCATTTACGGCGATCCTGGCGGCGAACGGTTTCATCGAGCCTATTTTTCCGAGAATCCCGGGGTTTGGACACATGGGGACTTGATAGAGATCACTCCACGCGGAACAGCCCGCATGCACGGCCGCAGCGACGGCGTCCTGAACGTTCGCGGAATCCGAATTGGGCCGGCGGAGATCTATCGCGTACTCGCGTCTTTTCCCGAAATCCAGGAATCGATGGTAGTCGAGCAACCCACGCCCGGTGCAGTCACCGATTCGCGAATGGTGCTCCTCATAGTCATGAATCCTGGCCACGCGCTCGATCCGCGATTGCGCGCCCGCATCCGCGCGGCCCTGGCACAGTATGCCTCGCCGGCTCACATCCCTGCCGTGATTGTCGACGTTCCCGAACTCCCAGTGACATACAACGGTAAGCGGTCCGAGCTTGCCGCCACCGAGGCGTTGAAAGGCAATAACGCTGCAAACTTGACCGCGTTGCGAAATCCCATGTCTCTCAAGGCGATTGTCGCACGCGTCGCTTCACATGACGCGCGGACAACTGCAGCCTCCGTTATCAATGTCCCGGCCGCGACCTTGGAAGAGGAACTGACTCGAATTTGGGAGCGAGTCTTGGGCGTCTCACCAATCGGGCCGCACGACAACTTTTTCCAAATCGGCGGCACCTCGCTACTCACAGCTCCACTGTTTCAGCAGGTAGCTTCCCGGTTTGGGCGACGGCTTCCGCTTTCGACCATCCTGCACGCCCCAACCGTCTCGTCACTTGCTTCTCTTCTTTGTGACGACCGGGGAGAAAGCTGGGGTTCGCTGGAATTGCTCAAACCAGGTAACGCGCAGCGGCCGTTGTTCATCGCGCCCGGGCTGTTCGGGGAACCTCTCGGTTTGCGTCGATTGGCTCAACACATCAGAACGAATCAGGCAATCTACGGTTTGCGTTCCCGTGGACTCGTGGATGGCGAGCAACCGCTCGACCGGGTCGAGGCGATGGCCCAAATCCATTTCACCTCGATCCGCGCCGTTCAACCAAGCGGGCCTTATTCGCTGCTCGGCTTTTCTCTTGGCGGCGCGGTGGTTCTTGAGATTGCCAGACAGCTCCTAAACGCAGGTGAGCGCGTCGAATTTCTCGGGTTGATTGACGCGCGTTTGGACTGGGCCTGTCTCCAAGGGCGCGAGAGGATCGCGCAGGCTCTGCTGCTGCCGCTCAGATGGCCTCGTGCGATAACGCTCGATCTTCGGCGGAACCTTCGTCGCTTTGTGAACGAGCGTCGCGGCCGCCACGCCGTTACCGGTCTTCCGCGCGACGAACATGCGCGCCGCTTGACTGCGGCGGGTTTCCGGGCACAACGTCGCTATCGCCCTCAACCGTACCCTGGCCCTGTTGTGTACTTCAAAGCTGCAGTTCAAGGCGCTTTCGAATATGATCCAACCGCTGTTTGGGCGCGACTCGCCCGTGGTTTGACGGTTCACACCGCGTCAGGCCATCACGAGGATCTCATTCGAGGCGGCGTTCACGAGCTCGGCGACATCGTGAGCTTAAGCCTCAATGGAACAGGTCAGATTGGCAGAGACCGAGCGAGTAAAGATCCAAGCATTCGGGCGCAGTAGTTGCGTCGTTACACTGCTGTGCCTGTCCTTAAAGGGCAGCGATGTAAGATGGCGAATAGGTTCCCGACTAATCCCTTTGCGCCTGCTGTGCCTGACCTTGTGGTGGCTGAAACAGCGACAGATACTGACCGTACCCTTCTTCTTTCAGCTTTTCGACCGGAACAAACCGCAGCGACGCCGAGTTCACACAAAAACGTTGTCCGGTGGGAGCGGGGCCGTCATCGAAAACGTGACCGAGGTGTGAATCGCTCATTTTTCCACGAACCTCAATGCGTTCCATTCCATGAGATGGATCCCGCTTTTCAACGACATTGTCAGGCGCTATCGGCTTGGTAAAGCTCGGCCAACCGGTGCCGCTATCAAATTTATCAAGCGAACTGAACAATGGTTCGCCAGTGATAATATCCACGTAGATTCCCGCCCTGTGATTGTCCCAGTATGCGTTATGAAAGGGAGTCTCCGTCCCGCATTCGCGCGTGACGTGATACTGATCTTTGGTCAATTGCCTCTTTAATTCAGCCTCAGCCGGCACTTGTTTCGTTGGATTCATTTTCTGCGCTTCCTTCTTCTGCGTTTGAGCATAAGCAAGGAAAACCGAACCTGCAATTACAACGACTGTGCCGAGCAGACCCAACCAAACCGTTTTATGCGACCCATGATGCGGCCGCAGCAATTCCGTGCTGTTCATACCCTCAACCTGTCACCCCTGTAGCGGTTAACACTTTAACGTACCTCCAACATGATATACGGCAAATGAGCCGCGTTGGACTCGGTTTCCTTAAATAATTCGTAAATTAAACACAAAATGGCTGGGATTTCGTCTCACGCCCAGGCCAATTTTCCGATTAATCGGGCCGTCCTGCCTCAGGCACGCGAATGTAGCGGCGCAGCGCGATTAATCCTATCGGGGCAACTGATGCAGCTAGAGCAAAGATAAGCCACATGGTTGCCGGACGATGAGGGCCATGTTCCGGAACAAATGCGGCCAGCAACCATCCACCGGTCCCTACAAGAATTTTGCCAACGAGGAATGGGAGATATGCCAGCGAGCCGTACGAAGCTTCCTGTCCTGGCGGCGCAATCGCCGCGGCGTATTCGTAGACCCTCGGCGAGTAGAAAGCTTCTCCAACGGAGAACACAGCCAGGTATAACGCAGACATGATGTAGTACGGATGAATGTTGCCTTGTAAGCCGAGATAACCGTGCCCGAGCCACTGTCCAATGGTGCTGTTAGTGGCAGACTGAAACCATTGCGTCGGCAGCGCCATGATGAATACCCCGGCCGCGCAGATCGCTCCGCCAATCACAACCATCCGATAAGCTGCGTATTTTTGTGTCAGGGCTCCTATGGTGGGCGCCAGAAAGATAATGATCCACGCGTTGATCGCGGAAATTTTTCCAACAGGCGCATACAGCCCAAGCTCACGAATGCCGAACTTCGGAAACACATAGTCCATTTGTAAATAGATTGCCTTGATGAATCCGATGAACAGGAAGAAAACAAGGAGCCGATAAAATGCGGACTGGCTGATGAGGCGCCTGAAAAGATGCGCCGTGTCAATCGCGCTTTTTCGCACGGTCGTTCCGATACCGCTCCAAAAGGAAGCAGCGGTCCTGCGATCTGGTGACGATCCTGCGATCTCTGATTTACCGTCCGCTGCTTCTGTTCTCCGGCGGATAAAATAAATTACAGGAAACAGCACGATCTCAAAGATCAGGCTGACAATGAACAGTTGCTGATACGAGCTCGGTTCAAAGCCAAACAGGCTGACATGTAAGTTCAATTGGCGTACGTAATCGAACAGGTAACCGGCGACCACGTAGCCGACATTCATGATTGAGTAGATGATCGAGAATGAAATCGAGCGTTGAGCCGTTGTAGAGTAGCACCGGGTTGCGGCCAGCAGCACAGGCGTGCCGAGGGCTTCGCCTATTGCCAGGGGCAGAACGCCACAGGCAAGCGCTAACCACGGAATCGTGGAAACGACCATGACGCTCCGGGCAACGGTGCAAATAGCGACGCCGAGAAAAAATGTGCGGCGCAAGCCGATTGCGTCTGTGACGGATCCTGCCAGCAACGTGAAGACAGTCATTGCTGGTGCCCAAACCCAGCCAACCAGTGCGCCCGCAGCTTGATCGCTGAAACCGAGATCTTTCGACAGCCACAGCACCATCGTTTTGTTCGTGACCGAATAGGCAGTGAAGATCAGAAACTTGATCAGAAAGGTGAGCCACAGCTCGCGTTGAGCTCCCTTGAGCACGGTGAACTTTGCAATGAAACCGCGCACACCTCCCGCGACGGCCGGAGGCACGGGTTCTTCTGGAACGATTGCTTCTTTTACTGCTTCGCTCACTACGGTGCGCAAACTAGAACATGGTCACAACAAATGCGCTAATAGATGTAGGACGTTTATGTCAGACGCCGAGGTGATGGGTGCGTTGCACTTCCAGGCAAGACCGCTCGCCTGCACCGCTACAACATGTTGGAAATAAATTCGCGAGCGTGGAATGGAGCGAAATCATTCAACTGTTCACCAGTGCCGACAAATCGTGTTGGAATTCCAAGTTCGTCCTGGATTGCGACCACAACGCCGCCTTTGCCGCTTCCATCCAGCTTCGTGACAACAAGACCTGTTACTCCGATAGCACTTTGAAATTCGCGCGCTTGGCTGAGAGCGTTGCTGCCAGTTGTGGCATCCACCACGAGCAGGCTTTCATGCGGTGCGTCCGGGTCCTGCTTGGAAAGAGTGCGTTTCACCTTTTCGAGTTCCGCCATGAGATTCTTCTTGGTGTGCATCCGGCCCGCCGTGTCGCACAACAGAAAGTCAATCTTGTTTCTACTCGCGGACTGATACGCTTCATAACAAAGCGCGGCCGGATCGGCGTTGTATTGTCCTTTGACAATTTCCACGCCCAGCCTGGTTGCCCAAATCCCAAGTTGCTCAATCGCCGCCGCGCGAAAAGTGTCTGCCGCCGCCAGTAACACGCTCTGTCCATCTTTCTGAAGATATCGAGCCAGTTTCGCGGTCGATGTTGTCTTACCGGTTCCGTTCACGCCCAGCAGAAGAACAACCTTTGGCCTGTCGGACAAAGGCCGCAGGGGGGGCGAGTCCGCTGGTAGAACGCGTGAGATCTCCTGGCGAACAACCTTCACAACGTCAGTGATGCCCATGACTGACCAGGCCTCGCGTTCCTGCAATGTCTTAATGATGCGGAGTGTCATAGGAACGCCGAGGTCCGCGCGGATGAGCGATTCCTCGAGTTCATCCCAGTCGATGGGTTTACCTGCAAAATGTTGAGCTAGCGATCGGAGGAAATTCATTTCGGAAATAGAAATTCAGGATTCGCGAATCGACGGAACGATGTAACGGTTTAACGAATCAGGAATCCCGTTTCACCACCGGTTCGCGCGCGGGACGATCCAGATCTTTTCTTACACGATCGAGGATACCATTGACGAAACGGCCGGACTCGCCGCCTCCGTAGGTTTTTGCCAGTTCAATCGCTTCATTGATCGAGACGACTGGGGGTATGTCGTCGCGGTAAAGCATTTCATAAATCGCGAGGCGGAGAACATTGCGATCCACTGCGGAGATACGGCGAAACTCGTAGTTCTCGCAATAGCGTCGAATTCGCTCATCGATTTCCGGCAGATGCTCGACCATTCCGTCGATCAGAGGCTGTGCAAATTCTCGCACTCGCGGCGTCGCAGGACAGAATTCCCAAAAATCATCAACCTTTTCGGGTCCCTCGCCACGCTGGAGGTCGCGCCAGAAATGGTATTGGACCGCTGCTTCCCGTGCTCTTCGACGTTTGCCCATAATTAATCCCCGCGAAGTTTGGACATCGTGCTGGCGATTTGTACAGCGGCCCGTGCGGCCTCGGTGCCACGATTGATAGTATCCTTTAGACAGCGATCCCGCGCTTGACGTTTGTTATTGAAACTGAGCACCACATTGATCACAGGAACACCATACTCAATCGCGATCCGCTGGAGCGCGTCGGTCACAGACCGGCTGAGGTTTTTCGCGTGGTTTGTTTCTCCGCGCATGATTACGCCACAAGCAATGATCGCGTCGGCCTGATTGGCTCGTGCCAACTCGCGCACGACGACAGGAATCTCAAAGGAACCCGGCACGCGATGAATGGAGATTGCCGCACCGGGTGCAAGCTCATGCAATTCGTCGAAGGCATGAGCCACAAGACCCTGCACGTATTGCGCATTGAATTCGCTTGCGACGATTTGGAATGTGCGTTTGCCCTTGCCCTTCTGGAGTCCTGGGCGCGGCGGCGCGTCAGTCGACATGCGTTCAATCGGCAGTCGTCAATGCTCGAACCGCAATCACAGCAAATGCCCCAGCTTCGTTTTTTTTGTCTCGAGATATTTTGCGTTGTGCGGATTGGGTTCGCAGCGTATGGGCACCTGCTCGACCATTTCCAACCCATAGCCTTCGAGGCCGACAACTTTCCTGGGATTGTTAGTGAGAAAACGGAACTGCCGGGCTCCGAGATCGAAAAGGATTTGCGCGCCGAGTCCGTAATCTCGCAGATCGCTGGGATAACCGAGTTTCGCGTTTGCTTCGACTGTGTCCAGCCCTTCTTCCTGTAACTTGTAAGCGTGAATTTTTGCCGCCAGCCCAATGCCACGTCCTTCCTGGCGCATATAAACCAGGACCCCGGTGCCTTCTTCCTGGATTTGTCGAAGCGCCGCATGCAATTGATTGCCGCAGTCGCACCTGCGCGAACTAAACACGTCCCCGGTGAGACATTGGCTATGGACCCGGACCAGCGTCGGCTTCGACTTGTCTATTTTACCTTTGACCAGAGCCAGGTGATGCTGGCCGTCGAGCTTCGAACGATAGAGATGCAAATCGAAATCCCCGTACTCAGTCGGCATTTTCACAATCTGCTCCAGCTCAACCAATTTCTCGCGAACGCGCCGGTGCGCGATCAAGCTTTGAATTGTGCAGATCCGAAGCCCGTGTTTCTTACGGAATTCCATCAACTCGGGCAGTCGCGCCATGGTGCCGTCGTCGTGCAAGATCTCGCAAAGCACGCCTGCCGGTTGTAGCCCGGCCATTCGCGCCAGATCAACCGCCGCCTCGGTATGTCCGGCCCGTCTTAACACGCCTCCGTCCTTTGCGCGCAACGGAAAGACGTGCCCTGGTTGATTGAGATCGTCAGGCGACGATTTCGGGTTCGCGATTGCCAGGAAAGTTGTGGCCCGATCGTAGGCGCTGATGCCGGTAGTCACCCCCCGCGCGGCGTCCACCGAAACAGTAAAATCGGTCTTATGTTTCTCGCGGTTCTGGGCGACCATCCGCTGCAACCCCAGTTGTTCGGCGCGCTCGTTTGAAATAGGCGCGCAAATCAACCCCCGTCCATGGGTGGCCATGAAATTTATCGCCTCGGGCGTCACTTTTTCGGCAGCCATCACCAGGTCGCCTTCGTTCTCGCGGTCGGCATCGTCGGTCACAATGACAATGCGGCCCTTGGCAATGTCGCTTACGACATCGTCAATGGAATCAAATTGAAAAGTCTGCTCCGTTTTGGCGATCATCTGACCAATACCATTACGTCTGTGGCCCGTCTTCGGCAAGCCGGAGCCGGGGAGGATTGAACCCGTTGAAGTTAACGCCGGGATTGCGCTATTGACGAAAAAAGAAAATGCTAGCCAGCTGAAAAGCTCATGTTGGATAAATCCGAGAAGATTTATATTGCCGGTCACCGCGGCATGGTCGGGAGTGCGCTTGTTCGCCGCCTCGACCTGGAGGGTTTCTCCAACGTGGTTGTTCGCGACAGATCGAAACTCGATCTCAAAGATGAATCAGCAGTGGCAGATTTTTTTGTCGCAGAGAGACCAGGTGTAGTCGTCCTAGCCGCGGCAAAGGTCGGTGGAATCAAGGCGAACAACGATTATCCGGTCGAGTTTCTGCTCGAAAATTTACGGATTCAGAACAACGTCATTCGTTCGGCCTATGAGAACGGTGTGCGCAAACTTCTCTTTCTGGGAAGCTCGTGTATTTATCCGAGGCTTGCGCCGCAACCGGTTCGGGAGATTGCGTTGTTGACCGGACCGCTGGATCCAACCAACGAAGCATACGCCGTTGCCAAAATTGCCGGGATCAAGCTTTGCCAGGCCTACGCCAGGCAATACGGTGCCAACTTCATCTCGGTGATGCCGACAAATCTTTACGGCCCTAACGATAATTTCGATTTGGAAACGTCGCATGTGCTGGCGGCTCTCCTGCGGAAGGCGCACGAAGCCAAGACACGGAAAGAGCGAAAACTGATTGTGTGGGGATCCGGAGCGCCGCGTCGTGAATTTTTGCATGTGGATGACCTCGCATCGGCGTGCTTGTTGCTGTTAGATCAATATGATTCGCCGGAAATCATCAACATCGGATATGGCGGGGACATTTCGATTCGCGAATTGGCCGAGTTGATCTGCGATGTGGTGGGTTTCAAGGGCGAACTTGCCTGGGATCCCAGCAAACCGGACGGCACACCACGGAAACTTCTGGATGTTACCCGGTTGCGCGAGCTTGGATGGAAGCCGTCCATTCCACTTCGGGACGGGATTGCCCGGACCTATGAATGGTTCCTCGCAAAATACGGCTCAGTGAAGGACAACCAGAGTTAAGCTATGACGCAAAGGTTCGAGCTGAAGTTTTCGCCCTGGTAGCTTTCCGCGTTGACCACAAAAGCATTCGGGGCGACTGCGATTAGTAATGAAGAACCTGCGCATCGGAGTCGTTGGGGTTGGCCACATTGGTAGCAACCATGCGCGGCTGTATGCGGAAATTCCATCGGCGGATTTCACCGCAGTATATGATGTAGACGCGTACAGGAGCCGGACCATCGGTGGAAAGTTTGGGGCCGCGCCCGCCAAGTCCCTCGATGAATTTATCGACATGGTCGATGCTGCTTCCGTTGCCACGCCGACAAATACACATTACGAAGTAGCGCGCACCCTGCTTGCCAAAGGCAAACACGTTCTGGTGGAAAAACCGATCACCGATAATACCGCGCACGCTACCGAGCTGGCAGACCTGGCGACGCGGAGCGGCCTCATCCTGCAAGTCGGCCACGTCGAACGGTTCAATCCGGTTTTAACTGCACTTGAAGCGAATTTGACTCACCCGAGGTTCATTGAAGCGCATCGGCTTTCGCCTTACTCAGAGCGCAGCACCGATATTGGCGTCGTTCTTGATTTGATGATCCACGACCTGGAAGTCATCTTGCACTTCGTGCGCTCGCCGCTCTGGAGCATCGATGCGGTCGGTGTGCCAGTCCTTAGCCGAAGTGAAGACATCGCCAATGCGCGGTTGCATTTTGAAGATGGCTGCGTGGCAAATGTGACCTCAAGCCGCATCAGCCCGGAGCGGCTCCGCAAAATTCGAATTTTTCAAGAAGACGCATACCTCTCGCTCGACTATCAAAATCAAAGCGGCGAAATCTATCGACGGGTGGGGGGACGCATCATACGTGACAGAGTAGACATCGAGCGCGAGGAACCGCTGAAACTTCAGCTTGCTTCGTTTATCGAATGCGCGAGCACTGGACGCGAGCCGCGCGTTTCTGGTTCTCAAGCTACCGCGGCGCTAAAACTGGCAGTCGAAATAACAAAGCGAATCTCACCCGGTGGGTAAGGCGATTGCGATCTACTGGTTCGACTGCAGAGGCAGGCGTGTCGCGCGCATAAGCTTTGACTTTGCAGTCGAGGCGACTGCCACCACAGAGGAATGACCATTTATTTCGTCGCGGGTGAAGTGAGTGCTGACAACCACGGAGCGGCATTGATGCGTGCTCTTCGCAAATGCGACCGGGGAGTTCACTTCATCGGACGGGGAGGCCCGCAGATGCAAGAGGTGGCAAACGAGTCCGCGCAGGCGAGCGCGCGTGAGAGCAGAAAATTTAAGAACTGGATCGGGGAGGCGGCTGTCCTTGGATTATGGGAGGTGCTCAGGAAATACGGATATTTCCGTGAACAATTTGACGAAGCGCTGCAGGAAATTGGCAAGGACAAACCCGACGCAGTGGTGTTGATCGATTACCCGGGATTCAATTTACGGCTCGCGCGCGCACTGCGAAGGCAAGCGCCGCAACAGAAAATAATATACTACATCAGTCCGCAGGTGTGGGCTTGGAACCGCGGACGGATTAAGAAAATGTCCCACTTCATCGATCTGGTGCTCTGCATTTTTCCGTTTGAAGTGGATCTCTACAAGCAAGCCGGGTCGCGGGCCATATTCGTGGGACATCCCATGATGGAACGATTGCAAAGCAGCGTGATCGACACAAAACGGGATCGGGGTATGATCGGGATTTTCCCAGGTAGTCGCGCTCGCGAGGTGCGAAAAATTTTTCCAGTAATGCTGGAGACCGCGCGTGAGCTGCAAAAACGCGACTCAAATCTGCGTTTTGAAGTCGCCGCCGCTTCTGAGCAGCTGGCGCGCGAAATGGAAGAAATCCTCCATGGATTACAGCGATCACCAGATGGGCGAGCAATCGAAATTAAAACCGGCCAGACGGCGGAAATTATGCAGCGCGCCTGGACGGGAATCGTCGCGTCAGGGAGTGCCACGTTGGAAGCTGCCTTTTTCCGATTGCCATTTGTGCTGATTTACAAAGTGGCATGGCTGACTTATCTGGCAGCGCGACTGGTCGTGAATGTGAAATACCTCGGTATGCCAAACTTGCTGGCAGAGAAGGAAGTTGTTCCGGAATTTATTCAGCACCGGGCAACACCGAATGCCATTTCCGAAGCCTTACAGCCTTTGATCGAAAACGCCAGTGCGCGTGACCGAATGATCTCCGAGTTTAATGCAATCGTTCCTCGACTTGGGGATGTGGGCGCGAGCGAACGAGCCGCGCGGGCCATTATTGAAGAGATTAGAAGTGCCAGTTAATTAATCGCCCCATGAAAGTCTGGGATATTTCGCGGACGCTTTCGAATGATCTTGCAGAGTGGCCTGGTGACGAGCCGTACCGTTTGCGAGTGACGAGCGAAAAGGCCAAAGGTGCGAGCGTGAACCTGAGTGCGATTAGCATGAGCGTGCACAACGGAACGCATGCTGATGCCACGTTTCATTTCGACACTGACGGCGAATCCATTGAGAAGACATCACCCCAAACCTATCTGGGCCGTGCGACGGTTGTGGATCTTTCCCAGGCTTTTCTAGAGTCGAAGGAAAAGCACTTGATTACCATCGAGGATCTTCGTTCGTCCGCTGAAGCAATCGCTGCTACCTCACGAGTTCTTGTAAGGACCGGCCGATGGAGTGATTCCACCGTGTTTCCCAGCCAAATTCCCGTGATTGCTGCCGATGTTCCAGCCTGGTTACAGAAAAACGGCGTTAGACTGCTCGGCTTGGATCTGCCGTCTGTAGATGAAATTGATTCGAAGTCATTGCAGAACCATCACGCCCTGGCACGGGCTGGTGTGGCGATTATCGAATCGCTGGAGTTAAGCAATGTCGCTCCCGGAATTTACAACTTCGCCGCCTTGCCGTTAAAGATCGCCGGGGGCGATGGTGCTCCAGTGCGCGCTGTACTGTGGCGTGAGTGAAAACGCAGTGAGCCTACATGCTTCTGACATTCATTCCGGCCATGGCGGCGTTCCCTTACATCACTCAGCGAAAGTAACCCCCGCTAGTGAGTGAGCCCGTGAACATCCACATGAGCGGTGTCTCCACTCAGCTCGACACGACAACAAGCGCACTACAGAACTCGCGCATTGTTTGGGTAGTTGCCGCGATAACCTCTCTGCTATTCGTCATCGGAAATTTGCCATGGCAGCTCGATGACTACGATCAGGCGAAGCAAGCATTCACTTCCTTTGAGATGATCAAGGAAGGTCACTGGTTCTATCAACAGACACCGCACGAACGCGTGGCGACGAAGCCGCCATTGATCGCATGGATGTCAGCTGGTCTCTTCACAATGACCAGGTCATGGGAGGTTGCCTGGCGCCTGCCATCGCTGCTGGCTGCAATTGTGTTGGCGCTTGTGTTGTTTCGCGCCGCCAGTTCCGCCTACGGATCAATAGCCGGTCTAGTGGCCTTCAGCGCCTTTGGATTGAATTTGCTGAGTCCGCGCCTGGCGACGCTCGTGCGCACAGACATGCCTCTGGCGTTGGTCATTTTTCTTATCGGTTCTCTGATCTGGCAAAAGATTCAAAAGCAAGAAGTATGGACGCCGCGCGACCGGGTTTATCTTTTCGCGCTGTTAACGGCATCCATGTTGATCAAAGGCCCGATTGCTTACGCCTTTTTGCTCCCAGGGATACTGGCGTTTCAGATGTGGCGTCGGCGATACGGGTCTGGCGCTTCAACCCATGCGTGGTCGGGCCTGTGGCCTTGGATCGCCTCCCTCGCTGTCTTCCTGGTGTGGGTTGCTGGTGGGATCTTGTATCAGCCCGGCTTCTTTGACGAAGTGGTCATGCGCGAGTTCCTGGGACGTTTTGGCGAGACAATCCATCGCCCTCAACCGATCTACTTTTATCTGCCGCATCTGATCCATAAATTTGCTCCGTGGAGCCTTCTGCTGATCGCCATCGCAATTTTCGATCTGGTATCGCGTCGATGGAGGATTACCGATGCGACTCGCCAAATGGATGCAGCGACTCTGTGGCTGCTTTGCTGGAGCATCGGTGGCTTAATCTTGATGTCACTAATCCCTTCCAAGCGCGTCGATAGAATCTACCCTGTGATTCCACCGCTTTGTTTACTTTTGGGCGCATGCCTGCATGGCAGAGTAGGGGCGTTTGGCCAGCGGAAGTCTACGGCTGCGCTGCGTCTCGATCGTTGGATTGCGATAGCGTTGGTATTCGCGGTTCTGTTCACGGGCGGCTACATAACATGGAAGGTGACGACCGGCATTCGTGATCGTCGAGACGCGTTAGTTACGTTTGGTCGAGAGGCTCGTCACGAAGCAGAAATGCGTCATTGGCGTTACGAAGTGGTGTCGACAAAAGACGAAGGCATCCTGCTTTATTGTCGGAAAACGCGCTACATTCGACCCGCTCAGGCTGTTGCCGAATGGAATGCCGGAACTCTCGATGCGCTTGTAGCGTCGAACGACAAAGCTGCAGTTATCATGCCCCAGCTCCAAACAGGTACGTTCTACCAGTTGAAGTCCATTGAGCAAAAGAAAGGGGAGGCGACCGGTTACGTTTTAATTGCCCGTCGCAACGTTAAGAGCTGACGCGACGATGTTTTTCTTTTGTGATCACGCGCGTTCCATTGTTGATTTGGTTTGACTTTCTTCGCGGCGGTCGGCAAAACGCGGCATGAACGCGCGATGCATCGCTCCCCTCGTCGCGCTCATGTGCGTGCTCTCGACTCAGGCAAGGGAGCGGCAAATGGTTGACCGCCTGGAGGTATTCGATGGTCCGACCCCATTTATCACCTTCATTCACGCCCACGTCATTGATCTCGCTCACTTCGAATCGGTAGGATTTTTGATTGAGCCGAAAACCAAGTCAGCTACGCGGCCTGTCAACGTCCGTTACACGCGATCCTACCTGGAAGCACGAGGTTATCTGGACGAGCAGCATTCTACTGTGACTTTGCCAGTGTTTGGTCTGTACGCCGGCCGCGCAAACCATGTCACAATCAACTTTGGGTTTAGCGTTGGATTTCGTCAGAATACCAGGCTCGACATTGTCATCACAACGCCAACCTACGATGGAGGTACTTATTCGAATCCAACCGTTATACAACCGCGATTACCGGGCACCAAACTAAGCTACGATTTCATTCTTCTTAAAAACTACGCCGATCCGACAACTCCCATCATTATCGATACCGATGCCGAGATCCGTTGGGTGGGCACAGCAGGGGTGGGAGCGCAGAACTGCGCTCTCTTTGACAACGCGTTCTACGTGACCTCCGGCAGTTCACTTCTTCGCACGGAGTTCGATGGCGTCACCACGCCGGTGGCCGACTACAACAGCATTGGTGTCACGGGGTTCCATCACAATATTGATCCTGGCCGCGATGGAATGATCCTGGATGTCGATACCGTCGATTACAACGAGAGCGTGAATCTGGAAGTCGACGCCGACGGTAACATAATCCGGGCATGGAACCTCGCGGACATCATCAGCGCTGCCATGATCGCGGGCGGCGACGATCCGAGCGAATTCGTGTATCGAGCGCCCGATGATTGGTTTCACAACAACGCTTGCGCTTACCGCAGTTCAGATAATTCCCTCATCGTTTCGAGCCGGGAAAATTTTGTTATTGGGTTGGATTACGATTCCGGAACCATCAAGTGGATTCTCGGCGATCCGACAAAGCATTGGTATGAGTTTCCTTCGCTCCGGACGTTTGCTTTGACTTTACCACCGGGAACCTTGCCGCCGATAGGACAACATGCAGTGTCGATGCCTGGCGACCAACTGCTTCTGTTTGACGATGGCGCGGGCAGCAATTTCCAGCAACCGCCAGGCGAAACACGCGATTATAGCGCTCCTCGTAAATACCAGATTGATCTTAAGACTTTTGAAGCGACTGAGACCTGGCATTATTATCCGGACCCGAGCGTTTATAGTCCCTTTTGTAGCAGTGTTTATGAAGATGCGCCGGGCAACTACCTCATCGATTACACGCTTGCGGGCCCATTTGTTTATACCGGACTCGTCGGGTTAGATGCCTCAGGCAACGTAGCTTTTAATTACCAGTACGAAGAATTGAGTTCTTGTGGGACAGCTTGGAACGCAATTCAGATTCATTGGGAGAACCTAACCTTACAATGACGTCGCTCCGGCGGCATTGCGGCAGCGCTTTTGTGGTATAAGCCTCTAACATTGATTGAGGCTGGTATCTTCGTGAAGATATCACAGCGTATTTTCAGGTGAACGCGGCGAATCATGCGGGCGGGCATGTTATCTTAAGTCCGGACGGCTACTATCCTTGGAATTTCGTTTATCGATTCCGCTAATCGCCCTGCTGTAACCAGATGTAGCGCCTGCCGTTCCAGTAAAGGAGCGCGCTAGCCGCCTCGGTCTTACTCACAAAAAGCGCGTCCCTATCAAACTTCGTGACGCTCGTCTGTGTAGCCATTTGATCTCTTGGATAGATTTTCCAAGAGTCCATCCATTCGAAGTCGTCGCCGCCGTTTCCAATAGAAGTACCCGCGCCGAGGATTGTTGCTTTCTTTGTCGCGCCATCGATGATCGCGATCCCGATTTTTCCGGAGGAGCGATGTTTGATGAGTGCAGCTACATCAAGTTTGCCATCGCCTGTAAAGTCGCCGCGAAGATAGAATGGGTTCAGCCGGTAGCAGAGCTCATACTCTTTAGCGAGAGATCCGTCCTTAATGGCTCCATCAACTTCCGGGGGAATATCCGCCGAATTTGTGGTCACATGAGTCGCCGCAGACCACGTAGACTCGGACTCAGTGATTGCCTTTGTCTGTAAATTAATTTGGTAGGTCGTGCCCCGCTCGGACCTTACGACCAGCGTGTCCCCGTGAATGCCCAGCGCGGTAATAAAAAACCACTGAACATCCTCCTCGCGTTTTGGATCGATTTGATTTGTAAATACCGTCAAGTCCCAAAGCTTTTTACTGCTTCGGACATCCGTGGCTACAATGTAGCCACGACGGCCGTCATCGTTTGGCGCAGAATATCGTACCCCTTCATGGATAACAGGCTTTACCTCTGCTGGGGCAATCCGCTTGGCCCACATAACATCCGGCAGCAAAACCACTAAAAAAAGTGCAGGCATAATCGCGAACGTGCAGTAGCTGCCATCAGTCATATGCGGGCGTCAGATGTAACCGCAATAATTAAAAGATACGTCAAGGTCGTGCTGTGGCGATCTGTCCATGAAATGGCAGTACGACCTCGTTGTTGTGCGTGACTTGCTCCAGAGAAGATTGCATGTCTGATGTTATGGCCGCGACGATCTCTCGTCGACTCTGATCGTCCAGGTGTTGCATGGAAGGAATTGCAGCAGTATCGACTTCGATTTCGCCGGCTATGAAGGTTTCAGGATTCGGAAAACGTGCTGTCAGTGAAAATGGCGCAATGTCTACTCGTCGAAATCCAGCTCCCATTACAAGTTGACGCAGTTGCTCCACGTCCCCCAAAGCAAAGATGTCCTGTACCGCTGACATTCCCACCCGCTGCTGAATGACTTTGTGAAGTGTCTGGTAAAACGGGTGCCGATCCAAACTTTGCCAGACGCTTATTAGAACGCGGCCGTGCCCGGTTACAACCCGATGCATTTCGGCAAGACACAAAGCTTTTTGAGTTACGAACATTAATGCGAACTGGCACAGCACCAGATCAAAACTCATGTCTGGGAAGGGGAGGTGTTCCGCATTTGCCTGGCGCCACGAGACGGTTACCCCATCTCGTTCCGCGGCAGCACGAGCAACCGCCAGCATGTTCGGGCTAACATCGATGCCCATTACGCTGCTGCTGGCCCCAAGCTGTTTCGCCACCTGGCGAGAAACGACTCCGGTTCCGCAACCGACGTCCAGAACGCTCTCACCCGCCGTCAGCCTGGCAGCCTCAATGAGGACTCTCGCGCAGGGGGCAAAGAGAGCTGGCACCATATAATTTTCATATGCTTCTGCGGGGTTAGGCATTTGAATCTCTCCACTTTTTGCACACGCTTCTCGACTTGGAAAAATTTAAAGTAAAAGCAGACCCACGAATTTTGCACGTGGCGCACGGTGTTTCGGATAATGGACACGAGCAAACTGCTGAGGGCTCGCGATACGGAATTGGGCTTAGCGAGTGGATAATTCCTTGTTTGGTAGTGGCGAGAACTTCTTTTCCATACCTCGTTCGATTCGCTGGCGTTTTATCTCGTCTTTTTTTCGCTGTAACATCGTTATTAGCTCGTCCATCCCATCAGCTAATTCGGTGTTGGCGGATGACCATTCCCTTTTATCCCTAAATCTGACAGCCGGATAAAGAGCCTCTAAATCAAGGAACTGCCGTCCCTCCTTCTGAACCTTCTCGACGATTTTAACGAGCCCGTCTGTGTCTCCAAAGGCGTATCCGTTGATGTAAGGACCTACAAGCTGATAAAAGGCATTTTGGGCATGCAACAACTCGAACCCGAGGCTCCCGATGGTCCCCATTTTTGCCTGATCCAGAAGAACACCGAACTGCCGGCCGCGATATTGAGCAGAATAGAACCAATAAATAGCTTCTTTGCGATAACCGAAATCGTACAGGCGAATCGCGCCCGCATAAAGCTCTGGAAAAGTCAGTTGATTCCAGCTTTTCTTCATCTGGGCAATCGCAGTAAGAAAGTCGGTCTCTTTGCTTGACGCCAGACCCGAGCTAAAGCGACCCACGTTGATAACCGGACCTTTCGAATCGTAGTATGGTGTGACGTAGACATCGATATGAGAAGGATCAATGTCTGGTTGCGCAGCCTGAACTACGGGCGCGATGAGGAGGATAGCCGCAACTGACACGATTGCTTTGTTCATCGTTTACCCTTGCATGGGAAGCGCAAGGACATTTTGCAGGCTGGTGTCACTGGCGGGAGCGGAATCGTATACGTCAGATTGGTTTAGTCCGCACTAACCACTACTTTACCTCTCGCATGACCTTGTTCGAGGTAACGAATTGCATCAGGTATTTCGCGTAACGATTTATACGTCCTGTCGATCACGGGTTCCATCTTTCCGCTTTGCATAAGGCCAGCAAGATAAGCCAGGTCGTCATGATTTAGTTCCGCAAGCAACATGCCGAATTTCTGGCTAACGAATGGTGACAACAACATCGCTTTCAATGGTCGAGTGACTGGACCGATCCAACGTCCGTCGTTTGGTCCGCCACCGCCAATCAAAACGCAGATGCCATTGGGAGTCAACGCCTCTCTGAAGTGGGATAACGGCTGAGTACCGACATTATCTAAAATAAGATCGTAACGCTGGCCCATTCGGGCGAAATCTTCCTTCGTATAATCGATCACCTGCTCTGCTCCAAGTGAACGGACAAGATCGAGATTACGAGTGCTACAGACGCCGGTTACGTGTGCTCCGTACGACTTGGCAAGCTGAACGGCAAACGTGCCGACGCCACCGGATGCGCCATTGATCAAAACATTCTGGCCGGCCTGCACATGCCCTTTGTCACGGAGCGCCTGCAATGCGGTGATAGCCGCAATGGGAACAGACGCCGCTTGTTCGAATGAAATATTCGCTGGTTTCAATGCAACCGCGCGACTCTCTCGCACACACACATAGTCGGCGAACGCACCAGTCCGCCCTCCGAACACTTCATCTCCCGGCTTGAATTTGGTTACGCTCTTACCGATGGATTCGACAACTCCGGCAAAATCAACGCCGAGTCGTGTAACTTTCGGTTTACGAGCTCCCATTCCAAACAGAAACCGGCCGATGTAAGGAGTACCTTCAATGAAATGCCAATCGAGCGGGTTGACCGAAGCAGCGTGAACTCTTACCAAGAGCTGGTCGTCTGCAGGACTGGGCTTCTCAATTTCCTGGAGTTTAAGGTTTGGAACACCGTAATTGCAGTACACCACGGCTTTCACGGGGTTGACGGGAAGGGTTGCGTACTGCTGGCAATCGTTTGTTGATGTCCAGTAGGCAATAAAGCCCCAAAGGAGTAGCGCAAGAACAAGGATGCTGACCGTCCAGGTTAATATGCGCTTCCATAACTTGCGTCGCGGCTTCGTGTGTTTCTCAATGTTCATAATTTTGGAGTCCTTCTTGTTAGTTTAGGGTAATTACTAACTTTCCCCTGGCATGTCCTTCATTGAGGTACCTGAGACCTTCAGGTGCTTCGTTTAATGTATAAGTTCGCTCGATAAGCGGCTTGAGCGTTCCGGTGCGGGCCAGATCGCCGAGCGTGATCAGATCGTCTTTGCTTGTCTTCGTGATGTACTGGACGAATTTTTGTTCACCGAATGAGGACAATCCTTGCGCCGCGAAAGTACCGGCTATCCGCCCCAGAGCCTGGCTCCCTTTGATTCCGGCTCCGCCCACGCCGGCCAGGACACAGATACCTTTGGGAGCTAAGACGCGGCGCCGTTCGGTGAAAGAACGGTTGCAGACGTTATCGAAGATCACATCGTAACGCTGAGGGCTCCTGGTAAAATCCTCCTTGGTGTAATCAATGGCATGGTCGGCACCAATCGACCGGACAAGATCGACATTTCTTGTGCTGCAAACAGCTGTAACCTCTGCGCCAAAGGCTTTGGCAATCTGCACCGCGAAGGTCCCTACGCCTCCCGACGCGCCATTGATCAACACCTTATGCCCGGGTTGAATTTTCCCGTAGCGCAGCCCCTGCAATGCGGTTAAGCCGGCCAATGGCAGGGACGCCGCCTGTTCAAACGAAACGCTCGATGGCTTCATGGCCAGCCCTCGTTCGGACGCACATGCATACTCAGCCAGAGAGCCACGACAGATACCGAACACTTCGTCGCCCTGTTTGAATTGCGTCACCTTCTTGCCGACAGCTATTACCTCACCAGCGACATCGCGGCCCAGCCGTGTGTCGCTTGGTTTGCGCAACCCGAAAACTAAACGACCCAGCCATGAACCGCGCAGCACGTAGATGTCAAAGGCGTTGAGTGAAGCTGCTTGGACTTTTATCACGACTTGGTTGTCATTCGGGACCGGTCGTTCGATCTCTGCCAGCTTGACCACATCGGGCGGGCCGTATTCGCAATAACGTATGGCCTTCATCGGATTTTCTGGGCGACCCGTTTTGCGACGGCAGTCGTTAGTAGAACTCCAGTAGGCAATGAAAATCCACAGGCCTGCCGCGGCTAAAATGATCGCCGCAGTCCATTTCAAAATGTGTTTCAGTTTCAACATCTAAAGAAACAGAGGCAGTCGTGTCGAAGCCGATCCGGTCGAGGACGGATCGTGGATGACTGTGCCGGCTTTGTTTGGTGGCGCGAGACCTTTGAACAAAAGCCAAAAGCTTACCGCCAGTTCGAAGAGAGCCATCGGCGAGTCGAAAAGGTAGTCGTTAACGGTCTTGTTGAAGGTTGGGAAAATAAGAAAAATGAAAGCGCAAACCACGCACCACGCCGAGGCGATTACCCCGAAGATAGCTAAAGGTGTAGGGATGTAGCCTGATTTCAGCCATAGCCAGGCGCCAATGGTGGCGGCTAATCCGAAGAATGGAAGACCGATGTAGTAGGCATCGAAGTTTGCACCCAGATGTAACCTGACCAGGGCATCCAATCGATCAGGCTCGAACACTTGCAAGTATTTCGCGTTGCTCAACAGGCGTATCGCGGCCAGGAGATTTAGCGGCGCAAGAAGCCATAACAATGCGAACACGAGACGAAACAGCGCGCCGATGAGCGCCAGGCCGTGATTTATCCGTCGGAAAATTATGTAGAGCGCGCTGAGAAGGACAAGAACCCCGAGGCTGTAAGTCAAGAAGCAAACCGCCGCGATGCGGACCTGAGTTTGATGCGCTGCGATGTTCTGTGCCGTTGCCACAGCGTTCCCGGCAACGATCAGGGGATTTAACAAGATATAGTTGCCGATGATCACGATTGCGAAAGTCGCGAGGCCGCTGCAACCCGCGATCCTGGCAGCCGTACGTTGTGAATCGTCGATACCGTTCATGCGGTCTTCATTTGCACCGCGACTGGCGAAAGCGATGTGTCTTTTGCGCCCTTGATTAGAAGCCATAGCATGATTGCCAGTTCCCCAAATAACAGAGGCTGGGCGAGTTTAAATGCAGTGCCGTAGTAAGCCGGAAAAAACAAGCCTACCGGACTGAGAACCATGTAAGCGAAACAGTTGATAACGAGCCAGACTCCGATCCAGCGCGGCAAAAATCCGGAGCGATAGACCAGAAGACCAAATGGAAGGAGCCACAGACCCCAGAACAGCTCGTTCATGAAGATACCCTGGTTGTGCAGGCGAAGAAAGAACATGCCTAACGAGTTCCGCTGAGATTGATCGAAAACAGAGAGAAATTCTCCGCCGCGAAACAGATGCAGGGCTGCGACGTTGTTCAGCGTGTCGATAAATCCGACGGCAGCAGAAACGGACGCGAACGCGACCATAAGCAAGGCCCATGATGCACTGACGCTGCTGAGCAGATGATAGAGGGCGATAGCGAGCGAAATGAAAATCACAACGCCAGCCATGTCGGCAATAATCCCGAAACTGAATAATGTCTGGTGCGCCAGTACGTTCGCCGCTGTGGCCGTGGCATCACCGCGGACGATTAGTTTAGCAGGCACGTAGATGAGGCCGAACGGTCCCACAAACACCATGGATGCGTAGATTGCGCCGGCAATACGGCCAGCTTTCTTTTTTGGATGCATACGTCCTTTCCTGTCGGTCTTCTTATCAGTGACTTTAGGGGGATTAGAAAGTATCAGCTCCTAGATGGGTCCCTGGTAGCGGCGTTGTCGCACGGCCAGAGCTATAAAAATCGCAGCGAACGCCAGTCCAATCCAGAGGCCGGGCGTAGCCAGATATCTTCCTGGTGTTAGTTGCAGCAGCGAATCGATTGCGACGCCGTGTCGTGGTCGGAAAGCGAAAGCTGTGTCACCGGCACCGAACAAACGATATTTCAGGACGGATAAAAAATGCGTCGTATCGAACGCAATTTTCTCAAGAACTGCAATGGCCAGTAAGGGTAGGACGGCCCAGAGAAACGTCGCGCGTCGCGCCCAACCGGAAACCAGCAGCGCCCAGCCGTAGATCGGCGCGTGCCAAAGCGCAATCACGATCAAGCTGTACAGGAGTATCAACGATTGGGTGAACAGGTTGAAATTGGCCCAGGTCGTCCCCGCAAGACCGCTGGGAATCAACGCCGCGCTGCTTATCAGCATCATGCTGAATTGGGTGGCCACAATAATCGCAAAGATCAGAAGTGGTAGAATGACCAGCGGAACGGTTACTTTTGAGAGGACGGATGTAAGATCAGACACCGGAAGCGATTTCCAGAAAAGAATGCTGCGTTCACGGCGTTCGCCGTACAAGGCATCGAGGCAATAAAACACTCCGACCACGAACGCGGTGAGCATGATGATCATTGCAGCAATATCGTAGGGCAACTCGATAGCCGCCCGCCGTTGCGCAGGATCGAGTAACATCGCCAGGCGCCGCCGATTTGGCAGGTGAAAGGACGCCATCAACGAACCAAACAACACCACTCCGGCAACAATCAGTGGTGCTACGTAAATGGAACGATTTTCCCATAACTCGCGCCGGATAGACCAATAAAAAGGCTGCCCCATGGGCCTGTTATGGTCTGAGGCGCTGATCGCGGCAGATTCAGACGTGTTATCCGATTGAGCATTCATTTCGTTACCTCCTGTAATTCAATTTCATGGGGAATCGGCGGCGGTGCCGCGGTGTTATTACTCATCACAGCTATGAACAAGTCAGCGATACTGGGCCTGCGCACTTCACCCAGGGCAGCGAGCTGGTCGCGATTAACGCGATCAAACAGAAGCACGCTGCGGCCAAACACAGGACGCTCGTGAATTGGCTTCAACGCGCGCGCGGCCGCGACATGTTCGGGATTGACCATTACTTCCACATACCGCGAGTCGAATTCTTCCATGCTGCACTGCAAAACGATCCGGCCGCGGTTGATGAACATGAGATCCGTCAACACATCCTGCACTTCCTCCACTTGATGCGTGGTGACGACAATCGTGCGACTACGATCGAAGTAGTCGTTCAGTAACGAATCGTAGAATTGCTTGCGATAAAGAATGTCCAGGCCAAGCGTCGGTTCGTCTAATACCAGCAGCCTGGCGTCGATTGCCATCACTAATGCGAGGTGGAGTTGAGCTACCATTCCTTTGGATAGTTCCCTGACCTTGCTGCTGCGTTTGATCGCAGTCTTCGTCAGAAAATTCTCCGCCTTCGCACGATCGAAACGCGGATGAACGCCGGCGACATAGTCCAGCAACTGGGTCACCCGAATCCAGCGCGGCAAGACTGCGACGTCAGCAATGAAAGATACGTCTTGCATGAGCTCGTCCCGCTGCGTCCATGGGTCGCGGCCCAGGACCTTCAGGTCGCCCTGGTAAGAATTCAGACCCAGGATAGCATTGAGCGCAGTAGTCTTTCCTGCTCCATTGGGACCGACGAGGCCGAGAATTCGTCCTTCTTCAACGCGCAAATCAATTCCGTCGAGCGCAATGGTTGTGCCGAAGGTCTTCCGGAGTCCGTGTGCTTCTATGGTTATCATTGTTTTAACGATGGTCCTTTCTGTTTGAATTACGGGTTGCGGCATCGAGCAGTTCCTTTGGATCCAATCCGAGCCTTTGAATGGTCGCGTGCACCCGGGGCCAATGTTCGGAAAGAAACTTCTGCCGCTCGCCTTTCAGCAATGATTTGTGCGCGCCTTCTTTTACGAACATGCCGAGTCCGCGTCGCTTTTCGACCAACTCCTCATCCACCAATTCCTGATAAGCCTTTAAAACGGTTAGAGGATTGACTCGAAATTCGGCGGCGACATTGCGGACTGAGGGCAGGGGATCGCCTTCCTTGAGCAGGCCGTCGAGGATCATATGGACAACCTGGTCCCGAAGCTGTCGATAAATTGGCTGATTATCATTCCATTCACGATTCATGCTGTTCTCCCAGCCGCTAAGGTCGCGTTCCACCAGGTTGATCGGTAGCCGCGCCTCATATAGTGATATAGTGAACTATAACACCAGCACGCGCGCAAGCTTTTTCTTAGAAAATTTTTTGGGCCGCCATGTGTATTGAGCCAAAGACGCGAGACGGTTGCGATCACTCTCTTTATTTTTGCCAGCATCCTGTGCCGCGATAGTTGGTCACATACAACGTGAGATTCTTGACCTGGCCCCGCGATGCGCCGTTATCTTGCCGGTCTCTTTTTGATCTGGATCCATTTATGTCCTGCAGGAAATTTTTTCCAACGGTTAACCGACGTTTCGTATGTTGCCATAAACCTCAGCCGTGATCGGAAAAGCCAATCACGGTTCTGTCGTTCAATGTTTCGCCGCGCGGTTAAGCTCGAATCGGTAATCAAACAGTTTCAGCACTACATCTTCCTTTGGCGGTCGATCGTCAGGTGTTCCAGTGCTCTCGACTGCGAAACGGCGGACAGGTGTGGTCTTGCTGTGATTTTTATTCCAGCAGATGATGAAGTAGTGACCGGGATCGAGTTTCAACCACATTTCAGTGGTGACTCCAGGAGAGGTTAGACCCGGGACCGGAATAATCGAGGGCCCCCCGCGGAAACAGCGATCTGCTCTTAACGGCGGCCATATAGTCATCGGCGCTCATGCCATTATCAAGCTTGACCAGCATACCTTCGTGAATCTGCGATCTACGCTTTTCGAAAACGACATGACGCAGGTCGGCTGCAACTGTCTCGGGCGCTTCAAATCCCGCTATCTGTCGCCATGATTCGAATTGGCGGCGCTTATTGTCCAATCCTTGCCGTTGGCAACCGAAGCTAAGAGCCGATACAAGCAACAACGCAGCCCAACGGATGGCATGAATGTTCATTGCAGATTTGTAGATCGTTCCAAGTCGTAAGCCGCGCACGTTTGTCTGCTGTACAGCCGCCGCAGTTTCAGTTCCATGTCAGTTATGTGGGTGCTGCAGATACAGGCTTAAAGCACCCAAATCTAGAATTGCGTTGTTAGACACCAGCTCGCCAATCCCCAGAATGCAAGCGGAAGGAGAATCGTTTTTTGGTAAATCAACAAAAACGATATCGACGCCTCTGATTTTAAAGTCACCTATGGCCAACTGCTTCACGCGACCGATCCTTACCTGAGCGCTCGCGCCGCCTGACCCTAAAACAACTGTTGTGGTGCGCTTTGTTGTAATTGCTGCCGTCGCGGCGATGCTATTGTCCGCGCAAGTGATCAGCGAACCGGTGTCAACGATGATAGTTGAAGGTATCCCATCGATCGAACAACTGACTTCAAGACGATGGTCCGAACGTAATCGCATGGGAACCTTTGTAAATCCGGCGGCTTCCATGGTTGCCGCCAATTTGTTGCTTGTATCAGCCCCGGGCCCATGAGGTGCGCAGTAAAGTGCGGGCTCGCCACAATCCAACACCGCTCCGACTCTCCGCATATCGTCTGATCCGAGAACGCCATCAATAAATGGAATCGCGTCAATCAGAACCGGCACGTCCTGCATCACGCAGTTACCCATGGCTAGCGTGTTAAGCTTTGCGATGCCATAGAATTTGTCGGGCGCCGCTCCCAGCGGACTCGTGACTCGAGACGAACTCTCTTGTTCGGTGAGACTGAATTTCTGCAGTTTATCACGCGCAATATTGGTAGTCGGCGTTCCCGTGTCGACCATTAATGACGCGCTTATTTGATTGAGTTCGACTTCAACGATGAGATGTTTCAGTTGGCGCTTGCGAATCTTTTGGTCCGTCAGGTTCTTGCGTTCGAGTTTCAGTATTTCGAAGCCTCCCTGTTTCAACAAACGACTCAGTCCTGTGTTCCCGGCAGTTGGCTTCTTGCCAGTGGATTTCGCTTCTGAGCCAGGCGCGGCAGGGACAGGCACTTTGGTTGTCGTGCTGCCTGGAGCTGGGACCTGGCCCGTCACCTGTTGGCACAGGTATAGCCCTGCAATCGCAAGAACTCGATGTGTGACTCGCATCATGTGACGGCGAAACGCAACGTACCGCTCGCTATCAAGGCGCGGCTCTGAGAGCAAGCCGAAAGTGTAGGTCCTGCACACACTGCTGGTCAAAGCCGATAGGTGCTTTTGGTTCGCCGCAATTTGATTGACGCGACAAAATCCGCCTGTTAGAGCAAACGCCGTGACCTTTCGTTGTGTTCCAAGGATTTTAGTGATCGCGTTGCTTGTCACAGCGAGTGCCAAGCCGGGGGATGCCGGCATTTTTTCAGAGGGCTTCGTGGTGTACGTAGGCGATAGGCCGGATCCCGGCGATTTCGATCCATACTTCAATCAGCCTAAGATTTACCGTCAACCGCGCTACTACGAATACACGAGCAAAAAAAGGAAAGGTAACAAAGTATTCAAGACGACCAAGGTGAAGGACCAATACGGACGTACGGTTTACAAGAAAACGACCTCTCACAAGAAAAAGAAGAAGTAGCTCTCACCCATGAAATCTCCTTTTTTTCTCTTGGTCCTGCTTCTAAGCACCGTAAACGCGTTGGCGACCGATCTGGACTTCACGCTGGTGAACCAAACCGGGCGCAGCTTTGAAGGCCTCTACATCACTACTTCGGCCAACAAGGATTGGGACGCAAACATCCTTCCCGATGGAAAGGCGCTCGGTGCCGGGGAGAAAGTTCAAGTGCGTTTTAAGAATGACGCGCAATCAGAATTTTGGGACTTTAACTTGGTGGATGACGAAGGCCTCTCAGTAACGTTTAACAAAGTGGACCTGGCAGGCGTCGACACGATCACACTCAAGGACGCCGGCGGCAAGATAACTGCTGAGATCGAATAATCGCCTGACTGATTGAAGAAAGTCGAGTCGGCTTCGAAATAGCCGCGCCCTTTTTTTGCTCAATACACGTCTCTGTATCAGACATCGCGCATCAGATACGTCTAATGAGGATGGTGGCGTAGAGCTGGCCCTAATCGGAGTTAAATGTAAATCAGCATCGACGCGGCGATGGACGCAAAACGAATTTTCGGTCTCGATGTTTGCGGAAGCTCGGTTGGTTCTATCCCCTTGATGGCTGCGCGGCGCGGTCAAATCGTCAACCACCGCTAACCGCGCAGCCCCAAAATACTGGACTTACCGCGCTGGCGTGGCGGTTCCCCATGCCGCCGGCAACGAGTTGAGTGGAGTGATCCGCGACGGGGAAACGTTTGCCTTCATTTGCATACTTGTCGCAGCGGTCGGCGGTGTGCCTTGGACGCGAGCCAGGAATCCGTGGGCAATACCCGAAGCATCGACGTAACGACCACAGATAGTCCCCTGCGAATTGATTCCGTTGAGAGACGTGAACGTTGAGCCAGGGAAATCGAAGGTGAAGAAGTTGTTCGGCGGCGTAAAGAACAAGCCGTGTGTTGCACCTGCGCTGTCCGCATATCTGCCCACCACCCAATTCTTGTTATTAAGCCCGAACAATACCGTTCCAGTAGATCCCGAAGGATCGATCGGGAAATGGAGCGCCCCGTTGGCGTCGCGATAGTAGCCGTGAAGGATGCCTGCTGGGTCTATGAAATACCCTACTACCAACTTTCTGTTATTATTGATCTCGTACGCAAAAGTCGACAGAGCGTCCGGTATGCTCCATGACGTTAAGGTTCCGCCGATGCTCACGAACGCCTGAAAAACCCCGCTGCCATCAGGATCAAATCCACCGGTAAAATCACCGGGCTCATTTATGCTAAGCAGATTGGTCTGGACCGTTCCGGGAACGTCGTATTCGGTGAAGGTGCTCCCCGACAGGAAGAACGAGTGGAGAGTGCCGTCGCTGATCGCGTAGTCCCCGGCAAGTGTACGGGCGTTATTGATGCCTCGTCCCTCGGTGAAACCGACGGTATCGTTAGGGTCGACGATCGGATCGCTATAGCTACCGTCGCTGAACCGGATAAAAGCGCGCGTTATTCCGCTGGGATCAATGAATTCGCCAACGACGTCGCCTCTTTCGTTAATCTTCTGCGGCAAAGTCGAATTTCCGGCCCCGGGATAATCAAAAGTGGAGATCACTTCGATAGAACCCGTGCTCGCTGGTTGTTGAGCGAACGTTCCCATCAAGGGGAACAGGAATAGAACTGCGACGATGCTGTTAAGTATGTGTTTTAGCTTCATGATGTTTATTACCTCCTTAAGTTGATTGCCGACTGCTTAACCGCAGATGTGGCAGTACCGCCAGATCCAGACGCAGAATTCCTACATACCCAGATTTGCGTGTTAACGGGTTCGTCCCGCGTCGTCGTGTGGGCGCAAAACGACGCCTAGCCGAGGCCGCATTTTTTCTAGACAGCGCTTTTCTAGCGGAATATGTTCACGCGAACATGAAAGCGATTTTATTGCGTTTTTGGGCGCGTGTGTCGCGCAAAATAACCGGGCAACCTCGGCAGATGGAACTGAATTTATGGACCCGACGCCCAAGACCCTGATCGCCGCGCTTCAGTCGATTCGAGAAATGGCGACGAATGCCTTAAACCGCATCGCACCCTCACAAGAGGAGCATTCCATGCGATGGAAATGCAAAAGGTGTCAATACGTAAAGCATTTTACCAACCCCGTTTCACTGGAAACCGCCGGCAGATGTCCGCGCTGCAAAAATACCGAGTTCAAACCTATTCTGTGAACCGAATGGCTTCCGTATTTCGCAATTCGGCTATCCACACCGGTTACATTACAATGAAGATGCGATGTCTGCGGACCCGTCAGCAATCCAGATGAGATCTGGAATGCTGACTGGTGCTCTTCATCGATTGTAGTTGCCCGCAAGAGGCTGGGGCTCGGTCCATGCTGGAACCGGCTTTTGCGTATCGTAGTACGGGTAGGTCGCCCGCGGCGCGCGGTACGTTGCCACAGCGGACCATACCCAAAAGGACAAGCCGAGTAGCGCAATCACAGCTGCAACTTTCTTGAGCTGAGCCAATGCTGAAGAACAAGGACGTTTAGAGATAACGTCGTGTCCCCATAACCATGGACGGCGATAAATCTGGCGCTGCAGTTCAGCGTAAGTGCTCCAAAGCGAGGGATCGCGGTAAATCTGTTCCCGGAGTTCGATGTAGCTGTGAGCGCCGCGAGAAGGGGCGACTGCGGTGGGGAACTTCGCCATACATACTTCTACGTAAAATGGAAAGCCAAAGCCCCGGAAATTTTACATTAAGGTTCAGCTCCAAACCGAACCGCGGCGTCTTGTTTGTGCGAGTCCGGCTTTGCCAGAGATACAATCATACGGTTAACGAAGCAGAGCGGAGGTAGTTGAATTGGTTTGTTGCTTCGGCATCGCTTCGTCAGCGCTGTTTGAACCAGGGCTACTACGTAATTCTCCGTATTCCCAAACGTCGCGACGGGTGGAAACATCGTAACCGTTAATTGAGTGGGGCGCGCCAGCTCGTTGCTTTCACTGACGCGCTCCACTATTTCACGTGGCTTGTTGTTCTCCGAAGCTGGCACCGTTCCTCGCGAATCAGGGACCGTTGCTCGGACGTTCTCTATCGTCGGTTGGGCCTCGGAGTTGGTTTTGTCCTTATGAGAGAGCGGAGAATTTGTTCGATCGGGTTGTCGTGGGTTGCCTTTGTTTTCGGCGCGGGCTTGCTCCGACGTTTCTTGCGGCTTTGCAGTGACGGCGCTGGTGTCGGGCTGGGAGCGGTAGTGGTTGTCACGGTTGGCGCAGGAATAAGCTCTGGTGTAACACTTATCGACTCACCAGGCAGGGCTTCGGTTGGGGTGGGGGACGCGGCGGGCTGAAACGTAGCGAAACCTGCCGCCGCGGCAGGCGATGGCAACGGACTAGCTACCGGCTTGTGCATGAAGTACTGAGTGACTGCAGAAGCAACCGCGACGACGATCGAAATCATTCCGATAGCGATGGCCCAGCGTGCAAGACGTTGCGTTCGCCTGTGGCGGGCATCGGCGTGTCTCAAATCCAACTCACTACGGATCAATGTCAGTCGCTCCGATGCTGTTAGGCTTTCGGTTGGAGGAAGGGTTGAGTCGGCCTGGATTTCTGAAAAATAGTCCAGGCAATCACCGAGATCGTTTTCGCCAAATACGCGAAGCTTGCTCGGCCTGGTGCGATCAACCATTTGCCAAAAATTAGATCGATCTGTCATAACCCTGATCCCGGCGATGTCCACACGCCAGGCGACTGTTGGTCGCGCAGAAGTTCCGTATTTCTCGTTTGATGCGCGTACACCAAAACAAAATCGCCTAAACTGAATCGATCGGTTTGGCCGAGTGATGAGCGTCCAGATTGAAGGGAGCAGACGGCAAACGCTCCAACACATTGTCTCTTTTTGCTGGAATAGTTGTGAACGGTTTCTTACGACAGTTGCGATGAAGTACGCATTTCCGTTGCCGACTCATATTCGCCCCGCGTTGCCGCGGTTTGCTTCCGCTGTGACATCGCTCCTCGTTGCTGTACTTAATCTGTTTGCAGCAATACAAGTTAAAGGGCAGGAAGCGCGCTTCAGTAGTCCGCAATCAGAATCCAACCAGGGTGGGGAGGAAGCAGTAGTCAGGAGAGTGGTTAATGGCATCATGCAACCGTACCTGGCTCAACGACAGCGTACTGGCGCCCGCGGCCAAAGGTGGGTCCGGTCTTCTAATTTGGGAGCGATCGTCGCGGTTTCACTTCGCGGTCGTCGCTATTTCTTCGCTTATGGCAAGGCTACCGACTCGGGCGCGCCGTTTACACGTGACACACTTTTAGAGATCGGCTCCTGCACGAAGGTGTTCACCACCACTCTCTTCGCACTGGGCATCAATCGTAACCAAATCGCGCCTGATGATCCCGCGCAGAAATACATGCCGGACGGTTACACGCTGCGAGCGCAGCAGCTAACGCCGTTGGAGCTGGCGGATTTTACCTCCGGAATGCCTGACGATCCAACGAACCTCCCGCGTGACCTCGAACAGCGAAGCATTCAACACTACACGGTGCGGGATTTTCTGACCTGGGCGTCAAACTACGAGCCGCGAACCCGATTGCCTGCGCCTTACAAGTATTCCAACGCAGGCATCGGTCTGCTGAGCTACCTCCTGGAGACAGCGTCTGGCAAAAGTTGGGAGGATCAGGTGAACTCCGAGATCTTCCAGCCATTGAGCATGCCTGATACGACGTTGCGACCCACACCCGAGCAGGAGAAGCGCCTGGCACAAGGTCATACTCGCACTGGCCAAAATGCACCGCGATGGCTCGTTTATGCCTGGTACGCTGCTGGAGGATTGCGCTCAACG
Source organism: Candidatus Udaeobacter sp. (assembly GCA_035652195.1). Classification (GTDB taxonomy): domain Bacteria; phylum Verrucomicrobiota; class Verrucomicrobiia; order Chthoniobacterales; family UBA10450; genus Udaeobacter. The sequence goes on along the minus strand of DASREH010000113.1, from coordinate 18,937 downwards.
GCACACGACATGATTAGCTTTGGCGAAGCCAATCTTGGCCATCAGGAAGTAAACGGAAAACGAGTTTCGGCTGAATTGATCGCAGCGATGCAGCTGGCGCAGAAGCCGATCTACACGATACCAAAGGGAGTTAACAAGCAGGCGATGGCATGGATGATCAATATGGGCGACGGCAATCCGAATCTGCATCCCGTGATTGTGAAGAACGGAGGAACCTCGGGATTTGGCTCCGTGATTGCCGTTAACCCCACGAAAGACGCCGCAATTTTCATTGGCATGAATCAGGTAGGAGCTCAGCCTGCGGTGAAAGGAATCGAAATACTGCGGAAGCTCCCATAAAGGCAATTGAGTTGTCGCGACGAGTCCGGGTGGAAGCGGGGCTCACCTGTCCATGATCACGCGCGCTTTCGTAACCGCGCGCGTAAAGTCGCAAAAGCAATCAGAACTGCATCGCCAAACAGCGACAGCAGGTTCAACCAGTCGCTCTGGTGCGTCCAAAGACGACGCGGACAGCTGGTGACCCCAAAGCCGAACTCTGTGCGGCCCGGATAGGTTCGCGATTACATAATGCGTTGTTGGGACGGCATCTGTTAGCCGTTAGGACTTTAAAGCATTTGCTACTAAGCAGCTTGAGATTTGGCATCATGTCGAGCACTGACCGCTCCGGCTGAGCTCGAACCTGGATGACTCGCATGTCAGCAGAACCGTTTCGGGTATCTCGAGAAATACAGCCAGAATTTTTCCGTCCAAATTGGAGAGGTTCGCCGATTGTATTTCAGAGGGGTCTTGAAAAGACGGAGAATCTATTTTCTCCACGCTCCGTTTTCGTCTCTTCCGAGGCTGTAAGCTAATTGAAACGGCAACTCAACAGGAGAAAAATATGCGTCCAGTTATTTCATTCAGAAACATAGCTTGGCCAGTTATCCTTGGTATAATGACTTTTGCAGGGAGCATTGGCATAGGTGCAACACCAGACGAAACCAATACCAGCGGTATCGGTAACGACGCGCTGGCCGCACCACGGGCTGCAGTAGCTGACTTTAACGGCGACGGCCATCCGGACTTTGTCGTGCGTCACGCTGCGACCCGCTTGACCGCGATCTGGTATCTCAACAATAACATCTTCCTGAGCGGTGCAGTGGGTCCAACAATTAGGACAGGATGGCTCCTCAAGAGCGCCGCGGATTTTGATCTCGATTCGCATCCTGATTACGCGCTGCTCAACCCTGCAACCAACGAAACCGGGGTTTGGTACTTGTCAGGGACAACCTTCATCGGGGCCGCGTTCGGACCGCCTCTGCCCGATGGATGGGAACTGGTAGAGACGGGCGACTTTAACGGTAATGGTTTTCCGGACTATGTGCTTTCAAATGCGACAACGCGGCAAACAGCGATCTGGTTTCTGACCAATAATATATACAACAGCGGCGCTTTTGGGCCGACACTGCCCACCGGCTGGAACGTGGTCGGGATAGCAGATTTTGATACCGATGGCCACGAAGACTATCTGTTGTTTAACTCTGGTACCCATCAAACGGCAATTTGGTATTTATCCGGTGCAATCTTTATTCGAGGTGTCTATGGACCTACGATTACGAGCGGCTGGATTTTGGTAGGCACGGCGGACTTCAACAATGATGGGCATCCCGATTATCTGATTTACAACACGGTAAGTCGCCAGACAGGTATCTGGTACCTCACCGGCAACGTGTTTGTAAGCGCGGCATTTGGGCCGACTCTACCGACCGGTTGGAGCTTGGTCGGACCCTGAACGGCGCAGCCACTTAAGCAACCGGTCGACACAAGCAAGGCCCTTTATCATGTGTGGCGGGCACTTACCGTGATAAAGAAGATTTCGAGCCGGGACATTCCGCATCCGGATCATTTCGGCGACCATATTTCATCTCTCCCACCAACCCAGGGAAACAGCTATCTCGTGGCAGGCGTTGGCGATTTACGGCGTAAACTGATACACAGATCCATCATCGTTTTGGCCTCCGTGTACCGTGGCGCCGTAAAAATTTCCAAACGCATCCACAACCATCCCATTGTACGCAAAGCCACCATCAGGGGGCCCGGAAAATGCATGAACAACTGTTTCGGTCCACTGGCCAGCGGCAACAGGAGTCAACTTGAAGATGATCCCACTGCCAAGACCGCCTTCACTCGTGGTGCCATAAAGATTGCCAGCCACGTCAAAGACAAGATTACTGATGGGACTGTTGCCATCCCTTCCCTGACGAAAGCTGTAAAGCACCTCCCCGGTCCACTCGCCGGCCGGTTGTGGCGAGAGTTTGTAAACACTGCCGATACCATTAACGCCTCCGTAATAAGTGGTCCCGTAGATATTCCCAGCTTCATCAAAAAGTAGCGCGCCGTACGGAAAGCTGCCGTCGGGTTGACCCCGGAAAGAATAAAGTACTTTGAGATCCCGCTCTCCAAACCCAGCTGGATTAAGCTTGAAAACAATTCCACTTCCGTACCGCCCGCCTACGGTTACGGCGCCGTAGAGCTTGCCGTCGCGCAAGATCATCCTTCCTGCCGAGCCGGTTGCGCCGTCACGGCCACCAGTAAACGCGTGAAGTACGCTAAAGCCCCAACCTCCATGTGGGTTTCGGCGAATCTTGTAAATCGTACCCAAACCGAATTCGCCTCCGGTCGGCGCCATTCCATAGAGATTCCCGTCCTGATCCACCGTGACTCTTGCGCCTGGCCCGGAGCCATCTGTTCCACCTGTAAACGCATGGACCAGTGTCTGCGTCCACGTTCCTCCGTTATTAGTAAGTTTGTAAACCACACCGCATCCGCCCTCGCAGCTTCCTGAACCGCCTGTAACAGCAGTGCCATACAGGTTACCCCTGCGATCGATAGTCACTCCTTTGTACGGCTCTCCGCCGTCAGCGCCACCTGTAAAGCTGTAAAGGACGGTGTGCACCCAGCCATTAGCTGTGGGACTAAGTTGAAAAACTGTGCCACCTCCAAAATCGCCGCCAAGCACAGTGGTACCATAGATATTGCCCGCCGCATCTGTTTCCAGATCCGTGTCGGCATATTCACCTTCATCTTCTTCGAAGCTAAAAATGACGTTCGTTGTGGCTGCCGTAGCAGTGCTCACGCACGCCGCAAACACGACTAGTAAAGTGGCGGCTTTATTTAGCTGATTAAATGCGTTCATGTGTTTCTTTCCTTTCCCGGTGGGTTTTGATGTTACAAACGCAGATCCGGACGAGACAAAGAACCGAGGGAGCAGGAAGTCGTCAGCCATGGTTCAGATCCGCTTTCGCGGCCTTGAGTTTTGAAAAAAAACAGCTGGTACGTCAAGCCAATTTTCTATTGGCGTTCCTGACGCAGGTTTTTAGCTGCCGTTACCTCAAGGCCTGAGTCGCACTCATCTCACGGCGTGAAACTTACAAATCATCGGTTGCACTTCCATTGAAGGTTCAGCTTTGTGGTCGCCCGGGAGAATCGAGGTGACTCTCACCCTGACGCGAGAGAATGTAATGTGCCTGGTACGTGTCACAACCGATCTGCCGTTTGCAATCGGGGGTTTGCTATCGAAGCGCGGTGCGCGTTTACTTTGCTGATTTTAGAAACTCGACAATAGCGCGCTGTTCCTGACCGGTGATATTAGCGCGGAGACGCATGTGGTGGACGATCACGTCCCACTGCGCATCGGTATACATTGTGGGTGGGCGAACGTTGTGGCAGCGCATGCAGTTGTTAGACCAAAGCTCTTCGCCAGTAAGTCCCATGTAGGAATCGGTTGGTTTCGTCTCATCTGCATTGGGGTTGGCGAGCATCGGCCAACTCCCGCATGCAAAAAGAAGCAAGAGCAAAATGGAAACATGCACGCCGGTTCTTCTCATTTTCGGTTCTGGAGTTAGAATCCCATGGCTGCCTGGAGAAGGAGTGCATTCTTGTTGGGCTCACCATCTGGATCATCCCATTCATAAGCCGCTTTCACTACGGTGCTGGGACTGAGCCAGAAATCGAGACCAAGGGTCCACCGTGTTTCCTCTGGATCACCAAGTCCACTAGGATCGCGACTCAAGTGATCCCAACGGAAAATCAATTCAAGATTTCTTAAAAAATCGCTGTCGAGCTTCGTAGGTCGATACGCCAACTGTGCGTAACCGCCGTCGCGTCTGGCGGTGAGCGGAAGCGGCCCGAAACCGAAGGAACCATCTGGATCGTACACCGCATGGTCGATATGACTCCAGGCGTACTGGGCGAATAGATTAATACGTCCTTTTAAGAGATCAGAGTCGCGAGTGACCTCCAGGTCGACGGATTGAAGGAAGGCTTGAAGATCATGAAAAGTTGTTCCTTGAAAGCCGGGCTTCGACATCTCAAAACCGTAGCCGACTTCGACGCCGGGAATCGGGAGAAAACCAACCCTGCCGCCGACTGCCTTGTTATCGTTGTTATCCGTATAACTGTTGAAATCGAGGGTGCCTGCTGTGCGGGGATCGAAAGCGTTGAGCACAGGTCCATTGGAAACGTAAAAGGCATAGTTGGCGCGCGTTGAGCCGATTGGAAATCCTCCACGCACCTGGGCCCCAACCGATATGTTTGGCAGGACTCCATGGTACACACCGATCGGGCGATCGGGCAGTTTATTTATCCATAACGGCTCAAACCGCTCGACGAAAACGTTGCTAGGGCTGAAGAATTCTCCGACACCTAACGCAATATAGTCATTAAGAAGATACGACAGCTGAGCGTTTACCAGGTTTACATTGGTGCCGCCTCCGCTGGGTTCGATTTCGAGGCGGCTGTCGAACAAAAGTTTCGGGGTCAATTCCCAGAGAAATATTGGATTGAAAGAGGCTGAAAAGGTGGAGACCTGACCGTTTCGCGCTTCGAACATACCTTCCGCCCAACCTGCGAGAAGAAATTTGGTTGTACCAAGCAACGAGTCCAGCGAACCACCTGGTAGAGAAACCGTGGGCGTAACCTGCTTGCTGGAGTCCTCTACAACTTGAGTCTGGCCGGGCTGCGGCTTTGGCTCCCTGCTAACAACAGCGTGGTCTTCAGAGCTTTTTTGCGCTGGAGCTGCCGGTTTCTCCTTCTTCAGGGCATCTAACTCCTTCTTCATTGCCAGCAGCTCGGCTTTAAGCTCATCGTATTCCTGTCTGGTAACAAACCCGTCGCCTTTAGTCTCCTGAGCATGCGCCGACACAATCGTCAGCGCGACTGCCTGGATGATCGCTGCTGGAAAACAACGATTGATTTTCACTGTGCCTTACCTCCTGGCGAGCGATCGAAGGTAGTTGATCACGTTCCAGCGCTCCGTAGACGATAGTCGAGAGCCATAGCCCGGCATCGGTTTCTTGCCGACGCTGATTTTCCAGAACAGCTCACCGTCGGTCTCCTCCTGGATCGAGGGGTCGGAAAGTTTGGCAGGATGGATTCCCAGATCGGCTGCGTCCGGTCCATCGCCATTTCCCGTACTGCCGTGACATGCCAGGCAACGCTTTGCATAGATTTTCTGTCCTGTTGCGAGTGAAGATGCGCTCGCAGCGACAGGATTTTTCTTTCGCCCTTCTGCTGCTGGAGCTTTCCACTTCTCTTCCGAATGGTCTCCGCAAACGGTAACCAGTCCCATGGCCAAAGAGGCCATGCAGATTGCCAGCGATTTCAGATCGAAACGAGACACCATATTGAAGCAAAAACTGAAAATCAGAATGATGATGTCTTGCGACGCGAAGTGTAACGAGATGTGCTCACTGGCCTATCAAGCTCCAACCAGCCGGAATCGTGGGGCCGAAGAGAGCGCTAACAAAAACGTTGTTATTCAAATACCAGATCGCGGTTTGGCGGGTGACTGCATTGTAAAGCACATAATCTGGTTTTCCGTTCACGTTAAAATCGGCGGCGCCGACTAACGCCCAGCCAGCCGGCAGAGTGGGGCCAAAAAGCGCGCTAATAAGAACGTTGTTATTTAAATACCAAATTGCCGTTTGCCGGGTAGTGGCGTTGAACAATGCGTAGTCAGGGTGACCGTCGCCGTTGAAATCCGCTACGCCTCTTAGAGTCCAGCCCGCCGGCAGTGTGGGAGCGAAGAGGGCGCTAACGAAAATGTTATTGTTCAGATACCAAATCGCCGTTTGCCGAGTGGTGGCATTGGTGAGCACATAGTCTGGCTTGCCGTTACTGTTGAAGTCCGCGGTACCTACCAGTGCCCAGCCGGCTGGGGCAGTCGGCCCGAACGCTGCGCTAACGAAGACATTGTTATTCAGATACCAGATGGCTGTTTGACGAGAAACAGTGTTAAACAAACCATAGTCGGGCAGCGTATCACTGTTGAAATCAGGCGCACCTCTCAAGCCCCAGTTAAGTGGAAGCGTGGGACCGAACAGGCCGCTGATGAAAACGTTGTTGTTTAGATACCAGATCGCTGTCTGACGAGTCGTGGGGTTTCGGACCACCCAATCAACATGCCCATCGCGATTGAAATCAGCTACGATAGCTGTGCTTGGGCCAGACGGCGGCGGGGGAGGGGGAGAAGGCGTCGGTGTCGGCACTGCGTTGGCGACGGTGACGTTTCCGATCATGTTGCAGCAAGCTCCATGAGGGGTGCAATAGTACGGAAACGAGCCGACCGAGTTGAACGTGTGGGTAAACGAGGCTCCCTGGCTAAGAATGCCAGAATCCCACAATCCGGTCGGATGCCCGGGAGTCCCGGACGTGGTGCTATGGCCGGTCGAGCTCCACGTCCACTTCACCGTGTCGCCCGGACGAATTGTGACGGAAGCCGGTGAAAACAGGAATCCGCCGTTACCGACGGTTACCGTGACTGTGGTACCACTGGCGATGCCCGACGACAAGATCAGTAACGAAGTGATAACCTTCGCAACTGCGGTAACGGATGATGACAAGCTTTTCATTATATTGATCCCTCGGCGTAGAGGTTCTAACACTTGCTCTTGACATACCACCCTGAAAAGGTAACACGCTTGTTACCTTTACCTGTGTGTTAAAGCGTAACCTAGAACGCGCTGCTGATTGGTGTCCGTTTCGCCTGAGCTGTGAGGCGTTGTAAACGGCGGCGCGGCTATAACGACTCGCGAATGGCGTAACCTACGTGACGCACGGTATAGATGAGCTGAGGATCGCTGATTTTTCTGCGGAGACGCCCGATAAAGACCTCCACCAGCTTGGTGTCGTATTCATGCGGGTGCTCCCATACTCGTTCACATAACTCGGTGCGTGTAAAAACGCGGCCTGGTTCCCGCATGAGTACCTTTAACAGCATGAGCTCGCGAGCTGACAGATGGATGTGGCGCGAGCCGCGATGGACCTCATGGTTTGCTAGATCGAGCGTTAGGTCCCCGACGCGTAGTTTGAGTGCAGGTTCCTCCGGATAGCGGCGTCCAAGCGCGTTAACGCGTGCCACAAGTTCTCCCATTGCAAATGGCTTTGGCAAATAGTCGTCCGCACCGAGCTGTAATCCGGTGACACGGTCGTTTACCTCGCCACGCGCGGTCAGCATCAGCACGCGACTGGCAAGATGCTGCGTACGCAATTGGTGAAGTACTTCAAAGCCGTCCATGCCCGGCAGGATAACGTCCAGCACGATTAGATCGAACTGTGCTGTCTTTGTGTGATCCAGGCCTTTTTCACCGTCATGAACGACGAGTGGATCGTGCCCGGCCTCGGTCAGTGTCGATGCGATTCGCCGGGCTAATGCGATGTCATCTTCTACTACTAGGATATGCATGGGTTTGCTAAGCAGGGTTAGAGTTAGAACCGCGTCGTGAGCTGAGCTCCCAGCAAGTGATTGTCGTAACCTGGGCCGCTCGTTTCATGTTGATAGCTGTACTGAACCTTCAATTGGATATGTGATGTAAAACGATAACCTACGGCCAAGTCAACCCGCGCAAGATCGTCGCTCCAGGGGACGTGTTCGCCGTAAGGAAGGTCAACATCCGCGAACAGTTGCTGGTTCCAGCGAATCGCGCCGAAAAGTTGCGGGGTAAACTTGTATTTTGCCTCTATGTAATAGGCAAAGGTGTCCGCGTTGCCTACACCAGGCACCTGGAAGCGTGCTTCATAAAACTCTGCCCACACCTGCAGGTGTCGCCAGGCAAAGCTGGCGTCTTGTCCCACAACAAATTCGCGATAATCACCGATGGTTTTCCCTGCTGGCAGTGTGGATTGCGCCTCACTGCGAAAGTAAGGCCCTTCGCTGGCCGAAACACCAAAATTCCACGCCTCGTTAGGCCGAAAACCGATGCGTCCACTGAACGTTGGATACTCGAAACCAGTCTCGGTAAGGTCCCAGGATTCCGGCCGCGACGATAACGAAGCGTTCTTCATTTCCACAGCATAATCAAATTGCCCCAGCCGCCCCGAGAGAGAAATGCCGCTCGCATAACTGGGACCCCAGATTACGGGATTGAATGCATATTTATCGTAAGCGTAAAGGCCGTACACAAAGTCGAACACCGAAAAAGGGGCCATCTTATCGCGAATCGGCGTGACGTTTTCATAAACGATCGGCGCATTGATGAATGGATTTTCCCAGGAGAGGTGCCGTGGTACCCAATTGCCAACTACCGTCGCAAACTTGCCGATTTGCACCGTCAGGCGGCCATCGTCCCACGGTGTGACACGCGCTGCATATTCGTCCAGCCGAACCTGAGCGCCGTGGTCGCTCGGATCGAAGCCGCGATCCAGCCTCGATTGTGAAAAGAAATAGACGTGGGAGCCAGCCTGCGCGTCGACAAAAAGCGTCAAGCGGGGGTTGAAAAGTGTGTCGATGCCACTGTTGATGAGTCCGGGCGGCGGCTGGTCGAAGTGGTACAGCTCCAGATCCAGGGTACCGCTCAATCGTAGCCGTAGATTACCCTCAAAAGCCGAAGGGGTCAGCGTGCTGTCGAGGCGGTCGAAAAAATCGTCGATATCAAAAGCGCACGCTGTGCAGGCAACAATGCACAAGCTGAGAGCTTGCAGCTTCATGCGATAGGTTTAACACCATCGGCGGCGGGAAAGCGCACTGCAAATTCAGTCCAATCGTTTTCCGAGCGAACCAGGCATAAATCTCCCCCGTGCAACCGGGCGAGTTCGCGAGCCAGATTTAATCCGATTCCGTGGCCCGAAACGGCTGAGGGAGTGGAACGATGATGAAAACGCTCAAAGATGTTTTCGCCCGGTGGAATGGTGCGCCCCGTGTTGCCGACAGTCAGAACGACCTTTTTATTCGCGCGAGCGCGGACCGCGCTGACCCGGATTAGTCCGCCCGGGCGGTTGTACTTTCGCGCGTTCTCGAGCAGATTCTGCACAATCAGGGAGGTATACCGTTTTTCTCCGGCGACATAAAGACCTGTGGCGAATTCTTTTTCGATTTTCACATCGGGCGAATCGGGCAATGCGCTGAGGTCATCGAGCCATTCATCAATGAGTTGACTCAGGTTTACGGGTGTGGAGGCAATTTGAAGATGCCCAGCATCCATGCGGGACAACAGAAGCAAGTCGTCTATTACACCGGTCAGGCGATGCGTTTGATGCAGCAGGGCGGACAACTCTTCATACACGTCTGGCTTGAACCCCTCGCGCGATAGCAATGTCTCCAGGCCAATGCGAAGGACTGTGACAGGGCTTTTCAACTGATGGGACGCGTCGGCAGAATAGCGTGACGATCTCTCCAGTTCCTGTGCGGTCGTAGCAAGCGCGGCCTCGGCCCGCTTTCGTTGGGCGCGGTTCTCTTCGGAATCCAAAGCGAGTTTCTTGACCGGCGCTGAGAACCTCAAAGCGACCACATGGCTGGCAATAAAACCGCCCAGCAATAGCAACGCGCCGGCCCCACCAATTTGCCATCTTAGACGGTCCAGTTGGGCCATCGAATAAGCGAGAGGATAAACACAAATCTCGTATGCGGGCGGAAAGAATGAGCCAGGATTCAGTCGCTTGTAGAAGAGAAGGTGAGGCGAGCCATCAATGTCGACGCGAAAGTTGTGTTGCTCGTGATCAGAATTTCCCAACGCGCTCGCGATTTTGTCATTGAGAAATGCCTGCGCCGGTCTTGGCAGGGAAGGCAAATGGAGCTGTCCATTTACCCAGACGCCGCTTTTCATTCCCACTTGGGCGTTTTTCTCATTAAGCTCCAGCGGTTTGAAGCCGATAACCAGCGCGGAGATAACCTCGCCCGTGTCTGTGGAGACAATCGGTACCGCTACGACTTCGTTGACAGTGGCTGTGTCGGTTCCGGTATTTTCGCGGATGTATCCAATTTGTTGTGTCGTTGGCAATTTGCTCAGGGTCAGTTGCGATTCGGTTTTTGGGTCCAATTCGCCGACGTCGCGCGTGTTTGGCGGTTTAATCACTGCACCGGTGCTATCGAGAAAACGGTAAAATCTTGCGTGCAGAAGTTGAGCGGCTTGTTCCGGTGGCGGTTCGTCGCCTTCCATCAAATCGCGAAGCTCATCTTTGGCGCTGGGATACAGCAAATCCATGGCATTATCTTCGATCGCGGCGTGGATTCGCGGTTTGGCCGCAAGAGCGTTGCAGCGTTCTGCCAGGGCCGCGTGCCGTAGTTCTTCAAGCTTGTGCAGCGAAGCGATCTCGACTTGGAAATTGTTTTCGAAGTTTCGTTCAGCGTCGCTGGTGACCTTACGTTGAGCGGCGTAAAAACCAACGGCGGTCAACGTTACTACGATAATCATAATCGCCGTGAACAAACGAGTTCGAAAGCTTGCTACGCTTTCATCTCTCGTTTGAACCGCCGATCTCATGGAAAATCAACGTGCAATGTCTCGCCGTCTTTCAGATCCACCGGCTTCTCACGGGTCGTCCGGCTGTTAATCCAGGCTTTGAGCGTGTAATGACCTGCAGGAAGACCGCTTAATCGAAAGCGCCCGTCGGGATTGCTCATGACGAAATACGGAGTATTCAAAACCAAAATCAGTCCGCGCATGTGCTCATGAATGTCGCAGCGCAGTGTGACCAGTCCGGGTTTATCGAAGATTTCTGCAGGGACTGGGCGTTCTTCCGGGCGATAACGGCCAAGATCGAATCGTTTGGCAGGTGAGTAGGAAAAAATGTTGTGATAAGTGTCGTCGAGATTTGGGAATTCAATCTTCGTCCCGACCTGCACCGGGAGAAGTGCCGGGATAAACGTCAGGCCTTTTTGTGCGATCTCCTTGGGCGGCGGCGACGTCGCAGTGCGAAAGGGCCCCTCGAGATAAACCACCGCCAGTGGCGGTTGAGTGGACAGGACGCCCCCCTTGGTGACGATCTCGTATCTTTTGGCCTGAACCGGAGCTGAATGTGATTTCGGAAGCTCGACACGACCTTCGACGACAGCGCCCGCAAAAAGCGTAGCTGGCATCATGGACAACAGTGCGTTAAACCACAGCAAGCCGCGGACGCGCATGTTTGCCCAATCTAGCAGCGTTTCATCACTCCGAAAGTGCGGCATGTTGGCAGACTCATTGGTTTGTCACTTTTTTTGGTGAGTTGCAGCAATAGCTGGGAGTGTGAAAAAAATTGTGGCGATCAGGCTCCAAAGAATCCCAAGTGCGCATGCAATTCCAAGCCCGGTGAGCGCTGGATTCTTTGCAAGCGCGAGTGATCCGAATCCGCTCACCGCGGTCAAGCCCGCCAGTAAGACGGGCTTTAGGACACCGGCAACATCGTGCTCAAGCTCGCGGGCCTTTTGCCATACCAGTACAACGTATATCCCGTAGTCCACGCCAATTGCCAGTACCAGACGAAACGAGAGCACATTGAGTAAATTCAAATTAATATTCAAGAGTTTCATCGAAGCGATCATTGCGCCGATCCCGAAAATTAGTGTAACGACCTGAATCGCCCATAAGCGAAAATTCCGATAGAGAACGGCAAGTAACGAGATATCAAAGATCGCCATCAACGCGCTGATGATGAGCAGCTGATGCCGCGACCACGGCAGGAGATCGGCCAGGGCATAACTCCATCCCGAGAGAATCATCGGGACACCCGGCACGTGGAGCACGCGCTCCAGATCCTGGCTTTGGGTGTGAGTCAGAATCGGTTGGTTGGTCGTAACGAACCCCGTGGTCAATGTCGGATCGTGACCAAAGTAGCGATCGACAAGGAACCACCAGCTGGAGGATTTCGGGAGCTGATCGCGCCAGTTTGGAAGAGGCATGTTGGGATTGCTAATTCGTTGTAAGTCATCAAGCAGCGTGAATGCTGGAGCAAACGAATCCCGATTGAAGCCTTCGGCGTCCAGTGTCTGCTCTAAAGTTTCGCGCGTAGCGGCGAAATTGATTGTTCTCAGCTCTCGCCGATTGGTCTCCATCCAATTCGGTGAAAGGCAAAGCGCAGCGGGCGTGGAGAACCCCTTGATCTTTCCGGCTGCCTGCAGGTCTCGCCAGTGGGCCACGATTTTTTGCCAGTAGTCGTGCAGTTCCTGCGGATTCGCTGCGCGTACAATCGCCAAAACAGGCTCCCAGCGCACTGGCATTGCGTGCATAATTTTTTCAAGCGCCTGGCTGGCTCTGATATTCTTCGGTTGCAACGAGCGCGCGCTCGCGTCGAAGTGAATTGGAGGATAGGGCGAAAAGCCGATCGCAGTCAGCGCAAACAAGACCACGCTGGAGAAAATCAGCATCGGCAGGGGTTTTCGCACCGTCCAGCGCACATATTTTCTCATGCTTTCAAAAAGCCAGTCATGCGGGATTGCAGCCTGTCGCTCCCGGACGAACAGAAACAGGATCGAACACATGAACAAACCGGCAACGAAAATGCCGATCGCGATTAAAACGCCCAATTCCGAGAAGGCCATGGAACCACTTAGGATCAGGGCAAGAAAACCGACAGCCGTAGTGAGCGCGCCGAAGAAAACCGCGCGTCCAAGCTTTGCGATTGCCGTTGCGATTGCCTGGCCGTGAGGTTCTCCGTCCGAACGAGCCTGATGATAACGGCCAATAGTGAGAATTGCGAAGTCGACCCCTAAACCGATCAGAATCGCACAAAAACCGACGCTGATCATGCTCAGCCGGCCGAAGAGAAGCTGCCCAACGGTTAAAGCAACAAGACATGAGAGGAGAAGACAGACTGCCATTCCCAGGAGCGGAAGCCATCGGCGGAAACCGATAAAAAAAATTGTGCCTACGAGCAGCACCGAGCCAAGCAATGTGACCACGACGTCATAGCGCATGCTCACTGAAATTTCGGAAGCAAACGCTGAGCGTCCGGTCACAAGGACTTGTAATGGTCCTCCATTCCATCCCTCGGCAGCAGTGGCGCGAAACTTGTCCACTGCCCGCATTAACCGCTGGGATTCAAAAGCGCTGAGGGACTGTTGATCCGTTTCGACAAGGAAAACTCGCATGGTCCGATCCGGTGAAGCGAGCGGCTGCTCCTGTTCGATGATTGTGCTTTCCGCAAACGGCTTAAGCGCGGGCGCAATCAGACCGAGCGGATCGAAAGAAAGTTCGAACTCCGGCCGCGGTGAACCGGCCTCGATTTCCTGGCGTAAACGCTGAAGCCGATCGCGAATCTTTCCCGGTTCCAGCAGCGAGATGGTTTCATGGAAGGCGTTTGGCTCCAAATTGAGAAGCAAGGGAACCGCGATGGATTGCAAATCCTTGATTCCATCCGGTGTGGACATTGGTGAACCCGCGAGCACTCGTGTACACCAGGGTTGCTCCCGAAGCCTGTCCGCAAACACCGGTGCAAACTCTTCCAGTCTTTCTGCGTCATTGGGTTCGCATTGAAGCGCGAACGTCAGCTCCCGGGTTTGTTCAAAATCGCGATCGTAAATTTTGAGGCCTTGCACCGAGGAAAATTTGCCGGGCAAGACATTGAAAATTTCAGCATCAAGCTGAAGCGAGCTAACAAGAATCACGACGCAAGCGGCGACCAGCACGACAATGCCGCACCACACTAGTGCGCGTCGCTGAGTTACGGTTCGGGCGATGAAATCACTGATGCGCATGAACGAGGCATCATTGAACACGAATCGACGCCGGTACGCCAATGCTGTCGCGAATATGACGTGATGACAACCTCGCAAACCTCCGAGGCGCCGGAATTGGCGTTAAAATCGGAATGCGAACGTCTCTTTTCCAGCGCTGTAGCTAAGGGTCTTTCGATCCGGTGCGCGAAGAAATTGATCGCGCAATCTAAGCCAGGCATGCAATTGCGCCGGGGCCTGGCCTACAGGCCCTGACCAGCCGCGACCGGCCAATCCGCCATTCACTTCAGCGAACGTCGCATCTTGTCGCAGCGAAAGTAGCGGAATTCCGGGACCTTTCGAGACGGTCAATTCGAAGTCTCCGGAGTTAGAAAATCGAACCAACGCTTCGCCAATTAACGTCGTGCCTGGCGCTTGATACCTGAGTTGACCAATTTTGGTTGTCCAATCAGGCGTCGGGCTTGAAAACTGGTGAGACGAGGTTGTTGCGCAACTTGTTACGCAAAAAAAGCTAACCACTAAAACGGGTAACAATGCACCGGTGGCCGAGCTAAATCCGATCAGTCTGTCTACTACTCTGCGCCATCTAATTTGGTACGCGTCGATGTTCCGATTTCCATTCATGTCGTGCCTTGGATGGTAGCAAAATATCCCGTGTTTGATAGAAACCCCTTGGGCCGGCGTTTTAGTATCGTTATCGCCATCTGCACCGCGGCACCGCGTCGGGCGCTGAAATTGTGCTAACTTCTGAGGCGCAAGATGAAATTGATCGATCGATTTGTCAGTCGCGAGCTGATTGTGAACGTGTTGTTCGCCATCGCCGTGCTGAGCCTTGTTCTCGTAGTGGGGAATATTTTCCGTAGGCTTCTTCCGCTGCTGGTAAACCATGACGTGCCCATGGAATACCTGATCACCTTTATCGCTTATGTGTTGCCGTTCTCACTCATCTTTACCATTCCGTGGGGTTTGCTGACGGCAATCCTGCTCGTGTTCGGCCGGCTTTCCGCGGACAACGAACTCATCGCACTACGCGCAAATGGTGTGAGCGTTCCCCGCGTGTGTGTTTCTCTCTGGGGCGTCGCAATCATCTGCACTATGATCTGTCTCTGGCTCAATGTGCAGGCTGCGCCCGCTGCGCAGGAAAAACTGCGCAGCACAATTTTCGACCTCGCGACGCGCAATCCGATGGCGCTCTTTGGCAGCGACCAGGTCATTGATCAGTTTCCCGGACGTAAAATCTATGTTGGCAAAAAAGAAGGTAATAAACTCGAGAACATTACCGTATTCGAATTGAGCCAGAACTCGCTGCCGGTAAAAGTGACTTACGCGAAGACCGGGATGCTCGAGGCCGATCTGCCGAACAAGCAGATTCTCATGCACCTTTATCACGCTCGATACCAGGAGCGCGATCCGAAGGATCCAACGAACCTGCGAAAAATTCGCGACGGCATCAACATGGTGGAAGGCACGCTCCCCATCAGTTTGGAGGAATTGTACGACAAGGAGAAGAAGCGACCGAGCCGGTCTGCGCTATCCATCGAACAATTGCTGGATCAATTGAAAAGCGAGGACAAACGGGAGCGCAGCGCCAGCCGCACGGAAATTAATAAACGCTTTTCATTTCCGTTTGCGTGCGTGGCGTTCGCAATCATCGGCGTTCCACTTGGTGTCACGGCGCACCGGCGGGAAACCTCAATTGGGTTCGCGATGGGCTTGATCGTAGCAACGACCTATTTTCTCTTCGTCATCATCGGCGATACGCTGCGCGGAAATCCGCGTGCGCATCCAGAATTGCTGGTCTGGTTTCCAAACATTCTGTTTATCGCGTTGGGTTGGCTCATGTTCCGGCGACTGGCGCGGCAATAGTTTTTCGCGCGATCAGGCTTCCTCAGGCTCTGGTCCGAGTGAAAGTGAACGCGCCTTGTGCAAACGAGCCGCTCGCCGTTGGAGAATCGGAGTAGGTAGCGTGTTCCACAGATAGACGGCCACGCAGCCGAGGACCAAAACCGATGCATAGCTGCGGATATTTTTTAGCAAATCAATCGCCCAAAGCGTTGTCTCAAGCTTTTTGTCGATCAGCATGACGTGCACGATCATTGCCGTGCTCGCCGCCGAGATGATGAAGTGAATGATGCTTAACCTGAGACTGACTCCCAGGGCGACGGCGCTAACCACGGCGCCCCACATCAGATAACGCTCATGCATCTGGCCTAACAGGGCGAACATCAGTAACCATGGAGCGGTGATCGCAATCAACGTGCGTGGATCACGGTCGCGCATCTGTCGCGCGGCTCCATAAGCGCAGATCACGAGTGCGCCAAGGTAAGTCAACCGCAAGGTCCATTGCAGCGTGACGTCCAGATTGAAAGACCCGAAATGAACAGACCAGAAGGGATCCTTTAATGACCAGCCAAAGTTGGAGAGGAGTGACGGAAGATTGTAACACGAGCTGATCACCAGATAGGGATAATGCTCGCTACCATACAAAAAACCGACTTGCAGCCATGCGAAGCTTCCATTTGTCATGGCGCCAATCGCAAACGCGGCACACGCGGTGATACCGCTGACCCATGCTGCTCGATATCTCCATCTGAGTTGCAGGACCAAAAACGAACACGCCCCGGTGATAGAAAGAACTGCAACCCACGCGACAGGCGGACGCAGAACCCATGGTGAAGTGATCAGTGCCGCCGCCGATAGGAATCCCGCAAGTACACGCAGCGCACGGTTCCACCTTTTTTGCCACAGTGGCCAAAGCACAAAAAATGGTGTCACAAACAAGATCTGGCCTTTAAACATCGCTCCTACCGCCAGGAGGAAGCCGCACAGGAACCAGCGATTTTTTACGGCTGCGAACGCGGCAAAGAGATAAAAAGGCAGGAGCCATGCATCCCATTGTGGCCAGCCATGCGCGTCAAGAATCATGGAGGGCTCAAGCCACGCTACACTTGCCGCAGCAAGGCCACAGATAAAAGCGCGGCGCTCCGCCGGCAGACCGGAAGGCAAAGAAGGCGACGCTCGAGCCGACTGTCGCTTCAGACAAAAGCGAACCAGAAGAAAGATCGCCAGGGCGGAAAGAAATTCACATACGACATTGATCTTCAACAATGGGTTCACCAGCTTGGGGTGGCCATCGTCGACGCCCGGGAATTGGTTCCGCACTTCCCTGGCCCAGATTGACATGACCAGCAGTCGGAGCGGGGCATAATCAAGACCGTATTCCTTGTTGTACGCCTCGCGTTTCACCCGGTCGTACAGGGCCAGGTAACCTCGCAGAAATCCTGTGAATGAATTAGCGGAAGCCTCGTTGGGCGATAAGCGACGCGCTTCTTTCATCGTTTCGCTGCCCCAGTAAAAAGCGTTGACGATGTCGTGCTGATAACGCACGTGCCTTGTACTTTGCCCTATCCACCGGCGCAGCTGAATGCCAACGAGGAAAAGTGCGATGACGAAAAGGACAACCAGGACGCGTCGGATGAATGCGTTGCTGTCGATATGTCTAAGCAATGTGCGAATGCCCATCAGATTCCCTTAATAAACCGTCGGTAATACGATTGGTTACGGTGCGTGATGTGAAATGCGTTCTTCCAATTCGCGCGTGGCTCAAGTTATAGCGGTATAAAGCCAGTAATTCATCCGGAAAATTGGCTTCCCGCCTGATGCGACCGGCATTCGCGGTTGTTCCCCCTTTTGTCAACGCGACGAAAGCGCAGTTCGCCTGTTCAATCAAGTAAACTGTTCAACTACTCGCGCGGACTTTTCCATTGCGGTTTTCCGGTAATGCGCAGTTCGTTTATTAACGCGAACTCAAAAGCAAAATACGACTCGCGGGCAGAAACCGAGTGCTCCTAACGGTGAAAATTGGCTCTCGCCTAAGGCGGCTAGTAGTGAAACCTACGATCGAAAATTGGCTCCAGCGGTAGGATTCGAACCTACGATCCGCCTAAGGCGGATTAACAGCCACATGTCCTTTGAGCCAAGCTCTGCCTTGTCCAGATTTGAGAGCTTTCTCGCGTGCGAGTGCAGCCGATCGAGATGAGATTTCTTCCGAATACACGAGTTTCCAAGGCCCACGAAATCGCTTTGTGGTTCTGGTCAATGTATGTGCCGGGTCGTTGTGTTGGTCTGTGCGCCGCCTGAGATCGTCGGTTTGGCCAATGTACAGTTTACCGTCCGGGTTTTGCAGAACATATACGAAGAACGTACTCAAGGGCCAAGTTTGGCTTCCGCCTGAGGCGGATACGGTTCGAACCAGCGATCGAAATTTGGCTCCAGCGGTAGGATTCGAACCTACGACCAATCGGTTAACAGCCGATCGCTCTACCACTGAGCTACGCTGGATCCTGATTTTGCGTCATTGCGGAGCGTGGATTGTGCATTGTCCTCTCTTCGCTGGCAAGTGCTTCCTCGCTACGTCGCCGGCATTCGGCACGTAAAAATTGGTTGCGGGGGCGGCCCCGCCATGGCGGGGCGCGGCCATCAAGGTCTCCGCAAGCCCGTTAGTTTGTAAAAGCCATTTCCTCCTTTTTGTTTTTTAAGTTCAAGCTCAAGCTGTCGGGCGCCGGACGACGTAAGTGCGTCGCTTTGCCAGACAATTTTCCAAGGACCTTTGCCGCGAGTGGAACGAGACATTCCCGCATTGTGTTGTTGAACTCGGATTTCCGTATTTTCGCTAAACCCTATATAAAACCTACCCCTTAAATTCTGTAAAACGTAAACGCGGTACGTCGCCGGCATTCGGCAAGGTAAAAGTTGGTTGCGGGGGCGGGATTTGAACCCGCGGCCTTCAGGTTATGAGCCTGACGAGCTACCAGGCTGCTCCACCCCGCATTTCGAGAATAATTCGAGATAGAGGTTGTGCAATCGAAAAAGCGTTTATCTGACGAAAGTGAGCCGAATTTTCGATGCGATTTGCGTTACCGCTTCATGTGACTTGGTTGATGCGTGGCGAAAACTAAATCGTCCGACGAAATCGAAACTGGAAAAATTCTGGTCGGCACAGCGAGCTGGTCAGATCCGGGTTTCGTAGAA
>DASREH010000112.1:0-3498 GCA_035652195.1 Candidatus Udaeobacter sp. | reverse complement strand
GGGCGTTGAACAATCCGATCGCTTCCTGAATAAGGGGATCTTCTTTGAAGTTCTCACCGCGAGGATCCTCCGGAGCTTGCGGCTGTTTGGAAGGAAGATCTTCTTTTACGTTCAGCTTCACGTTCCAGTCCGTTCCAGTGATCTCACGCAGCAATGTCTCAAGAAACTTGCGGTTCGCCTGCGTGCCCAGGATATCCATCATCGCTCTATCGGCCGCGGCGAAACCGAGCTGAAAATTGCGCCCATCAATTCCAAGAACGTGCGCGGCCAATGCGGAATTTCGCACAAAAGCTTTTTGTGGCGGAATTTTGGCGACGATCTCTTCCCACACCGCATTTGCGTCGGTACTTGTTTCGGCGACGCGTGCCGTGCTCTTGGTCTTGCCCGGTTGAGGCGGCGTCCTGACCGTCATCTCCCTCGCGCGTGAGTCGTCGACGCCGCGATCAGTGCCTGCGGCTACGGGTGGCGGTGAACCAGATTGTGGTGAACCACCATCACGCAATTGGCTTAGCTTTTCGATCACCTCATCCAATGTGGCTTGTCCCAGGCTTTGAATCGCCTTGATGATGGCCACTTCAAAATGAAGTTTCTTGTTCGGTGCCCATTTCATCCGGCCCTCGGCAGCGGCGAACTGATCCACAAGTTCAAGCAGACGGTCCGTCGTCACCAGCTCGGCGTGTTCGGTCAGGCATGTCTGCATTTCTCCTTCGATCTCTTCCTTCAGTGCCTCCGGTTTGGCTTTGAACACCAGCAAATCGCGCAGGTAAGCAATTAAATCGGACATCAGTCGCATCATGTCCTTGCCGGCTTCGCTTTGCTGATGCAGCAGATCAATCGCAGCCGGTGTCTCGGCTCGCAAAATCCGACCGGTAAGATCGGTTACGGTTTGTTCGCTTGTGAAACCGAAAACATTGAGGACATCGTTCTCGCTGATTTTGTCTCCACAAAACGCGACCAGTTGATCGAGCATGGATTCCGCGTCGCGCAAACCGCCCTCAGCCCCGCGCGCGATTGCGTGCGCAGCCGCGGGCTCCAACGTGATTTTTTCCTTTTTCGCGATGAATTGCAGGTGTTTCGCAATGAGATTTGCCGGGATGCGGTGCAGATCAAACCGCTGACAGCGGCTTAGAATAGTGGGCAGCACTTTCTGCGGCTCAGTGGTTGCGAAAATAAATTTCACATGTTCAGGCGGTTCTTCCAGCGTCTTCAACAGTGCATTGAATGCCGCTGACGAAAGCATGTGCACTTCGTCAATCAGATAAATTTTGTAACGCCCCTTTGCCGGCGCGTATCGAACATTTTCGCGGAGTTGCCGGACATCTTCGACGCTATTGTTGCTGGCGCCGTCGATCTCGATGACATCCAGGCTGTTGCCTCCGGCAATTTCGCGGCAGTTATCGCATTCGCCGCATGGCGTCACGGTCGGGCCTTTCACACAATTGAGCGACTTGGCCAGAATTCGCGCCGTCGATGTCTTTCCAACCCCCCGTGGGCCAACAAACAGGTACGCGTGGGCAAGCCGGTTTTGTGCCACCGCGTTTTTCAGTGTACGCGAGACATGCGCCTGCCCAACCAGGTCGTCGAACGTTTGCGGCCGATATTTTCTGGCGAAAACCTCGTAACTCACAGAGTTAATCTAGACGGAAAAGCCGGCTCGCGAAAGCTTTCGGAGTTAAGTCGCGGACGGTTTCGGAGTTGATCGTTGATCGTTGATAGTTGATTGATCGCAATGGATGCACAACGCCGCAGTTTCGTGCTCATCCTCATGCCCGTCTTTGTGCTGGCGTTCGCGATCGCCTCCTCCGCGCGTGAGCCGATTAAGCAATTGCCGGTCACGCCTGCGACTGAACAGCGGGCCGTTCGCGCGCGTGACCTCGGGATTTCATTCGACGGAACGCCGGGAACATTCAACGCCATCACCGACGTACCTGGTGTGGAAGTTGGCTACACCACATTGATCAGCGGTGAAGGCAAATTGGATGTCGGCAAAGGCCCCGTGCGCACAGGCGTTACTGCGATCCTCCCGAGAGGGCACGCTTCGTTAAACGATCCGGTTTACGCCGGTTTTTTTAGCTTGAACGGTAACGGTGAAATGACCGGCACGGCGTGGGTTGATGAAAGTGGATTTCTCGAAGGGCCGATTGTCATCACCAACACACATAGCGTTGGAATAGCGCGCGACGCGGTGATCGCGTGGCGTGTGAAACATGGCGCTGCCGATAAGACCGGCTATTGGTGGAGCCTGCCTGTTGTCGCAGAAACGTGGGACGGATGGCTCAACGACATCAATGGGTTTCATGTTAAGCCACAGGATGTCTGGCATGCACTCGACGACGCTCACGGCGGCGCAGTGGAGGAGGGGAGCGTAGGAGGCGGAACAGGCATGGTCTGCTATGAATTCAAAGGCGGGAACGGGACTGCTTCTCGCAAAGTCGAGATCCGGCCACAAGCGAAGGGCACCGCGGCACAATTTTTCATTGTTGCGGTGTTTCTCCAGGCCAATTTCGGTCGGCGCGAACAGCTCATGATTCGTGGAGTACCCGTTGGAAAGGAGATTCCAGGTAACGTTTACGAGCAGGAAAGCGGGTCGTGTATCGCCGTGGTGGCAACGGACGCTCCGCTTTTACCACATCAATTAAAACGACTGGCTCGGCGGGTCTCACTGGGACTTGCTCGAACTGGCGCCATTTCGGGAAACGGCTCAGGTGATTTGTTCATCGCATTTTCAACTGCGAACGGGAACGTAGCCGACCCAGATCAAGTCACCCATAACGTGGCGACAATCCCAAATGACTTAATGGACCCGATTTTTACTGCTGTGGTGCAAGCAACTGAAGAAGCAGTCGTAAACGCTTTGGTCGACAACCATTCCATGACAGGACGCGACAATCACCGGGTCGAAGCGTTGCCGCACGAGCGGTTGCGAGAAATCATGAAACAGTCGCGCTGAATAGTAGGAGCTGGCTTTAGGAAATGTATCCATGGCGCAGTACCGCCGTGTTCGTAGCGATACATTGGAACGCCTCGACGCAGCGAGGCGAGTACAGCATGGCGAAGACGCTCTAGTTTTACTGTAGCCACGGCCCTGTGGGCCGTCGCACTCAAAGCGAAAAGCAGCGGTTACCGCACGGACCGGACGCAGGCCGGTGGCTACAGGATCCGCAGCGTCTGCAGACCGCCCTAAATCATCATGATCAGCACCGGCACAACTTTGGTCACAGCAATCTCCAGAATATCGAGGGTCAACTTCTCTGCGCGCTCCTGCGATTGTGCCGGCTGGCTATCCACAAACACTCGTAAATCACGTTTCTGGTTTTCTACGAAGAAATCGAAGTCTTCTTTGTCGATCTTTCGTTTTTTTAGAAGAACAAGGCGCTCCTCAAGTTCCTGGGCGTTCTGGCGAATTAACTCGCTCGTGTCGCCTTTGGCTTGCGCGAGCAAATTCTGAAATTCTTTGATGGAAGCCGCAACCGATTCATCAGTGACCTGACCGAGAGC
>DASREH010000111.1:0-15931 GCA_035652195.1 Candidatus Udaeobacter sp. | reverse complement strand
TAGAACCCTATCCAGTCGTTTCCAGATTGTATTACCCGGCGCAAGGGGGCCGTAGCCGAGGATTTCACACAGTAGTCGACGTCGCTTCTTTTCACCATCTGGACCAAGTCGAGCGCCATTCGATCAAGCACCTGCCGTGCTTGCGAATCAGCATCCATTCGTTTGTGGGCGAGAGTAGTAATGGTGGCGGCGCTGTTTAGAAGTTGTGTGGCTAGGAGAACAAGCAGCACAAGTACGCTGACAGCGATGAGGAGTTCGACCAACGTAAAACCACGTACCTTAGGTAAACTAGAACTGATGTCGTCGTCCCTAGGCATACTAGATATGGTCAGTTTCTATCGAAGGCAGCAAACATTTCTACGGAGCCACTAGCATTGCTGGGGCTAGCCGACGCGGGCCAGGTGACGTTAAAGTCAGCGTAGCGCAAGCCACTCGGCGCAGAATTCCATGTTACATTTAGTTGATAACGGGAATTAGGCCCGGAGGTGGTGGAAAACTGCCCTGCGCCATCAAAGTACAACGTACGATTCGTTCCGAACGTGATGCTAAATTGTGTGGAGGTGTTTGTCGTTTTCGGTGTCGCCCGCAGATCAGCGACTACCGCGGCAATAATGTTAGTGGCGGCTGTTTGCGATGTTGCGTTGCGATTTGTCTGTACGCCAACAGGCATCAAGCCAAAAACCGCAATCAAGCAAAACGCTGCGACACCAAGAGCTAACGTCACTTCGACAAGCGAGAAGGCAGCAACAGTAGAACCCAGCTTTTTCATGGCCGATAGAGGCGGACTGCCCCGCTCATGGGCGATATTTGTATCACCGCCTGATTCCCGACGTCCTGGCTGAGAGGTACAGGCGGGACAAGCGTTCCGCGTGTCGGTTGAAAATCAATTTCCATAATGCGGGCAATCTCATCCGCATTTGTTGATCCTGTGATACGGGCGATGCCCTGGGGATCAAACATGATGACTTTGTTAAATCGATACTGGTAACCTGAATCCAATGGCGAGCCCAAAGGCCAGGTGAAGGGTGTCGCGGATGTCGACCCTGCGTTCCCCAAAGTGTAGAACGTACCGGTTGGCTGATTTCGCGCCATATTTGAGCCTGGATGCTGAGATGGAAGCCAAGACCCAAAATCAACAAGAAAATGAAGATTCTCGAATCTTTCCAATTTTCGTAGCGCCACCAAATGTCCGCCGCGATACTCTGGTTTGCTTGGATCGGCGTAGTTCGATTGCCAGTCCGTTCCTTGGCCGCTTGTGAGATATTGAAAGTGCCGGGTGCCGTCTTTCGAAGCAATAACAGCAACGGCTACTCTTCCGTTCCCCGCAACCTGCGGGCTAATTGAGGGATCAACCGATGCATCCACCTCTGCGAAGCCAACAAATACGTAGGTGTGGTTAGCTTTCGCGTACGTTCGTGCATTTTCCAGTAATCCTTGGATCCCATAAAGCGTGCTCGTCATATCTGTGCCGCTTTTGATGGTTGTGAAGGCTGGGACGAGTAACACCAACAAAAGAGCGATGATGCCGATGACAATCAGCAGTTCGAGCAACGTAAACGCTGCTCGAGCTGAGCTACGCTTTGAGAGCTGAGAATTGAGAGATGTGGGGCGGCTCAGACCCGCCTTCGCCTCAGTGTGGCGCGGCAGGCAGCCGCCGGCACAAAGCCGTTTGCTGGCTTCCCGGGGAAACATGAGAGTTGAGGAGGAGCGCGGATTATATCAATGAGCGACGTACGCGCAAGGCTATAGTTTGCGGACGCCAGCACTGCCAACGGCCCTCTACAGCGTTCGTTTTTGGTAATCGAGCGTATTTCCTTTCCCCAGAATCGTCGTATCGCGACTTCTGTTGCGGGTGAGGACAGGCACCTCTACAGTTTGCCCCTTATGCCATATAAAGATGTCGCTCCGCCTGCCGGTGAAGAAATTACCAGAACCGATAAACTGAATGTGCCGGATCAACCGGTCGTTCCATTTATTCGCGGAGACGGCACCGGCCCGGATATTTGGGCTGCGAGCGAGCGCGTGTTTGATGCTGCAGTCGCAAAAGCATACGGCGGCAAAAAAAAGATCGCCTGGTTTGAGGTGTACGCCGGTCAGGCCGCCAAGGATAAATTCGGGGAATGGCTGCCCGAAGACACAGTCGAAGCGTTTCGCGAATATCACGTCGGCATTAAGGGACCGCTGACGACGCCCGTAGGTGGCGGGATTCGTTCGCTAAACGTCGCGCTGCGCCAGTTGCTCGATCTTTTTGTTTGTCTGCGCCCGGTCCAGTACTTCGATGGCGTTCCTTCGCCTCTGAAGCATCCGGAAAAAGTGAACATGGTCATCTTCCGCGAAAACACGGAGGACATCTATGCCGGGATCGAATTCGCCCCCGGGACGCCGGAAGCGCAGAAGATTCTCGATTTCCTAAAAAAGGATTTCCCGCAGCAGTACGAAAAAATCCGGTTCGGGACGAAACAGAAGGCTGCCGAGTTTTGGAAGAAAGTTGGCGCACCCGAAAAAGATGATGTCCAGGTTGGAATCGGGATCAAACCGGTGAGCCGATCCGGCACCGTCCGCCTTGTGCACAGCGCGATCTCCTATGCGATCGCTAACCGTCGCAAGAGCGTGACCCTGGTCCATAAGGGGAACATTATGAAATTCACCGAGGGCGCTTTTCGCGACTGGGGCTACGACGTCGCAAAGCAATATTTTGGCGCAAAGGAAATTGACGGTGGTCCCTGGTGCGAAATCCCGATGGGGAAACCAGGCGGCGGCATCGTGATCAAGGACGCCATTGCCGATAATGCGCTCCAGCAATTTTTGCTGCGTCCGGCGGATTACGACGTGATCGCGACCCTCAACCTGAATGGCGATTACATGAGCGACGCGCTGGCCGCAGAGGTCGGAGGCATCGGCATCGCCCCCGGCGGAAACATCAATTACATCACTGGCCACGCCGTATTCGAAGCAACACACGGCACCGCACCGAAGTATACCGGCCAGGACAAGGTCAACCCGGGCTCGGTGATTTTGTCAGGAGAAATGATGTTTCGTTACATGGGCTGGAACGAAGCCGCCGATTTGATTCTCAAAGGCTTGAGAGGCGCGATTGCCAGCAAACGCGTTACCTATGATTTCGCGCGGCTCATGGACGGAGCTACCGAAATCAAGTGTTCGCAGTTTGGCGACAACGTCATCGAGCACATGTGATCGTCCGCGGCCGCCTTCGGCCGCGAATGAGGAGCAGGAGTGTCGAATCACCAAATGACAAAATTCTATCGATCTCACATCCGGCGTTTCGGACTTCCTGGTTCATTCGTCATTCGTCATTTGTTATTCGTCATCATTCTTGGCCTCGCCGGTTCGACCAGCCCCCTGTTGGCGGAGAAACGCGTAATCACGGAAAAAGATCTGTTCGACTTCGTTTGGATCGGAGATCCACAAATTTCGCCGGACGGTTCGCAGGCCGCTTTTGTGCGCATCACGGTCAATAGCAAGAAGGACGGCTACAACACTTCTATCTGGACCGTGCCATTGGCAGGCGGAGAAGAGCCGCGTCAACTAACAAACGGCGAGCACGATTCCTCTCCCCGATGGTCTCCGGACGGGAAATTTTTGCTCTTTATGCGCGCGAGCCAGAAGAACGACAAACCTGAGCCGCCGCAACTGGCGCTGCTGCCGATGGAAGGCGGAGATTCATTTGTCTTTACTGACCTGCCGAAAGGCGGTGCCAATCCAACCTGGAGCCCGGATGGGAAGACGATCGCCTTCACGAGCGACACAAACTCCGAAGACCTGGCCAAACAGGAAAAGAAAAAGAAAGAAGAAGAAGCAAAAAAATCGGGTGGGAGCGCACCGGTGGCCACAGCTGAGCACGAGAGCGATGTGCGCGTCATAACGCACGCGGTTTACCGGCAGGACGACGAAGGGTACATCGATCCAAAGCATCCTTCACACATTTGGCTGGTGAACGCGCCGCGCAGTGCTGAAGAAAAAGTGAAACCGCGACAGCTCACCAAAGGCCGGTTCGATGAAGGCAGCGCCACATGGTCGAACGACGGTTCGCAAATTTATTTCACATCGGACCGCAACGATGAGCCATACTACGAGCTGCCAAAAACTGACGTTTACTCGGTGGCCGCAGCTGGCGGTGAGCCGGTAAAAATTACAACGATTGATTTGCAGGTCGGAGGTTTTGGCGGCGGCGGCGGCGCGCTCTCGCTCAGCCCGGATGGCAAACAGGTCGCATTCACTGCATCCACCACGCAGCCCATCCTCTCGTACGCGCAGCCCGATCTGTGGGTGCTTGATCTCGTGCCCAATGCCAAGCCGCGCAATTTGACTGCGAACTTTGATTTGGATGTGCCGGGATTTGTGATCGGCGACGCCGCTCCGCCGCGCGCAGCTGGACAAAACAAGCCGATCTGGACGCCAGATGGCAAAGGTCTCGTCGCCGTGTACACGAAAGAAGGCAAAGCAAATATCGCGCTGTTCGATTTGCCTCCAGCACAGGACACCGATCTCGGCCGCAGTGCAGTTCACGATCTAACCTCCGGCAACCAGTGCGTCATGAGTTTTCGCGTTTCTCCGGATGCGTCCAAGCTGGTCTATGTTGTTTCCACACCGACGCGCATAAACGACCTTTTTGTCTTAGATCGCTCGGACAATGCCGCGGCGCCTAAACAGTTAACGCATGTCAATGACGAACTGTTTTCCAAGCTGAACCTCACCGAGCCGGAGGAGATTTGGTACGACAGCTTTGACGGCAAACATATTGAAGCGTGGGTTCAAAAGCCGCCCAACTTTGACTCGCACAAAAAATATCCTCTGATTCTGAACATTCACGGTGGGCCGCACGTCGCGTACGGTTATGTGTTCGATCACGAATTTCAGTGGATGGCAGCAAAGGGTTATGTGGTCCTCTATCCGAACCCGCGCGGCAGCACTACTTACGGCCAGGAATTTGGAAATGTCATTCAATACCACTACCCAGGGGACGATTACAAAGACTTGATGGCCGGCGTGGATTACCTGATCAAACTCGGCTACAGCGACGAGAAGAAGCTCGGCGTAACGGGCGGAAGCGGCGGTGGCTTGCTGACGAACTGGGTCGTTGGCCAAACAAATCGCTTTGCCGCAGCGGTTGCACAGCGCGACATCGCAAGCTGGGAAGACTGGTGGTACACGGCCGATTTCACACTCTTTCAGCCCAACTGGTTCAAGGGGCCGCCGTTTGAGGATCCACACGAGTACCGGGCACGCTCGCCGATCAACTTCATCAAAAACGTAACGACGCCGATGATGTTTATCCTCGGCGACGCAGATTACCGAACGCCGCCCGGCGCGGGTGGAGAACAGATGTTTCGGGCGCTAAAATTCCGCAAGATTCCAACCGTGATGGTCCAATTTCCAGGTGAATCACACGAGCTTTCGCGCTCGGGCCAGCCGTGGCATCGGGTCGAACGTCTTCAGCATATTGTCGGTTGGTTCGATCACTGGCTAATGGGTGCGGCAAAGCCAGAATACGATGTCGCACCACAGGAGGACACGACGGGGAAAAAAGGCACCGTGACCAAATAGGTCGCCTGGTTTCTGTAGTTTATCTGATTGACCGCGGATGTCCGAGCAACCCGGTCAATCCTTGTACGCGCCGCAGTTCAGGTGCAACTTCACGATAGCTCACGCTGATAGTTTGGGTTTCATTTGGATTTGCGGACTCGGGGCCGATACTCAAGTATCACTGGTACTCGAACTTTGATATTTTATGTCGTCCTCTTCCTTGTGGCAGCGTTTTCAGCAGTATTTTCTCTGTTACCCTGACCTCGGTTTTTCTCTCGACATCAGTCGGATGAAATTTCCCGATGATTTCTTCGAGAAAATGCGCCCCAAGGTTGACAAAGCTTTTGCCGCAATGCATGCGCTGGAGGCTGGAGAAATCGCCAACCCGACCGAACACCGAATGGTCGGACATTATTGGCTGCGTAATGCCGCTCTGGCGCCAACTCCGGAAATTCGCGGTGAAATCGAAGAGACAATCGCAGGGATCAAGACATTCGCTGAGGACATTCACGCCGGAAAGATCACCGCCGAAGGTGGCCAACTGTTTAAACACATCTTGCTCATTGGCATTGGGGGCTCGGCGCTCGGGCCGCAATTCGTCTCCGACGCACTGGGTGCGCGACGCGACCCCATGGACATCTTTTTTTTCGATAACACAGATCCGGACGGTTTTGACCGGATCTTCGAGAAGATCGACGACAAACTGGTTCAGACATTGGTGGTGGTCGTTTCCAAATCCGGCGGGACGAAGGAAACACGAAACGGAATGCTGGAGGCTCAAGCAAAATTCAAAGAAAAGGGACTGGAATTTAACAAGCATGCCGTGGCGGTGACCGGGGCGGGCAGTGACCTGGATAAATACGCACAAAAGAATGAATGGCTGGCCAGATTTCCAATGTACGATTGGATCGGTGGACGTACCTCTGTGATGAGCGCAGTCGGGCTCCTGCCGATGGCGCTGCAAGGGTTCGACATTGACAATTTCCTCGCCGGCGCGGCAGCGATGGATGCGCATACCCGCACACCGGATGCAGGCCAAAATGCCTCGATGCTTCTCGCGCTGATGTGGTATTACGCCGGCAATGGCAACGGGGAAAAAGACATGGTGATTCTCCCCTACAAGGATCGCCTGGCCTTATTTGCGAAATATCTACAGCAGCTGGTGATGGAGTCGCTTGGCAAAGAAAAGGATCTGGACGGCAAAATCGTGCATCAGGGGATCGCCGTGTATGGCAATAAGGGATCGACCGACCAACATGCTTATGTGCAGCAACTGCGTGATGGCGTTTTAAATTTTTTCGTAACCTTCATCGAAGTGGACAAAGATCGCGGCAATCCGCCGCTTGAAATCGAGGACGGAGTTACCAGTGGGGATTATCTCCACGGATTTCTGCGCGGAACGCGAAGCGCGCTTTACGAAAACGGGCGCGAATCCATCACCATAAGCATCCCCGAAGCCAATGCGTTTAATATCGGTGCATTGATTGCCTTGTACGAGCGGGCAGTGGGGTTTTACGGTTCACTGGTGAACGTCAATGCTTATGATCAGCCGGGGGTTGAAGCGGGAAAGAAGGCGGCATCACGATTGTTGGAGATTCAAAAACAGGCACGGAGGGCGTTGACGCCTGATTCCGGGAAAACCGCTGAAGAGATCGCGCGCTCCATTGATGCAGATCCCGAAGACGTCTTTCACGTGCTGCGGCATTTGGCGAACAATGATCCACGCGTTCGAGTCGCGCGGGCCGCAGAGCCGGCAGAAGACCAATTTTCATTGGCCGGGTAAGTTAGACAGACCAAATCGAAGTAATGGCGGATTCGCGGTTTGAAGATCGAAGCGATGGCATCAGCGTTGCGTGGAGCGACATTGTTCGCTTCATCCGCCAGCTTTCGCACGATCTGCGCAATCATCTGAACGCAATCGAGCTGCAATCCGCCTATATCAGCGAGCTCGAGGGGGACGAGCTCAAGGCTGAAATCGTGCGTTTGCGCGGAATGATCTCGCTATTGACCTCCGCCTTACAATCTCTTTCCACAGCCGTCAGCGAACCAAAACCAAATTTAATCCACTATGAGGCTGCGGATTTAGCGGAAGATTTGCGAAAAAAAATCGAGCACGATTTCCCCGATCAGGCGTCGATGGTTACGTGGAACATACAGTGTGCTGATGCGACGCTAAACGTTGATCCACAGCTTTTGCAGGAAGCGCTCTCTGAGGTTCTTGGCAACGCCTTTCGACATCTTGCTCATCAGGGCAATGTTGTCGTCGCCGCCAAAATAGAAAACGGACAGTTTCTGTTTGTGATCGAAGAGCACAACGCCCGGCTGGAAGGCGCCACAGATAACTGGGGCTACCAACCATTTCGTAAAGTTACTGCTAATCATTATGGCCTTGGTCTGCATCGCGTCCGCGCTATCATAGAAGCACATGCCGGGAGGATGGATGCACACTACGATTTTAACGCTTCAGTGCTGAGGACGATTCTTGCTCTCCCGGTTTCAAGTGCCTCTTCCAACGATGTTTGAGTGGCGTGTATCTCCCACTTTTGGCAAACTAAAGTCCGGTGAGCATGCGTAGTACGAGGAGCGACTGATCAATGAAAGCGAATACCCATCGGGTTCTGATCATCGACGACGAACGCCCCGTGCTCATGACGCTTGAAGCGCTGTTAAAAAGACACGGCTACCAGGTCGACACAGCCGCGACGGCGTCCGCGGGCCTTAAGTTACTGAAATCACAACCTTCAACACTGGTTCTACTCGATCTGCAACTACCAGACGCCGATGGCTTGGAGACTCTTGAGCAAATCAAAAAAGAAGATCCTCAGACGCAGGTGATTATTTTAACGGCTCACGATTCCTTGCACAATGCCATCGAGTCCATCAAGCGCGGCGCGTACCACTTCATCAGCAAACCTTACGCGCCCGAGGAATTGCTCAGCCTCGTGGAAAAAGCGTTTGAAAAGCAATTCCTGCTTCATGAAGCCGAACAACTGCGGGAAAAGACGGAGCAACTGGAACGCCGCCTGGAGATGGCGGAAGCGCGACCGTCGCTCATTTTCAAAAGCAAACCGATGCACGAAATCGAGGAGTTAATCAATGCGATGGCACCGTCGGATGCCAACGCGCTCATCCTCGGTGAAAGCGGCGTGGGCAAGGAAGTCATCGCGAACACCATTCATGCAAGGAGCAGGCGCGCGGGCAAACCAATGGTCAAATTAAACTGCGCAGCCTTCCCTCAGACGATGATTGAAGGAGAACTTTTTGGCTATGTGAAAGGCGCGTTCACCGGCGCGATGCAGGATTTCCCGGGAATGATTGCCGCTGCGCACGGCGGCACACTTTTTCTTGACGAAATCTCTGAAATGCCGGCGGAGCTGCAGACGCGCTTTCTGCGTGTTTTACAAGAACGCGAGTATCGGCCGCTCGGAAGCACACAAACAATGAAGGCGGATTTCCGCGTGATCGCATCGACCAATCGGCCGGTTCCTCAGGCATTGTCGGAGAACAGGCTCCGCTCCGATTTGTACTACCGCCTAAACACCTTTCAGATAGAGGTACCGCCGCTCCGGAAAAGAAAACAAGATATCCCGCCGTTGATCGCCGCCTTTGTGAAACAGTTTGCTCAACAGCTGGGCAAACCGGAGCCAGACATTTTGCCGGACGCATTCCAAAAACTGCTCGACTACTCCTGGCCGGGAAACGTCCGGGAACTCCAAAACGCCATCGAATACGCCGTGGTACTGGCGCGAGGAGGAATAATCAGCGTCAAAGAACTGCCCACAGAAATACAGTTGCCGCCGGCGTTACAACAAACCGAGCGGGCGGCGCTGCCGCGCTCCGGAGTGCAGAGCCTCGACGATGTCGAAAGGAGCGCAATCATTCAGGCACTCGCGGAATGCCACGGCAATAAGAAGAAGGCGGCAGAACTTCTCGGCATCCAGCGGCCCACGCTCTACAACAAAATGAAGCGCTACGCTATTGAGATATAGAGGGCGTATTCCGCTTAGTCAGACGATTCAGCCGGTCACAACTCAGGGCAGCGAAGCCTTTGCTCATTCGAGCGTGAGCCGTGATTCGTTACCCGGATGTTCATCCTGTCTGATAACGACTTGTAATTCCAATTCCTGGAACGCCAGGTGATCGTGGATCAGTCCCAATAGTTCCAGCGTCCGGCTGTCCGGCATGTGGGCGCAACGCAGCTCGATCCGCGCGTGTTTACCCGCTAG
Source organism: Candidatus Udaeobacter sp. (assembly GCA_035652195.1). Taxonomy (GTDB): domain Bacteria; phylum Verrucomicrobiota; class Verrucomicrobiia; order Chthoniobacterales; family UBA10450; genus Udaeobacter. The sequence goes on along the minus strand of DASREH010000111.1, from coordinate 6,161 downwards.
CTCCGGATGAACTTCCGCCATTTCGCCATCGAGCAGGAATGAAACGTACGCGTTGAAGCGCTCCTGTAACTCCAACAATTGTTCGTCGGAACCGTGCCATTCCCCGGGCTCGTTCATGACCAGAACAACCTCGTCCGTTTTCGGGTCGTGGGCGATTACGTCGATAACGCCTGTTCGGTTCTTGCGACTCCAAATTTCAGGTTCGATGTCCATGGCCGGTTCGATATTGGACGTTCGATGTTCGACGTTGGATGTTCAAACACCAATGACCAACGATTTGAGCGCCGAGGAAATTCGCGCATTTCTCCAACTTGAGCCGCACGCCACGTGCGGTTTTGTGCGTGTGACGTTTGTCAGTAACGAACAAATCGCGCCGGGCGGGCTCCCACCGCCGTTTCTTGACGGACGGCCAGCGGGCTCGGCGCTCATCTTTATGGTCACGCCCGATGCGCCGGTGCGACTTCATCGCATTCGCAATGATCAGCTGTATCACCGTTATTTGGGCGACCCAATTGAAGTCCTAATGCTGCACGAAAATGGGAGCAGCGAGCGTGTTGTTGTCGGTCCGGATCTGCAGGCTGGTCAACGCGTACAGCTGTTCATCCCCGGTAACACCTTCCACACTGCACGGGTAGTTGGGCAACGGCGTTGGTTCCTCGGCGCGAGCACAGAATGGCCAGGTGTAGAAAAAGTCGATGTCGAAATCGGCGACGTCGACGCGCTGGCGGCGAAATATCCAGCTGTAGCCGACGATCTGCGGGCGTTTCAGCAAGGTACGCGCAATTGACCTCGTCTGGCTTCGGACGACCTTCACATCACTGTGGGGAAACGAAAAAGTTCGGCCGGTTTAACACTCCTTGGACGAAGCGCAGCACGATTGCCTGGCTCCCCCGCCGAGGCGCGGCTGGAGACTTTTGAAAATCCCGCGCGCCAGCGCAATTACTGGATTCATTTTGAAACCAACGATTTCACTTCGGTCTGTCCCGTCACGGGTCAACCGGATTTTGCAAGGATTGATATCGAATACGTTGCCGATCGTCTTTGCGTCGAAAGTAAATCGTTGAAATTTTATCTGGCCTCCTACCGCAACGAGCGGGCCTTTAATGAAGCGGTGACTAACCGCATTTTGGACGATTTGGTAAAAGCCTGCGGCCCTCGCCGGGCGATCGTTACCGCCCAATTTTCTGCCCGCGGTGGAATTGCGCTTACTGTACGCGCCGAATATCCCGACAAAGGTAAAATCGCACGCGATGGCGGATGAAATGGCACGGCGCGACCGCCGCCCGCGCCAGCCAGCGGCTTTTACGCCTTCGTCACAACATCAAGTCATGAATGAGCAGAAACGCGCAGTCGTTCTTTTGAGCGGCGGCATTGATTCGACAACCACGCTGGCCATTGCCGTTGCGGAACAGTTCGAAGCGTACGGCCTCTCATTCGAATATGGACAACGTCACCGGATCGAAATAGAAGCAGCCCGCCGGGTAGCGGGCTCGTTAGGCGCGAAGGAACACCGCGTTGCACAAATCGACCTTCGAGTCTTCGGTGGATCGGCACTGACAGACGACGTCGACGTGCCGAAGAAACGATCGGAATCAGACATGGAGCACGGGATACCAGTCACGTACGTTCCAGCCCGGAACACGATCTTTCTGGCATACGCACTTGCCTGGGCCGAAGTGATTCCAGCTGATGACATTTTCCTTGGCGTAACCGCTATCGATTATAGTGGCTATCCCGATTGCCGGCCCGAATTCGTCAAAGCGTTCGAGACCGTCGCCAATGTTGGCACAAAAGCCGGCACGGAAGGCAGACGCTTTCAGATCCACACGCCACTTATCGAACTTTCAAAGGCTGAAATCATTCGCAAAGCAGTTGAACTCGGTGTTGATCTCTCTGTCACCCACAGCTGCTATGATCCCTCTTCAGACGGCTTGGCGTGCGGCGAATGCGATTCATGTCTGCTGCGACTCAAAGGCTTTCGCGAGGCAGGAATAGAGGACCCAATTCGCTACGCGACGAAATCGCACCCCTAATGTCTTTCTTGTCATTCCGAACGAAGTCGAGGAATGTCTGAATCAATCGTACCAAGAAAAATCCAAAGATGTTTCGCTTCGCTCAAGATGACAGAACTGGCCATAAATGAAGCGGCTACTCAGAATTTTTGAGCTCTCCAAAAACGAACAGCGCGTCGTGTTGATTGTAATATTCCTCTTAATCACAGTTGCTTTCGCGCAATACGAACGCCGCGTTCATCGCCTCTGCGTTCAACCGGCAACCGGGGTACCAACAACACCGGCGCCAGCCATCGGCGAGCATCAGATGTAGTTCTGCCTCCCGCCGGACCATCGGTTCCGCTTTAGTCTTCGGTTAAACCCGGAATTCTGCCGTAGCCCACAAAGTTTGGGCTAATCTTTGCGTCTCCACTTTTCGGTGGCGGCGGCATTTTGAAATCGAAAACGCTGACGCCAAAGCGCTGCTTTCCATCGTAGGTACGACCATCACTTGATCCAAGCATGACCCGCCTCTTCGTCCGTTTTTCGCGACCGAGATAAATCATGGTGTGGGTGATAGGCGGATCGCGATCGACGTTGTACGTGCCACTCCAAAACAGCAAATCACCCGGCTTAAGATCATCGAGCTCGAACGTATCCTCTTTCCGGCTCAACACAGAATTGAAGTCTCCAGCCTTGCGAACCCACACATATTGCTGACTCGAATCGCGCGGGACATCTTTGAACCCATTTTCGCTCAACAGATAATAAATGAAGCCCGAGCAATCCATCCCCCCGTTCGCTGGATCCGCGGAGCCGTAGGTATAAACCAGATTTTCTTTTGTAAGCGCGAGCCCAGCGTCGAGAATCTGACGCACTTTCGACGGATAACTGTCAAAACCCACAATCTCATTGGGCGAAAGCGTCACGTTTGGTGCGCCTTTCTTTTCGGCACCGGGAGTCGGCGAGACTGAAGGACTTCGAGTTTCAGCAGGGGTCGGACGTGGGCTTTCTTCAGGAGTTGGTGATGGCGTGGGAGACGCTTTTTTGCGCTTTGACTTTGTCTTCGGCGTGGCGGTTGGAGTCGGAGTTGGTGAACGTTTTTTGGGTTTGGACGAAGGCGTAGGCGATGGAGTCGGAGTTGTTTTTTTGGCGGAGCGTTTTCGATGTTTGCTCGGTGCTGGCGTGGGACTCGTAAAAATCCTCTTAATTTTTGTGCCTAACGAGTCCTCCGCAGCGTTGGCGAAATGAGGTGCCCCGAAGAGCATTGCAACGATCAGGAACCACCTCATTCCGTTGTCATTCCGACCGAAGTCGAGGAATCTCTATTTTTATTCTTACCCGCCCCTTTAAGCAGCCAGAAATGTCTCCACACCGGTCGACATGACCGTTACGCGAGCTCTTCGAGAATTGCTTTGTTAAGCTGAATCCCGCCCTCGAAATTTTCCAAAGGAAAATTTTCGTTTGGTGAGTGCGCACGACAATCGGGTAGCGCAAGCCCCATCAATAGCGTTTCGATACCCAGGATGCCGCGGAATTGTGAGACAATCGGGATGCTGCCCCCTTCACGAATCAGGGCAGGATCGCGATCGAATGCCTTGCGCAATGCGCTCTGCGCCGCTTTGCCGATCATGGAATTCGGATCCGTAAGGTACCAGGGGCCGCTGTGTCCTTCTGTGATCTCCATTGTGACACCTTTGGGCAGATTCTTCCGCAGGTGTTCCCCTGCCAATTTCAGGATTTCGTCGCCTTCCTGCTCCGGGACCAGTCGGAACGTCAATTTAGCCATGGCGTGACTGGCAATGACGGTCTTCGTTCCCTGTCCCTGATATCCGCCCCCGATTCCATTGATCTCGGCAGTCGGTCGCGCCCAGATACGCTCCAGGGAATTGTAACCGGCCTCGCCAAACAGTTCCGGTACGCCCGTCTCCTCCAGGATCAGTTTATCGCCGTTGACCGGAAGTTTTCGCCATGCTTCCCGCTCCCATTCTTCCAGCGGCTTGACGCGGTCGTAGAATCCGGCGATTGCCACGCGGCCATCGCGATCATGAATTGTCGCGAGCAATTGTGCGAGCGCTGTAATTGGGTTTTGCACGGCACCTCCGAAAATGCCCGAGTGCAAATCCATTTTGGGCCCTGTCAGTTTGATCTCGAGGGCGGTCACGCCACGCAAGCCGTAGCTCAACGTGGGGACACCTTTCTCAATCATCCCGGTATCGGAAACGACGGCCACATCGCTCTTCAGTGCCTCGCGATTTTCGCTTAAAAAACCGCCGAGATTTCCGCTGCCGATCTCTTCCTCACCTTCAACCACCAGATGCAGGTTAACAGGCAGGTCCCCATTCTGTTTCATCGTCTCCTGAATGCCGAGTATGTGAGCAAGAATTTGTCCTTTATTGTCCGTCGAGCCACGTGCAAAGACGTATCCGTTCTTGAGAACAGGTTCGAATGGCGGTGAATCCCAGAGATCCAGGGGATCGGGAGGTTGCACGTCATAATGCCCGTAAATCAACACGGTGCGCCGGCCGCGCTTATGTTTGTTGCGCGCCCAAACGATCGGATGCCTCTTTGTTGGGACCAGCTGTGTCTCCAGGCCGATGGCAGTGAGCTTGTTTACGAGCCATCGTGCGCATTCCTCCAGCTTTTCCTTGTACTTGTCATCAGTCGAGACACTCGGAAACCGGAGAAACGAATAATAATCCTGAAGATAGTCGTCGCGCATGGGCACAAGCTAATCGGTTTTCGCAATTTGCCTACGATTTCTGCCGTAATAGCACGCGACCGAGATACAAGATGGACGCAATGGCGAGAACAACCGCCGCCAGCCACAACCCGGTGCGTGTGTCACTGCCGACGGAACTTTCGCTGATTGCCGACTGCCCCAGGATCCAAAGAATCGCGACAATCGCCAGCGCAGGCACAATTTTCATTCCGGGAAAAGCGAAGGGCCGGGCGCCGTCTGCTCTCACATCGCGCTGCATTAAAAACCAGCAGGCGGCGCAGCAAATCAGATACATCAGCAAAACAGCCACGTTTGACAGCACCGCCAACCTTTCAAACGTGCCGCTGATCGACAGCACGAACGCGATGACCGCATAAGTAATGATCGCCACGTCGGGCGACCGATAACGTGAATGAACATGGGCGAAAAACTTCGGCAACGCGCCATCGCGTCCAAAAGCGAAGATCATCCGCGGTGAACTCAGGATGTCGCTCGTCACAAAACCAAATGCCGAGACAGTGGCTCCAGCCAGGAGAATAGTGCGACCCAGGTTGCCCAGAAAAGTCGCCGCGGATTCTGCCAGTGGCGACGCAGGATGCTTCGCGAGATCGGCGCCAAGCGTGCCCTGCCCCACGATTTGAATGAGGATGTAGATGACCGTTGTAATCAAAAGCGCTAAATAGGCGGAACGAGGAACGGTGCGCGCCGGATTCTTCACCTCTCCACTCGGAATCAATGCCACCTCGATTCCAACGAATGCGAAAATTAGCAAGATAACAGCATCGCCCAGCGATTTGCTGCTGGGCCAACCGCTCCAAGTGAGGTTCGTCGGATGGATGAAGAAAATGCCGACACAAATAAACAACAATAGAGGCAAAAGCTTGGCCACTGTGATCGCCGTAACCGCTTCCGCGCCTTGCCGCACTCCCCGGACGTTGATGAATACGAGCGAACCATAAACGGCGAGCATGACGACGATCCGCATTACGGAGCCACCGAGAAATGGAACAACCAACGCAATGGAGTTTGCGAGAACGTTCACTACGCCAGCAACAGCTCCTAACGCGGTTAGAAAATAGAGCACGCCGGCAAGGAACCCAACGTAACGTCCGAACGCGACCTCTACATACGCGTACAGACCTCCAGTTAACGACACCCGGCTCCCAGCCATTGCGAAACATGTGACGAAAAGGATCATAGCGAACGCGCAACACAGAAATGCAAGCGGCGCCGCCGGCCCCAGTTCTCGCGCAACGGTCGCCGGAATCACAAAAATTCCTGCGCCAATTGTCGAGCTGACAATGTTGGCAGTGAGAGCCGGAACGCCAATCCCGCGGACTAACTGATGGTCGACCTGCTCTGCTTGCTGCAGTGCCGCGGTCGCTCGATCCGCCATCGGTGCATCCTGCGTGATGCAGTTGTCCAAAGCAAGAGTCTGCCGTACTTTC
>DASREH010000110.1:0-22652 GCA_035652195.1 Candidatus Udaeobacter sp. | reverse complement strand
TCTGAACCCTGTCGCTTCGGGCGGACCGGCGGCCTTTTCGTCGTCGCCCGTTTGGATTACTTCGACCGGAAAATGCTGATGCGAATCACGCTCTTGAAAATAGATATGCTCAGCTGCTTCGGTGAGTTGAACAGGATAACTCGTTTCAAGATAAATCTGCGGCCGTGCAGAAAGTTCCTCGCGCTCTCCGAAATCACTGCTGATCGTAAATTTCGGCGTCGCAAATTCGGCGCTCCAATCCTTCACAACGAAAGCTTTGCCTTTCGCGTCCTTTAGACCGGAAGCGAGGGTCAAACGGTGGCGCGCTCCCGCGACGACACCGCTGACCGTGAATACGCCTTCTGTTTGGCTTTTCCAAAGAAATGTGCCGTCGAGTTTCGGGTTGCTAACGAACGGCGGAGACCGATTACCGAGGTCGATCACCTCTGGAGCGACCATGGCCACGGGAAAAGTGATCGTGACCTGACTGCCTTCCGCAATTTCTCCGCTGGACGGATCGATAACGATGCCGCCGGCATCAGGTTTGGCGTTCGAGGCTTCCTCCTCTTGTTCGCCTTCGGCTCCCTTCGCGACAGGCAGATCAATCGCAAGTCCGCAGGACAGAAGAAGCCAGATGAATGCGCAGAGTGGCCGCTTCATTCGTGTACTGGCGCCAATTCTCGAATCCGGCGAAGATCGGCATCTGCCTCGCGTATTTTCCCGATGCGGCGCTCGCATTGTTCGCGTTCATTTAATGCCAGCAGCGATTCATTGATTTCAAGCGAGCGCGTTTGGGATTTGATCGCAGCCGCGAAATCGACTCGCTGTCTTTCGAGTATGCCGCGCAAGAACCACATCTCCGAATTCTTTGGATCCAACTCGGTAGCGATCCGGGCCTCCTTCAAGGCTTGTTCCGTCAGGCCGAGGCCATTCAGATTTTGGGCCGCTTCGAAGTGTGCAGGCGCCGATTTGTCGTCAATCGCAAGCGCCGCCCGCGCATCAGCCAGAGCCAACGTGAACTGACGCAACTCCCTCAGGATCTTCGCTCTTTCAGTTAACTGTTCAGTATCTTTTGGATTGGCCGAAATGCGGACGTCGAGTGCCCCAAGTTCGCGAAGGACCTCGTCACTCACATGTTTGTCTTTTGCGCGACCGAGATCTTTGCCGACCTTCAGCTTTGCCGCGTCGTCCACCTGATCAACATCGAGCAATGCCTCGGCGGTCTGGACGCGCGCGCGCATCGATGCCGGCTGGAGTTTCAAAGCACGCTGTGCGTCATCAAGCGCAAGCAACGGCCGGCCAGCCAAAGTGAAAACACGCGCACGGTTCAGCAGCAGCCCAACGTCATCCGGCGATTTTGCGAGCTGAGCGTCGAGCTCTTTAATTTGCGGCAGAAATTCCCGCAACCGCTCGAACTGCGGAAGCCATTCTTTCACATCCGAGTCGGTCGCATCCATTTTGTTCGCCTTGGCCATATCGGCGTAGGCCGCGTCCCATTTATGCAAACGGAGTAAAGCGATTGCGCGGGCGACACGGCGCGCGGCAGAATCCTGTGCAGCGATTGCCTTGTCGCGATAAGCGGCGTGATCTTCCCAGCGCTCTTGTGTCGCACACAAATTCGCGAGGTTGTCGTACTCAACCGCTGCGTCTGCAGCCGATGGCTTTGACGCCAGGTATGTCAACCAATGCCGCTCGGCGCCTTGATAATCCTTCCTTCTGCTGGCAAGATCGCCACGGAAGTCTTCAATAGCTGGCGGTGGATGACGCACCGCCTTTTCCCACGCATTGAGCGTCTGCTCCAAACGCTCCAAGTCATCGCTTTCCAACTGTGCCCGGGCAAGAGTATCCCAGATATCGGAATCGTTTGGAGTAATGGCGAGAATACGCCGACTTAATTCAATGATCGCCGGCTTGTCCGTCGCCTCCTGGGCTGCTTGCAACTGAACCCGCAATTGCGAAACGTTCTGGTCCGCGCCCAATCCAATCGCCGTGGGATCCAGGCACAACACCACGAAAAACAAAAATATGAGGGGACGCAGCAAGGGGAGCGCATTATGAACATCACCCATCCCGGATTGCAATCGCTTTTCCCTAAGACATTGCCTTAACCACCGGAGCGCGGGAAATACTCTAAAAGGATGATCTAATTTGCGTACCCGCGTCGGCTGCGGTTGTTTGCAGTTCCACGATCAAATCCGCATTATCACGATGTCTCGCCAATACACTTTGCAGCGCGCTCCAGCACCGACATCGATTCATGTCGACTACGCTGCGGAGCTGAACCAACAACAGTTCGCGGCCGTCACCGCGGCACCAGGTCCGCTGCTGGTTATCGCTGGAGCCGGCTCGGGAAAGACGCGCACTCTCACCTATCGTGTGGCCTATTTGCTCGAAAACGGCATTGATGCGCGGAACATTCTGCTTTTAACCTTCACCAACAGAGCGGCGCGCGAGATGCTGGAGCGGGTGGCGAACTTGCTACCGGTCGACGCCAGCGGACTTTGGGGTGGCACTTTTCACTCGATTGGAAATCGGATCTTGCGGCGACACGGCAGCACGCTCGGTTATTCAAGCGGATTCACCATCATGGACCGCGAAGATCAGAAGGATTTGATTGACGCAGTGGTCATCAGCGCAGGGATCGATCCCAAGCAGATTCGATTTCCGAAGGGCGATGTGCTGGCGGAAATTTTTAGCTTTGTAGTCAACACGGAGAAACCATTGGAGGAATTGCTCGCGGAGAAGTTCCCTTATTTCCTGCCGTTGCTGGACAAAATTCAGGACGTTCGACAGCGCTACGAAAAGAAGAAGAAGGCCACTAACTCAATGGATTTCGACGACCTGTTGGAGAAGACGCTTTCGATGTTTCAGCAGCACGAGCGAGTTGCGGAAATATACCGGCGTCAGTTTCAATTCATACTCGTCGACGAATACCAGGACACCAACAAGATCCAGGCGGACCTTGTCGATTTGCTCGCGCGGGACCATCGAAACGTGATGGTGGTGGGCGACGATGCACAGTCAATCTACTCCTGGCGAGGCGCCAATTTTCAAAACATCCTTGAGTTCCCAAAGCGTTATCCAGAAGCGCAGGTGTTCAAGATCGAGATGAATTATCGCAGCGTGCCAGAAATTCTGGCGGTCGCGAATGCCGCCATCGCCGCAAATGTGCGTCAATTCCGCAAGCAGCTCAGCGCAACTCGCGAATCGAAAGCGTTGAAGCCTGCTCTCGTCCCACTGAATGACGGCGCGGAACAAGCGCGGTTCGTGGCACAACGCATTCTCGAGCTCCGCGACGAAAATGTTGATCTTAACGACATCGCCGTGCTTTACCGCGCGCATTATCACGCGGTCGAGCTGCAGCTTGAACTGTCACGGCGGGGCATCCCGTATCAAATCACCAGCGGAATTCGTTTCTTCGAGCAGGCACATATCAAGGATGTCACCGCCTTTGTTCGAGTCGTGGCCAATCCTCGCGATGAAGTCGCATTCAAGCGCATCGTGAAATTGCTTCCCGGAATTGGCAATCGTACCGCAGAAAATCTTTGGCAAAAATGGGCGGCCGGTGTCGTAACGGAGGAAAACGAACATGGAAAGGACGCAACTCCCTCTGTGATCATGGGCAACGAGCGCAGCCCGGAACAGATGGTCAGCCGGGCGGAGATGAACAACTCCGCTCAGGCCGACTACAGTTTTGGCACACGGCTCCGGACTATGAAAGTTCCCGTGAAATCAACGAAAGCATGGGAGCAACTCGCGCACACGCTCGACGAAATCGCTCCAGGTGGCGAGCCGAATTCACCATCGGAAATGATCACTTCCGTCGTGGAAGCGATCTACGATGACTATGCGAAAGCCAACTTCACAAACTATGAATTGCGGCGTGAAGATTTGAATCAACTCGCCATCTTTGCACGCCAATTCAGGGACGTGCAGGAATTTCTTTCACAGTTGGCGCTGATCAGCAATGTTGACGCCGAGGCCGCGCCAGATCAGGCAGGCGACAAGGAAGCCGTGAATCTTTCTTCAGTGCACCAGGCCAAGGGCCTCGAGTTTCATACGGTGTTCGTGATCTGGTTGACTGACGGGATGTTTCCAAGCAGCCGCTCGCTCGACGCACGCGACGCACTGGAGGAAGAACGACGGTTATTTTACGTAGCAACCACGCGCGCGCGCGATGAATTGTACCTCACATACCCGCAAATGCGTCTCACTGGAGGATACGGCGATGTTTTCCAGCGGCCGTCGCGTTTTCTCCAGGAAATCCCCAGTAATCTCATTGAGGACTGGCAAGTACAACGACGCTGATCAGGCAATCGGCCGTTCAACCGAAGGTTACCAAATCTGAGAATCTGCTGATGCTTGAGAAACCGAATCAATCAGAGATATCCCGGCTCTGCCAGGACGTTGCGTGAGATGATTGATCTCTCGCCAGAGAAAAAAATCGCCGGCGTTCTCGTGCCGTTATTTGCCTTACGCGGAGACGATGATCTTGGCGTCGGAGATATCGCGGCTCTGCGTGAGTTCATCGATTGGATTGTCCCGGCAGGCTTCAAGCTTGTTCAACTCCTGCCTGTCAATGAAACGGGGACGGATAACAGTCCATATAATGCAATCAGCGCAATGGCGATTGAGCCGACAACTTTGCACTTGGCGCCCAATTCGCCGCCGGATTTAACAGCCGAAGATTATGATGCGCTAATAGCTGAAGTCGATCTCCGCGCTCTTCGTCTTGGCGGAGTGAAATATCGGCAGGTGAAAAAGCTGAAGGGGCGGTTGCTGGAAAAGGCGTTCCTAAACTTTTCAAATGGCGCTTCTGACGAACGCCGGTCTGAATTCCATGTCTTCTGCCAGGCAGAAAGGGCATGGCTGGGCGATTACTCGCTCTTTCGTCTCTTGATGGAGGAGAACGATGACAGCACAGCATGGGGCCGTTGGCCGGCGCAACATCAATCGCCAGAAAGAGCGCGTAACTGGCTGCGCCACCTCCCCGAGGATCGCCGGTCAGCACTGGTGCGTCGTCAGGAATTTTTCTGTTATGTGCAATGGATCGCTCAAAACCAATGGCGAGCGATCAAATCGTACGCTGAAGAACGTGGCGTTGCTTTAATGGGTGATATTCCATTCGGCGTCAGTTTCCAAAGCGCCGATGTTTTTGCGCGGCCGGATGAATTCGCGCTCGACTGGTTCGGCGGTGCCCCTCCCGAACCGAATTTCAAAGACGACGCGTTCACACAAAAATGGGGACAAAACTGGGGAATCCCTCTTTATCGCTGGGATAGAATGCGCGAGAACAATTTTCGATGGTGGCGAGAACGCATTCGCGCTGCCGCACAGATCTTTCATCTGCTGCGGATCGATCATGTTCTGGGTTTTTATCGTATCTATGCGTTTCCGTGGCGGCCACGAAGGAACAAGGAATTTCTTCCGCTGAATCAGCAGGAAATGCTGGAACGCACGGCCGGCCGCGCTCCCCATTTCGCTCCACGCAATGATGAAGCGGCCGAAAATTGCAAGGCGAACCAGCGCGAAGGCGAAGAGTACCTGCGTGTACTGCTTGAAGAAGCAGGCGCCACGCGCGTTATCGGTGAAGATCTTGGCATGGTGCCCGATTACGTTCGTCCGAGCTTACAGTCACTCGGGATCGCAGGATTCAAGATCCCCCAATGGGAAGTGCGCGACGGAAGAGTCATTCCGGGACATGAATACGAAAAGCTCTCCGTTGCGACCTATGCCACGCACGATCACAAGCCGATTCGGGCTTTATGGGAAGAAGCAGTTGAACGCCAAACAGACACCTCAGACCAATCGAGATTCGATTTGGCAAAGATCGCTCTTTTCGCAGGTCTCGATCCAAATGTTCAAGGCCTTGATTATGAAAAGGAGTTTTGCCCCGCAATCATGGAGGCCCTTTTCAAGAGTGAGTCCTGGATTGCCGTCGTGATGATCACTGACCTGCTGGGCCGCAAGTACCGCTTCAACGTGCCCGGGACACAGGCAAACCTCAATTGGACGCGGCGAATTCGTCGCTCGATTGCGCAACTCAGGTCGAGTCGCAAGCAGCAATCGCGAATGCAATTCATCCACAAACTGCTCCAAAAGACGGGACGGACTTGAAAATTCCCGCAGGCCGGAGTTTACGCCACGGTTCGGGAACCAGGTCGAGGCTTGTGAATGAAGCGAATGTGCTCTCGTTGTGACGCCTTATGGAGACTCAAGCTCGGGCCATAATTATGCGCTCTTCTCAATCGGCGCACCGACCTTGTTGCCCCACTCCGTCCAGGAACCGTCGTAGTTCCGAACATTATCGAGTCCGAGCAGATAGGTTAGAACGAACCATGTGTGGCTCGAACGCTCGCCTATACGGCAATAAACAATCGTCTCTTTTTCAGGTCCGACTCCGCATTGATCGAAGTAGATTTTTGCCAACTCTGAAGCCGGCTTGAAAGTGCCGTTGTCATTGGTGGCTGTTTTCCACGGCATACTCCTGGCTCCGGGAATGTGGCCGCCGCGCAGCACGCCCTCCTGCGGATACTCAGGCATGTGTGTGATTTCGCCTTTGTACTCGCCTGGTGAACGCACATCAATCAGGGGTTTCCCGTTTTTGCTTTGCGCCAACGCCTCTTCGAAGAAGGCGCGAATCTCATGGTCGCACCGTTTTCCGGGAACTGGATAATTCGTCTTTGGATACCTGGTAACTTCGCGTGTCATCGGACGGCCTTCCGCTTTCCACTTGTCGCGGCCGCCGTTAAGAATTTTGACCTTCTTATGTCCAAACAGGCGGAACGCCCAGAGTGCGTAGCAGGCCCACCAGTTCGCTTTATCGCCATAAAAAATACAAGTGGTGTCGGGTGTGATGCCGTTACGGCCGCAAAGCTCTGCGAATTTTGCCGGGGAGATGTAGTCGCGAATTAGCGGGTCTTGCAGATCGGCGCGCCAATCAATATGCACCGCCCCAGGGATATGCCCGGTGTCGTAAAGCAGCACGTCTTCATTTGACTCCACGATCCTGATATCATCATCGTTCAGATGTTTCTGAAGCCAGTCGGTTTCCACCAGCGCCTCAGGGTGCGCGTAACCGGTAAGTTGCGTAGGCATAATAGGAACTTCAGGCGGCGCCTACTGCCGGGCAAGGAATTTTACAAATCGCCGGCATTCGAGCTTGCGAAATCACGAGAGAAAATCTTTGAGTCTCGGAACCGATTTGCCGGCCAGGAGCGATAGCTCTAACGCTTTTTGGCCTGGAGCAGTTTAATCGCGTCCCGCAACTCTGCGGCACGCTCGTACAGCTCTTTTGCAATCGCTGTTTCCATCTCGCGCCGCATGATCTCCAGTTTTGAAAGCGGACGTTTGGCTTTCACTTCTTCGAGCCATTCGTCGAGAAAAGCGATCTCCGAACTTTTCGATACCAGCTCCGGAAAGTTTGACTGTTGTAAAAAATCAACAATGGCCTCGCGGCCTCGCTCAATCTCAGTTATGGCGTCCCCAAATTTACCCTGGCCCAGTAAGATTGAAGCTTTAGCGCGAGTATTCATCATGAGCACATAAGGCCGGAATTGTTGAAGGCTCCATGAAAACTCCTCCCGATCTGTATGCTCGGAAACAAACGTAAAAAGGTCCAGGTTGCGCTGCGTATCGCGCACAACGCCGTCGAAATCATTGATCTGAAACAGGCTCAAATACCGGTGATAATACTGGATACCTTCCTGCTGGAGCTCTGTGCACTGTTCGGGCGTGAGCTCGTACGTCTCCCCTTTCTCCGCGGCACGGACTGCCCGTTTTTGATGATATTCTAAAAGAGACTCGCAATTGTGCGGACGGCGGCCGTCTGGTCGCCCGGCCAATTCCATTTGCAGCACGCCCAGGTCGACTCGTAACTGCAACTTTTCGCGACCATCAAGCCCTGCAATTTTGCGAACCTTGATGTTGCCGTTCTCGTGGGGCCAGTCCTTCAGGATCGTGTTGAGGTCCAAGCTCATCTTAAGCAAACATCGGATATTTAACGTTCTCTTGTCAATCATATCGCGCCTGATCAATGATCCGCGCTGCCGTACCTTGTCAGTCCAATGCCCGCGGCGCTGCGGCACATCGATTTTGCAGGTCTGCGGGCCAGCCGCTACAATGAAATAGATGGAAGACGCGATCGAGTCGTTTATCCGTTTCCTCGCAATCGAGCGCGGTCTTTCGGAAAATTATCAGCTTTCAACTCAAAGATCCCTCTCTGATTTCGCGCGCTGGTGCGCAGCTAAGAAAAAAATCGACGAACCTCGCACCGTCACGCTGCCAACCATTAGCGAATATCTCGCCGAACGAAAGCGCGGCGGTCTTTCCGCCTCTTCGATCAAACTGATTGTAGTGGCGTTGAAGATTTTTTTTCGATTCCTGCTGGTTCAGGGAAAAGTCCAGCGCGACCCGGCTGAAGCGCTGACGCTTCCGCGAATTGAGCGATATCTTCCGGAAACATTGAATGAATTACAAATCGAACAATTCCTCGATAGCATTGACACGAATGCTCTTCATGGATTGCGCGACCGGGCCATGATCGAACTGCTCTACGCAAGTGGCTTGCGTATTTCAGAACTGGCAAATGCACGGCTCGAGAACTTTAACTTCGAAGAGCGGGTCATCCGGGTCACCGGAAAAGGAAATAAAACGCGGCTCGTACCGGTAGGCCGCAAGGCATGCGAAGCGCTGGCAGCGTATCTGTCGACAGAACGGCCGAAACTTCTCAAGCGCCATACGAGCAGCGAAATTTTTCTATCCGCGCGCGGTTCCAAGCTTACAACCGTGCGAATCTGGCAGATCGTCAAACACCATGCCAGGCGGGCCGGGTTTGAAAGCCACATTTATCCTCACCTTCTGCGACACAGCTTCGCCACGCACCTGTTAGGAAATGGTGCCGATCTGCGCATCATTCAGGAATTGCTCGGACACGCTGATATTTCGACCACGCAAGTCTATACACACGTAGACCAACAACGATTGAAAGCGGTCCACCGGCAATTTCACCCGCGGGCCTAGCCACTGGGCTGAGGCTGCTCTCGCAAGTTTGCGTTTGATCCAGTACCCAGCATCGAGTATCCAGCATCCGCGCCAGCGTTGTCTATGAAACGAATCGTGTTGCTGATCATCGCGGCCGCCATAGCCGCGTACGGTGGTTGGTACTACTGGAACTTTTCACAAAAAGTGTCCACCGCGCCGGTGGCCGGGTTACTGCCCCGAGACACCATCTTCGTGGCACAACTACCGGATTTTAAGCGAACGCGCGAGGATTGGCGTCGTTCAGATGTTTATCAACTTTACCGTGAACCGGCCGTGCAGGACTTCCTGCGCAAGCCACTCGACAACATCTCAACGTCGAAGGCTCTCGACACCTTAACGGAAATTGAACGGCTCGACCCGAAGAATGCCTTCCTGGCGTTGACTTCGATAAGCGACAGTTCTCCAACGCTTATCGGCGGCTTCCGGTTTCACGGAACGCAGGACGAGGCCGAGCAGGTTATCGGCAAATGGCGTACGTCTGTTTTGGAACAACGTCCGGGAACGAAGCATGAGAAGGTTGATTACCAGGGCCACGAAATTGATGTGGTCACCACGGCCCCATTCACTGTGGCAACAACCTACGATGGCCCATGGTTCTTTGCCGCCACGAGTGTAACCGAATTGAAGGCGCTACTGGATCGCGTGGACCACCGGGCAAAGGATTCCGCCGAAACACTTGATAAAGACCAGGCATATCGCATGGCCACTGGGCACCGGCCGTCGAACTACGCCGCGTTTTTCTATCTCCAGCCGAAGTCATTTTCCGATCGGCTTGCTGCATTGCGCGCTGCAGTTCAGTCCAGCCCCACTCCAGGTGAGACCACCATGCTTGAAAAAATGCGGTGCATCGCGGGTTCCACGCGATTTGAAAATGGAAAGTTGCGTGACCTGTTTTTTATCGGAATGCCAAAGCTGGAAACGGACGGCACGCTCAACCGGTCGTCGCTAACTCTCGGAACAACAGCAACATTTTTCTATTTGGCATTATTGCTCAATCTCGGCGAAAAGATGGAAACCCTCCATCAGGCTGCTGCCCTTGGCGGGGCCGTGCAGAAGGTGTTCCAAGATTTCGCCGGCAATGGGATTGCGGCCGATGATTGGAAAGCTGCATTTGGCGGCGAACTGGGTGCCGTGGCGGATTGGCCCTCCAACGCTCATTGGCCCTCGGTGCTGGTTACTTTGCCCGTGCTCGACTTTGGCCGGGCGACCAAAATCATTGAAGCTTTTACGCGCGCCGACGAAAGCGCAATGTGGACCCATGCAGAGCGCGATGGTATTCGCTATTTTTCCCAACAATCGGCGGCCACGCTCGTCGCTGTGACCCCAACCATTGCCCTGTCGAACCGGATCCTTATCGTTGGTTTGAATCCAGTGTCAGTGGAAGAGGCTGTAAAACGCAGCTCGAGTAGCTCATCGGAGCTTGCCAATTCGCCAACATACAAGGCAGCCGAGCGTCTGCTGCCTGCGCCGACAAACTTTTTCTCATACGTGGACACTGCGCTGCTCTATTCACGCCTTGATGCCTCGCTTCGTCCGATGTTGCTAATGGCTGCAGCGTTCATGCCCGCAATAGCTCGTTCGGTGGACTTGGGTAAGGTTCCGTCATCCGAAGTCATCACAAAGCACCTCAGCCCAATCGTATCTTCTCAACGGTATGATCGCGACGGCTATGTAGCGGAATCGATCGGACCGATTACACTGGACCAGGCCGCAATCGTCCTCGCTGTCCTTAGCAGCATAGGGACGGCGACCCGGCAGCAGGGCACCGGGCTTGGTAGCTTGGTCCCCTCACCCAACCTGACGCCTCAGCCGGCGCAAGCTAGCCCCTCGCCTACGCCATAAACGGAAAAACCGTTAACACTGTGTCATTTCGTCGCTCTTCTGGGTTTTTTCGACACGGACAAGTAAAGAAAATTACTGCAGTTGGTCAAAAACGTGCTATCTTTCTCGCCTTATGGCTATTCTAAAGAAAAATGCATTCTCCCGTCGCGTTCCCGATCTGGTAACTGAGGAGCTGGTTGCTGTCCTCTCACGGCGTTCGTCGTTCGAATTTAAGCAATTGTTCGACATTGTGCACGAAAATCTCCGAGCCCGGAATGCCGCCAGTGGTGGCGAGGAAATGCTGCGCCTGCGAGCTTATGAAAAATTGCAGAATCTCGTGGCGCGGGGAGCCGTTAAGAAGAACGGCAAGAAGTACAAGGGATTGCCCGCGGCTTTAGCCAGCGCAATCGCTCAACAGAATGGCCATCTCGCGGGCGTGAAGTAAGCGAATCATTGCTGCCAGGGAGTCCGGATGTCAGGCGAATATTTCCCGGTTCTCCTGCAGATTGTTGTAGCCATTCTCTTCGCCGGATCCGCGCTGCTCGTCAGTGTGGTAGTAGGTAAGACTGGGAAACGTACCAAGGCGAAGGATACTCCATATGAATGCGGCATGATCCCCCAAGGAGAACGCCAGCCGCGTTTCAGCGTGAAGTTCTATATCGTGGCGATGCTTTTTATTCTGTTCGACCTCGAGATTGTCTTTATGTACCCGTGGGCGGTTGTCTACCGGGACGCTATCAGGCATAGCAGTTCGATATTCTGGAGCATGCTGAGTTTCATCCTGATCCTGATGGTTGGCTATGCTTACGCTATAAAAAAAGGGGCGTTGGACTTCAAAAAGTAGGCTGCCAGGTTCAAGTGGGATGACGAATTTAAGCGGTCATCCTCTGCATATGTTCAAGGCCCCGGCTAAAGGGAGGCTCACGACGCAGTCCGGCTTTGTCGCGGACGCGCATTGGTGGTTATTTTGCCTTCTAATCCTTACATTGGAGTTCCTTCTTCTTGGACTTGAGCCGGTTCCACAATTATTCCTGGGAGACTCAGGAAGCTACTTGTGGACGGCATTAACAGGGTGGATTCCTCCTGACCGGTCGTTTCTATACGGGTATGTGATTCGCTGGACATCGCACGGAACGGGAACTCTGACTTCATTATTGATCCTTCAGGCCTTTCTTGCGGCGCTGACGGCGATTTTCGTTGCACTGATCTGCCGTGTGATTTTTGGCCTCGGTTCTGCTTTGGCCTACCTCTTCGGAGTTATCTGTTCGCTCGATCCGCTGCAATTAGTATGGCAGCGCTACGTCATGACGGAGACGATTAGCCTTTTCTTTTACGTCTTCGCGTTGTTTTTCTCTTTCTTATATCTGAAGCAAAAGCGTCTCTGGCAGCTCGCAATCGTGGACATACTATTTGTCCTAATCATCGCTTTCAGGATGAGTTATTTGCTCGTCGCTGGGATTAGTGCCGTGGCGCTGCCGATTATTGCTTTCTTCCCCGAGATACGCGCGGCCTTGGGAAAACCTTTCTGGAGCTTGAAAGCTTCCGGGGTGAAGTCGGTCGGAGTGCACCTGCTATTCAGCGTTTTATTGTTGTTCGTTCTTGAGCAAGGCTACAAGCAGCTCAACGGCAGACTTGCGGATCGCGAACCCGCGCTGCTGCACAATACCGGGTTAAGCCTGCTTACAACCTGGGCACCGGTACTTAAGCCGACCGATTCTCCCGATCCACGGTTATCTGAGTTGATTGCAAACGGTAATGAGTTTGACTTGAGCAACGCGTGGTCGCGGGACAGTCAACTCTATTCGCCCGGAGGCCTGGCCCGCCGATGGAAGCAAATTGAGACGAACGACGCTGTTTCAAACACCGTAGCGAAGCAGACAGCATTAAATGCGCTTTTGCGCCGGCCGATGGAGATCGGACTGCTGGGCGGCAAAACGTTCTTACGATACTGGAATTTCAATCACATCCACAGACAGGTTAAAAAGGAACTCGGAAAAACGGGAAACAATTGGCCGAAGACGAAAGAATGGAATGTGGCCGCTCACTTCAATCTCCAGCCACCATCAGAACGGAATGCCAGAACATACACTTTCTCACAGAAACATCTTTTGCGTTCACAACCGTACTATTACGTTGTCCTGTTATCCCCCTTCATTTGTGCCGCCCTCATATTTTTGCTCGCCGAAGGGTATGTTGTTTTGCTTTGTCTCAATAGCTGGATTCTCTTGGCAACCATCACTATTCTCTCAAAGGAAGCGAGCGTCCGATATATTCAACCGATGTCTTTACTAACAATATTGATTTTCGCTGCAGTCGTGAAGGTTTGGGTTGACCGAAGATCTCAATCGGCGCCGATCAGAATCCAGGAACAGGTCGGACAGGGGAAAACTGAAGAAGCTAAATGCTGACACGCCATGGAGTCTGCAGATGTCGTTTTGGAGCCGACTATAGAACATCTGAAGCCCGAGGGTATGACGGCTGGAGACGTGCAACTCAGCATCGTCATTCCCGCGATGAATGAAGAGCTCACCGTGGGCGAATTCATTGAGTGGTGCAAGGAGGGCCTCAAACGCGCCGGTGTGACAGGGCAGATCCTCATCGTGGACAGTTCGACTGACAACACGCCCGGCATTGTGCTTGAGCATGGGGGAGAAGTCCTCCGTACCCCGAAACGGGGGGTCGGCCGGGCATACATCGACGCCATCCCGTACATCCGTGGAAAGTGGATGTTAATGGGGGACGCGGATTTGACCTATGACTTTCGTGAGATCGCCCCGTTCGTCGAAGAATTTAAGAAGGGCAAGGAGTTCATCATGGGCAGCCGCTTCCGGGGTAGTATCGAAAAAGGAGCCATGCCCAAATTGCACCGTTATTTCGGCACACCTCTGACAAATTGGATTCTGAATCAAATCTATCGCAGCAACTATTCCGACATCCATTGCGGGATACGCGGGGCGACGCGTGAAGCGCTGGACAAAATAAATATCACGTCAGAAGGCTGGGAATACGCAAGTGAGATGGTGCTGAAAGCCGCGCGCCTGAAGCTCGCGAGCGCAGAGGTGCCCATCAAGTTCTACAAGGACCGCGAGGGACGCCTGAGTCATCATCGTCGCGTCGGCTGGAAATCATCGTGGATGGCTGGCTGGGTGAACTTGAAAGTGATGCTTGTGTATGCTGCGGATTCGTTCCTGCTTAAGCCGGGCCTCGTATTGATGGGAATTGGATTGTTGCTAGCTCTCACTCTCTCCACGGGCCCCGTGAGAATCGGACCCATTGGATTCAGTTTGTACTGGATGCTGCTTGGGGTAACGTGCGCGACGCTGGGTTACAGCTCCGTTCAAATCGGCTCGCTTGCCCGAATCCTGCACGGACTTCGACCTGAATTTGTGGAGCGCTTGCGACGCCTCATAACATACGATCGAGGAATGATCGCATCGGCCATACTTATATTGACCGGGCTGCTGCTCCTTGGCCATTTCGTTTACCGCTACTTGAAACTTGGATTAAATCTGGAAGCCATCTCGCACCCCGCCATTCTCGGTCTGTTGCTGGTGATTCTTGGCTTCCAGACATTCTGCTTCACGCTGCTGATAGAGATGGCAAACCGCGTGATCCTAAGGTATCGGAAGTGAGTTCGCGGGCAGGTGAAAGCTACGGGCAGCACGGATTAACCCTGGCTGACCGGTTTGGAGTGTGGCTATCGCAGCGTGCAATTCAGCGACACCTCCCAGCCCGAAACGATTTAAACGTATTGGAACTTGGCTGTGGTTACCGGGCCGCTCAATTAATCGCTTTAGAGTCGAGGCTAAAAAGAGGCATTGGAGTAGATTTTCACATTGCTCCGGAGCTTCGAGGTCGGGCGAAATTGGCTCTTTATGAGGGATCAATCGAGGAGATCATCCCGACCATGGAAAGCGAAACCGTGGATGTTGTCATGCTGATTTCAGTTCTGGAGCACCTGGTTGAACCGCAGTTTGTGCTCCAATCGGCCTGGCGCCTGCTCAAACCTTCAGGATTGCTCCTGGTCAACGTTCCAACTTGGGTGGGCAAACGATTCCTCGAGTTATCTGCGTTTCGATTAGGATTGAGCCCGAAAGTGGAAATAGACGACCACAAAATGTACTACGGGAAGCGCGATCTTTGGCCAATGCTGGTTCGTGCCGGTTTCAAGCCAAGTGAGATCAAGTTAGAATACCACAAATTCGGTTTGAACTTGTTCGCTACCGCCAGCAAAAGCGAACCGACAGCATGATTCCGGCGCTTTTAATGTCCCTGGTACATCTAAGCAGTTTCTAAAGATCAAAAGCACAATTGGATGGCTGAAGAAAGTCGATCGCTGAACCTTCAACCGATGGCCTTCGTGCTGGTTGCGATTTTGTGGTTCTTCACCATGACCGGAGGTCGCCAGATCTTCGTCAACGAGGTGTTAGGTAAAGCTTACGACTCACAAGCCGAACATTTTCTCCGCGGCGATGTCGACGTCGATAGTGACGCGATCAGGCACGAAATAATGATCGTGAATGATAAGCCGCGCATGTACTTCGGGCCCTTCCCGGCGTTCCTGCGCATTCCGTTAAATTATCTCTATCCTGACGGGCGCGGGAATTGGTCGCGCATCTCTGGAT
Source organism: Candidatus Udaeobacter sp. (assembly GCA_035652195.1). GTDB lineage: Bacteria > Verrucomicrobiota > Verrucomicrobiia > Chthoniobacterales > UBA10450 > Udaeobacter. The sequence goes on along the minus strand of DASREH010000110.1, from coordinate 7,185 downwards.
TTGGTGCCGGACTGATTGCGTTAGCGGCTTTCGCGGGACTCGTTCGGACGGCATTGGCCGGCTCCCAATTGTCGAGTCGCTGGCAAAATTTGCTGGGCAACGCGTCGTTGGTTGGCTTCGCTCTTGGCTCGCCGTTGCTGTTGCTTCTTGGAAATCTTTCCATCTACGACGAAGCAATGATTTGGGGACTGGCCTGGTCCCTGGCCGCTCTCTATTTCGCGCTGCGATCTCAAAAGGCAGAAGGGTTCGCGCTGACCTGCTCGCTGCTCGCCTTTTCAATTTGTGCCGGCGCAGCTTTGCTCTCCCGAGCCACTTTTGGCGCACCTTTTCTTCTAATCGCGCCAATCCTTGCCCTCCGACTATTCCGAAGAAATCGTCTGTCTGATCTTGCGGCGCTTTTTCTTCCGCTCGCGGCAGCGTTCGTCTTCTACTTGTGTCTGACATACGCACGATTTGGCGATTTTAGTGGAATGCCTATGCGTTTCTCCGCAAACCAGGAGCAGCAACAGTTCGCGATGAAACAAGGACTGTTTCGGCTGCAGCGCATTCCCTACAGTTTTGCCGATTATTTTTTTCTGCGGACTCCGAAGTTGCAAAAGGATCCTCCGTTTCTCAAATCGGGCCGTGAAACTTATGGGCATAAGACCCTTTATGTTATGCCCTTTACCGAAACGTACTCTTCTCTGTTGTGGTGCTCGTCCTGGATCCTGCTCGGCGCCGCGATTGGCATCGCGTTACTGCTTCGACCCGGAGGTTCCGACCGGGTGGATCGCGCAATCGCGGCAATTTTTTTGCTTCAAATTCTCCTGATTCTGTCATTCATGGGCCTGGCGCAGCGTTACCTTGCAGAATTTTATCCATTTCTTGTTTTCGCCTTTCTGTTCTTTTTGCGTAGTGACCGGTTTGCATTTCGAATGCGCTATCTCCTCATTGCGCTGGTTGCAGTGTCGGTTGTAATCAACTCGCTAAGCACGGTGTCGTGGCTTTTGGAAGCTGACATGAATGTCCCTGACGAAACTAAAGCGACATGGAATGAGTTTTTGGGCCGAACGTCAGCCAATTGAGGTGAAGAGCTTAAACCGGACGCGCTGAGAGAATGTAATCGTTGCTCCTCCCGGTTTATGACCGAAGCGCCTTCACTGGACAATGAGGCTAATTTTTTTCATGTTGGGAGCCCCAAATGATCATTACGCGTTCACCATTGCGAATTTCCCTCGGCGGTGGCGGCACTGATCTACCATCATACTATCGCCAGCATGGCGGCTTTCTTATAGCCGCTGCCATCGATAAATATGTCTACATCACCGTTCATCGCAGGTTTGTAGAGGGCTTTCTGCTCAAATATTCCCACTTCGAAGAAGTATCCGAAATCGACAAAATCGCGCACCCGATCATCAGGGAGGCATTTAGACTGACGGGCGTACAGGAGCGCAACCTGGAGATTGCAAGCATGGCCGATATTCCCGCCGGAACGGGCCTCGGCTCTTCAGGGAGTTTCACAACTGCGTTACTCAAGGCCTTGCATGCCTTGCACAAGAATCTGGTGCATCCTGCCGAGCTCGCGGAACAGGCATGTCACATCGAATTGGAAAAGTTGAGTGAACCCATAGGCAAACAAGACCAATTCATTGCGGCTTATGGCGGGATAACTTGTTTTCAGTTTCTGCCGACTGGCGAGGTCCAGGCATCGCCTCTGCGGATTTCCGAGGACGCCTACCTCGATTTAGAGGATAATTTGCTGCTTTTCTTTACGGGCTACTCGCGTTCAGCCTCAACCATTTTGCAGGAACAACATGATAAGAGCACAAAATCAGACAAGGCGATGCTCGAGAACCTGCACCTTATAAAAGAACTGGGCCGTCAAAGCCAGCGCGCATTGGAAGCAGGCGACCTGAATGAGTTTGCGCGGTTAATGGATGTTCATTGGCAGCAGAAAAAACAACGTTCGGCGAAGATGAGCAATCAACATATCAACGAGTTTTACGATTGCGCGATGGCAAACGGCGCACTTGGCGGAAAGTTGATCGGCGCAGGCGGCGGCGGGTTTCTGATGTTCTATGCCGAAGATAAAGCCCGGCTACGTCATGCCATGCGCGAGAAAGGTTTGACCGAAATCCGTTTTCGATTCGAACCGGAAGGCACGAAAATCCTGATTCAATGAAGGCTCGGCAGGATGTTGACCTGGCGAACTGGCCTGTGGCCATTCTCGCCGGCGGACTTGCGACCCGTCTCCGGCCCGTGACGGAAAAAACACCGAAAGCGTTGTTGAGTGTAGCGGGCGAACCGTTCCTTGTACATCAATTGCGGCTACTGCATTCTCACGGCTTTCGCAAAATCGTGCTTTGCGTCGGATACCTCGGTGAAGTCATCCAGGCGAAGCTGGGGAACGGGAGCAATCTCGGCATCCACATCACCTACTCCTTTGATGGCTCCACTCTCCTTGGAACGGGTGGCGCGCTCAAGCGGGCTCTTCCGAAGCTGGGCGAACGTTTCCTGGTAGTTTATGGAGATTCTTACATGCCGCTTGATTACGCCGAGGTGGTGAACGCGTTCATTGCGAGCGGAAAGCCTGCATTAATGACAGTCTTCCAAAACGAAGGCCGCTGGGACACAAGCAATATCTCCTTCGAGGCGGGGGAAATTCGCCGGTATGACAAGAAACGACGCACACCAGAAATGCGCCACATCGATTACGGCCTCGGCGTTCTGAATGCGACAGTGCTGACGCCCTATCCCAATGATTCCGCTTTTGATCTCGCGGACGTTTACTCGCGTTTAGTCTCGGACAAACAATTGGCAGCATATGAAGCAAAGCAACGCTTCTATGAAATTGGATCGCGCCAAGGCCTCGCGGAACTCGACTCGCTGCTGCGCAGCAAAATATTTGCCGCCGTATTATGAGCTATTCCGAGCGATATCTGCGTGAGACGGCTGCAATCATCTCGCAACTCGACACCGACCTTTGCGATAAAGCAGTGGAACTCCTCGCAGCTGTCCGTGAGCGTGGCGGCCGCCTGTTCATCCTCGGGGTGGGAGGTAGCGCTGCAAATGCGTCTCATGCAGCGAATGATTTTCGCAAGCTGGCCGGGATGGAATGCTACACGCCAACGGATAATGTCTCAGAGCTAACTGCTCGAACCAATGACGAAGGATGGTCTTCTGTTTTTGCGGGATGGCTCAAGGTCAGCCGATTGAATGAAAAAGACGCACTGCTAATTTTATCGGTCGGTGGCGGCAACGTTGAAAAGAACGTTAGCGCGAACCTGGTGAAGGCAATGGAACTGGCCAAAGAGCGCGGCGCCGCGATCCTTGGAATCGTGGGTCGTGATGGAGGTTACACGGCGCAGATTGCTGATTTGGCGATCGTGATTCCGACTGTGAATGTCGCAAATGTCACACCGCACTCGGAGGCCTTCCAAGCGGTGGTATGGCACCTGTGGGTCTCACATCCCAGACTGAAGGTAGCCGAGACAAAATGGGAAAGCATGACCTAGCGCAACGCGCGGTCTTCCTTGATCGCGATGGAGTCCTTAATCGGGCTGTCGTCCAGAATGGGCGCCCTTTCCCTCCATCTACCGTTGAAGCTTTCGAACTTTACGATGACGTAATTTCCGGGTGCGCACGCCTCAAGGCAGCAAATTTCCTGTTGATTGTAGTTACCAACCAACCGGACGTGGGGCGCGGAAAACAAAATCGTGAGATGGTCGAAGCAATGCATTTGAAAATGCAGTCCGCGCTGCCGTCGCTGGATCGGATCGAAATCTGTTACCATGCGGGTGAGGCTCACAGTGACCCGTGCGATTGTCGTAAGCCGAGACCCGGCCTGATTCTGCGAGCAGCAGCTGAACTTCAAATCGATCTCGCCGCCAGTTACGTCATCGGTGACCGATGGCGAGATGTTGATTGCGCTCGGTCAGCGGGCTGCCGGTCAATTCTTATTGAGCGCGACTACGAAGAGAGCTTACGCGCATCGCCTGACTTTACAGTGCGAAGCTTTAATGACGCTGTGAATACGCTTCTCCGCGACGCGGGCTGCTGATATGTTGCTCCCTTCCTGGACAGGTAACCTTGGGAATTATGAATCAAGTCGTCCTGGATTTGCCGATTAAAATCTTCGCAGATGGCGCAGACATTAAGGGCATCGCAGACTTGTCCCGCCAGCCTTACATCAAGGGCCTTACCACGAATCCCACCTTGATGCGTAATCTGGGTCTCACCGATTACGAAACTTTCGCCAGAACTGTGCTCAGAGAAGTGCAAGGAAAACCGATCTCGTTTGAAGTTTTCTCTGACGATTTTTCCGAGATGCGTCGTCAAGCCCTGAAGATCCATGACTGGCAGGAGAATGTTTATGTTAAAATCCCGATTACAAACACCGCCGGGAAATCCTCTGTCCCGTTAATCGCGGAACTAGCTCGGGAGGGCGTAAAGTTGAATATCACTGCCGTGTTAACCGCCCGCCAGGTCGAGTCAGTTGCCGCCGTTTTAGACTCCAGCGTGCCCTCTATTGTTTCGGTCTTCGCCGGCCGCATCGCTGATACGGGAGTCGATCCATCGCCGATCATGAAGCAGTCACTGGAGATCTTGCGGAATTTGCCGAAAACTGAGCTACTGTGGGCAAGCGTCCGGGAAGTGCTTAATGTGTTCCAGGCGGCCGCTTGTCATTGCCATATTGTTACAGTGCCTCACGGCATTCTCAGAAAACTCATATCACTCGGAGGTAAAGACCTCGATGAACTATCGCTCGACACCGTCCGAATGTTTCACCACGACGCAGCAGCAGCCGGATTTCGGCTGTAAACGCAGGAACGCAATCGCGCGCAACAATCATGCGGCTTCTTCGCTATTCGCGAATTTCTGGGGGAGGTTGCACTCCCGTTTAACTCCGGGTTTAATCGAGACCGGGATTCTGAAGTAGCTATTTCATTTCAATTTGGATAGTGAAGGTAATGGTCGGCGTCGACGAAGCGAAAGAGAAGAGCCGGGAACTAAAGATCGCAGTCGGTCTCTCCGCACTCGCTGGGATCGCGTTCTATTTCTCAACGAAATCGACCCTTCATGATCTGGATTATACGAATCAGATCGCTTTGGCTTTTCTCCATGGCCACATAGGGCTCCAGGACAAGCCACCCGAATGGCTTAATGAAATGATTCCGTGGAAGGGCCACTACTACTCAGCGTTTCCGTTAGGCGCGGTGCTGAGCATGGTTCCGGTAGCGCTGTTGCGCGAAACTGGTCTGATACAGAGCTTTCCTGGCCGCGTGGTGGCAGCATTGATTGCCGGCATATCCATCTATTTCTTTTTTGGACTCGCCAGGGCATTCGGCCCCGACTACTCCAGCGTTAAGCAACGGGACGGCGCAAGATTGGCTCGTAGGATCATGCTGGCCCTATTTCCGATTTTTGGAACCTGGACATGGTGTAATCTGGGATTCGCCGGAGCGTGGCAAATCGCTCTCGGCCTGGCGTTGCTGGGACAAGCCGCCGCTTTGTATTTCACCCTAGTGCGGCCTTCTCCCTTTCTTGCGGGAGCTTTCTTTGCTCTCGCATTTGGTAATCGCACAGAGCTGCTCATTACGCTGCCTCTCTACCCTTATTTGTTTTGGCGACAGCCGGGCTCTGCAGGGCGGGCGCTTCGCCTGCCTGACCGCGACAACCGGAGCGGTTGCCCTGCAACATCTTCAGTCTCGCAAGCGCATTCGGCACCGAACACACCGGGGCATTGGAAAACATTAAAGAAGAGACTTCACGAAAACAGATGGATGCTCATTCGCTTCCTAAGCTTGCCCATCATTCTCGGACTCTTGACGGCCGCGTACAATTTCGCGCGTTTTCACTCCATTTTCGATTTCGGTTACTTTCACATTCCGGAAGTGGCCGACGAACCCTGGTATAAGAATGGGTTGTTTTCGATCCAGGCTATTCCTTGGAATATCTACACGATGTTATTTCAAGGCTTCGACAGTATATCTTACTTTCCTTACATCATGCCGAACGGCTTTGGCTGTTCGATCTTCCTTGCCAGCCCGTTCCTATGTCTGCTATTTCGCCAAGGAGGACGGTATAGAATCATCTCCTGGGTCGCTATCAGCGTGCTCACACTCGTACTTTGGTTGCACGGTAACCCTGGGAGCTGGCAGTTCTCGTACCGTTACGCCATGATTCTGTTACCATGGATGTTTCTCCTGCTGACCGGTAATGGGCGACCGAAAATTTCTCTGCCGGAGATCTTTCTATTCGGTGTCTCGGTTGCCATCAATGCGATTGCCATGTGGCAATTTCTCTGGACCGACCAAATCCAGCCGTAATGGACAAACATCACCGAATTGTTGTAAAAAGGCAGCACAAACGTCCAAGCACAGCTCCATGAAATCTTTGTCGATCGCTTTCGCGATAGCTGTTTTTTGTCTCTGGAGTGGAGTCGTTCCGACGAAGGCGCAGGTAAACGTGACGCAGTTTCATAATCACGACTCGCGTGATGGACTGTACATGGATTCGGCCTTTACGCCGTCTGCGGCGGCGGATCTGGCCCGCGACCTGAAGTTTGACGGGACCATAGCCGGTAATGTGTATGCACAGCCGCTTTACATCGAAGGCGGCCCCGGCGGCCGAGCCATGGTGATCGTGGCCACCGAATCAAACAATGTATATGCGCTCGATGCCCTTGATGGGAGCATCATTTGGGAGCGCAACGTTGGTCCGCCAGTTTCGGCAGCGGATTTAATCTGCACCAAGTTTGATCCCATGGGGATCACTGGCACGCCCATTGTAGATCTCCTTTCGCGGGCATTGTTTTTGGACGCCATGACTACACCCGATGGCGGGGCGACCAAGAAGCATCTGATTTTATCCCTTAACGTGGACACCGGCGAGATCAACTCTGGGTGGCCTGTGGACGTAGAAGCAACAGCGAACTACAACGGCCTGCAGTTCTCCGCAGAAGTGCAACAGCAGCGACCGGCGCTCGGTATTGTGGGTAACATTCTTTACGTCGGGTATGGGAGTATGCGGGATTGCAGTATATACCATGGATGGCTGCTAGGCGTGCCGATAGATAATCCGGATCCATCCAGTGCAGTAACAGCATGGGCTGCTGGAGGAGAGGGTAGCTGGGGCGGTGCCATATGGGGTGTTGGAGGAATAGCCAGTGATGGAGTTAACCCGTTTGTTACAACGGGGAACACT
>DASREH010000109.1:0-16635 GCA_035652195.1 Candidatus Udaeobacter sp. | reverse complement strand
ACACCCCAATGGCGCATGGGAGAGTACGTGGTGATCCCGGCACAAAGCAGTGGTGCGGCCCCGGAAGGATTCAGATTAGACGGAACACGCAGAACGAAATGTTCGTCAACAACGATGCTCTCAGAATAACCGCCGTACGTGAATCCACCAAGGTGCTTGTCTGGCGAATTAAAAGTGAGAACCATATTCGGACAAAACTGTTCAAGGTGGGCCTTGCAGTAATGACAATTCCGATCCGAATCAACCATGCAACCGACGGCGACGAGGTCGCCTTCCTTGTACTTGGTCACTGCCGAACCTGCTTTAGTAACGCGACCGACAATCTCATGACCGGGAACGATTGGATAATTTGTGGCCATGAACTCGCTCCACTCATTGCGCACTGAATGGAGATCGGAATGACAGATGCCGCAGAACAAAATCTCTATCTGCACGTCGCGATCAGTTGGATTGCGACGTTGAATTTTCGTCGAAGAGAGCGGCGATTTTTCACTCCTCGCGGAATAGGCTTTTGCGTTGTACGAAGTTGGTTGCATGGCTGATTTTATCTCCTTCCATCCGATCGTAGCCGCTGCGCAGATGTGGGATTTTGCAGTGCCACATTCGAGTTAACCCTGTTTCCCACTTTAAGAGGAATCGAGTGACAGTCTATCCTCGCGCCCCCGTTTCAATTTTGTTTATTAGGCTTTGGTGCCGATCTGTTTCACTTCGTCCATGTAACGGTCGGCAGCAGCTGAGGCTTGCTCTGAACTATTCCCGTTTTGACGCGCGCTCAGGTACGCCGCATACCAATCCCACCAGTTATGTTTGGCATGCGTCTGCTCATATTGGCCGTGACGCTGCTCCGTCTCGTGCAGAAGATCAGCGAGAGTTGCGACGTCTGTGCCTGATGCTCGCGCCTCCTTCCATTCGCGACCGGGAAGTCGTGTTGTGATCTCCTGAAGCAACCAGCCATTTCCGTCCGGATCTTCAAACGATGCAAACGAGAAATAGGAACGACCTTCCGGATCGCGGCCGGGAACACGCGGGTTTTTTCCAGAGCTGTTGAGAGGGCCTTCAGCGTAATGAAATACTTCGCTGACGCTGGCACCGCGTCCGATCAAGTTTTGTCGAGCGGCATCAAGATCGTTCACTGCCAGCACCAGGCTGTCTGTTAAGCCAGATTTTGCAGACACTACTCCCTTGCCAAAGATGATAGACGCCTCCGAGTCGGGCGGAGTGAATTGTACGACCCGAAATTTATCATCTGGTGCGTAATCGATATCCAAACGGAATCCAAGTTTCTCGTAGAACGCCTTGGAGCGATCGACGTTCGACACCGGTATAACGATCACTTCGAGTTTCATGTCCATAGTTTGTGTTCCTTGCTAGCGCTAGAGACCCAGATCACTTAAGCCTGGGTGATCATCGGGCCGACGGCCAAGCGGCCAGTGATATTTGCGATCTGATTCCGGGATCGGGAGATCGTTGATCGAGGCGAACCGAAAAGCCATGAGACCGTCAGGATTGAACTCCCAGTTTTCATTTCCATAAGAGCGAAACCAATGACCGGAATCGTCATGCCACTCATAAGCAAACCGTACAGCGATACGATTCCCGGTAAACGCCCAGAGTTCCTTGATGAGCCGGTAATCCAATTCTTTCGCCCATTTCCGCTTTAAAAATTGAATGATTTCCTGTCGTCCATTCGGAAATTCAGCGCGATTTCTCCAGCGCGAATCGATTGCATACGCCAACGCTACTTTTTCAGGATCGCGAGTGTTCCAGCCATCTTCTGCCAGGCGCACTTTCTGAATAGCAGTCTCACGAGTAAACGGAGGCAACGGCGGACGAGTTGCTGTCGTTTGGGTTGTCATGATTGTTCCTCCGGCGCGATTTAGGGTTCTAACATTTTTTCCAAGTTAGCGAGCCTGTTTGCGAGCTTACCTGAGCCAAACGCGGGTTAGGTAACTCCTCTTATTTAAGACTGCTAAGGAACCTGGCGCTGATCGAGCGTCTCCAAGATTAGTGCGAAGTAAAGTTACAAATTTGCGACGACCCTACTGCTGAAATGTAGTTGCCGAGCGTGAAGCACTAACAGATCTCGCTCACGGCATCATTCGCCAGCCCTCTAATCGCTCCCGGCATCAACGATTGGGGCGGACTTCCAAATACCAATGTTGCCCCCAACCCAACCGCGTTGAGCGCCTATAAAGCGCGCATCTTCGAAGTCAACCTGCTCTGCGCCGCGAACCTGTTCTTGTCGCCAGGTGTTGCCACCATCGGTCGTCTGCGCGACGAAGCCATACCAGCCTGCTATCCAAGCCGTGGTCGAATTTACGGCAGTGATACCAGTGATCGCGGTCACCGGCGGTGTGCCTACATTTTGCGACACCCAATGCCGTCCTCCGTCGGTCGTACGAATCACCAGATTGTTGTAGCCCGTGGCCCAACCTCTCATGGGATCCGAGAAGGAGATCGCATCTAACTCCGATGCGTCGTCACCATATTGCCTTGTCCAGCTCGATCCACCATTCGTTGTCTTGTAAATACCGGACGCGACAACCCAGCCGGTCGATGAATTGATGAAAAATACATCTCGGAAACCTTCCGAGTTGGGCGTGACATTCTGCCATGACGAACCGCTGTTCGTCGTGCGTAACACGAGCCCGCCACCAACAAAATCAAAGCCGCCAACCGCAAAAGCTGTTTGCGTGTCGGTTGTCTCCACGCCCTTGAACGTAAAATCGGTTATTTCCAATTGTTGCGTCCATGAGCGTCCGCCATCAGTCGAACGAGAGAGCACTCCGCGATTTTGGAAAAATCCCTGATTGCCTCCGCCGGCCCAACCTATGGCCCCATCAGCAAAGGCCACGTCCATAACCTTTCCCAAAGTGTCAAAGCCTTGAACCAATGCACGCACCCATTGGTTACCGCCATTAGTCGTATATACAATCTCGCCGCCATCCTGGGCCGCCCAAGCTCGTTTCGCATCAAGAGAATCGAATCCATGGGTGACCGCGGTGCCGCCGCTTTGAATCGAGTTCCAGGTTGCTCCGGCATCAGTGGACCGCGAGATGACTCCATTATCGCCGGCGAGAAAGAGAGTGTTCGCGGTGGCATATTCGACGTCCCAGAGCCGTTGCCCAGTTCCTTGTGATCTCACGGTTTGCCACGTTCGTCCGCCGTCTACTGTGCGAACGATGTTTCCGAACTCGCCCACAGCAACAGCGTTAATACGATCGAAGAAACGTGCGCTATGCGCCCACGTTCCGGCTGGGACCGAAGCACTCGTCCAGTTCTGCCCCCCATTTGTTGTGTGATAAAATGCGTCGCCGCCAATAACCCATCCCTCTTGCGAATCGAAGAATTGAATGGTTTGGAGATTTGTGCCGCCAACGGTCGCTTGGAGCACCCAGCTCTGTCCGCCATTTGTGGAACGAAATATCTGTCCCTCGAGGTTAACCGACCACCCTCGCGACTGATTGACAAACCAAATTGAGCCCATGGTAGAGCCGCCAGGCGCGGGTATCGCACTCCAATGCAGACCGCCGTCCGTGGTGTAATAATTGACCGATCCATTTCCGCACGCCCACCCGCGCAGCGTATCAAGAAAAAATAGATCGTAGATCGTGCCCCAATCGTTGTCCTGACTCCAGGTGTCGCCACCGTCAGTGGTATGAAAAAAACCGTTTCCTGCGGCCCAACCGTGGACAGAATCGACGAAGCAGACCGCATTGACCTGGCGCGGCATGGGAACCACCCGCCATGTACGCCCCGCATTTGTCGTGTGAGCGAGCTCGCCTACGTCTCCAAGAAGTGGCGCCGACGCGATCCAGCATTCCTGAGCCGAAATTTGTTCGATGCCTTGAAGACTGAACCATGTTGGAATGGGTGCTTGCTTAGTCCAGCGGACAGCGGCAGCTTCCGCGCTCGGAAAGGTTAAAAGCAGTAGCCATCCAAACATTCGAACGAAGGAACGAACCCCTTTGCCATTCGGTGCGCCCATTTTTAGTTGTCCCTGGTTATCCGAGTTTGTTATAGCTCCGCTCCAGGAAGACTGAGTCTCATCGTCATGATCGGCAGATCGATCCTTGTGGTCCAACGGGAATTGACCGTCGCCGCTAATAATTTGCGTGTACATCTTCCCTCCTTCGAAGTCTTCCGCGTGGTAATCGCATCCCTTCCTGCGGTTAGTTCCATTTTTTTCGCGGCGAAGGAGCTTTCGACACCAACGAGAAATATTTCACCGGCACACGTAACGGCTCATCCACATCCAAGCTCCAGTACACTTGCTAGACGTCGTAACACCCGCGCGGAACGCTTTGCAAATCCTCATTACCCGTGTCTGAAGGTGCGGTCTGACGCTGGCTCGCGAACGTGATGCACGCAGCGCTGGGCTAACAGTAACAACGTTGTTACTTTCCAGCTTACTGCTGGAACGTGTTCAACGAAGGAGCCGGGCAGCGACGAGTCCTGGTTGTGACAGGAGGTTGCAAGCCGCCGGCGTGCAAAGTCCAACATTCGCCGAGTGTGGAGCTATAACAGATCTCGGTGGTCAGACGTGCACGATTTTTATCCATTTCGATCCAGAGTGGATTGGTTTTGTCGAAAGCGATCACGTTGCCTTCAGGATCACGTGGGGTGAACACCGTCATGGTTTCATTCGGCGCGAACACGTGGCCAGTGATATCGCTCTCGCTGTAGCGATGCTTCCCCGGCCCGAGAAATTTATCGAGCACCTCATTCCAATTTCTCACCGGCTGACCATCCACCTTCATCACCACGTGTCGTATGATGGCCGGGCCGACTCCCTTGTTGGCGACACTGAAGTAAATGTTCGGACCATTGCTGGTGTCGAATTCAAGAATCGGCCACACTGCCGCACGCACCTGTTGACGTTGCATGTAGGCCGTGTAACCGGCGACAGACACAGCCAGTAAGGCGATGAAGGTCGCGATGAACGCTTCGTATCGGCTGGCGGCGCGCATCTCGTTGTCGTGCGGCACGTGGCCGACCATATCGCCGGGCGATTGAGTGTCAATTGGGCGCTGCGCCGACCGCGGACGGTCCGAGCCGGAATGGCATTCCCGCGTGACGTCCCTACCCTGACATTCCTTTTTTCTCACACCAAAACACGCGCGCGGGATGCTTACCGATCATTCACCGCAGTGTGAGTTCGCGTACTGTTCGTCACTCACCTTCTCCAGCCACTCGACTGCCTTGTTATCGCGCGCTTCCTGGATGGCAATGTGTGTCATTGCCGTCGTGGGCGTGGCGCCGTGCCAATGCTTCTCGTTAGGGGCAAACCAGATAACATCCCCCGGGCGGATTTCTTCGACTGGTCCATTCCAATGTTGCGCCCGGCCACGGCCAGAAATGACAATCAATGTCTGACCCAGAGGATGCGTATGCCACGCGGTGCGTGCTCCGGGTTCAAACGTCACAGTCGCGGCACGAACTCGCGCCGGTTCAGGCGCTTCGAACAGCGGGTCAATGCGAACGTCTCCCGTGAACCAGTCAGCAGCGCCTTTCGCAGAGACTTGTGAGCCAACTCTTCTGATTTCCATGTCTTCGACTCTCCCAAACCTGATGAAACTCCGCCACAAAAATGCGCTCGTTCCCAAGGCGACATGACGGACATGTCCTGTTATTCAGAACGAACCGCTTCCAGAGGATTCAGATTTGCGGCCCGGCGCGCGGGAACGTAACACGCGAATAATGCCACACCGACAAGCATCGCCGCCACAGTCGCATAGGTCGAAAGGTCGCCCGCGTTCACGCCAAACAGCATGCCTGACATGAAGCGAGTCAGTGTAAAGGCACCAATAACGCCGACAACAATGGCCACCGCGACCATGATCAAGCCGTTGCCGATAACCAGCCGCGCAACGTCTCGTTTTTGCGCGCCCAATGCAATCCGTATTCCAATTTCGCGGCGCCTTTGACCAATGGTGTAGGACATGACGCCGTAAATGCCCACCGCGCTAAGAAGCAGCGCTGCGGCCGAAAAAACGGAGATCAATGTCAGATTAAGCCGGCGTGAAGTGAGCGAGCGATCGAGCATCTCTTCGAAAGTGTGAACTGGTCCCAGCGGCTGATCCGAGTCCAAGCCAGCGATTTGTTTTCGGACCGCCGGCACAATCGTCCAGGGGTCCACGGAAGTTTTGACGACCACATCCATCGCTCGCAGCCAATCCCCATTTCGCTTGAGATTCATCTGCAACCATGGCCGATAGATCTGGACCAGCGGTTCCTCCTCGGGGTCGTGATATCGGACGTGCCCCACCACACCTACAATCTCCAGCCATGGTTCGTCGGCCCCCTCAAAACGGACACGACGACCCAAAGTTGACTCGGGAGATGCTTCCCCGAAATTTCGCCGAACAAACTGATCGTCCACTACAACCACAGGCGGCGAACCAATGTTATCGTGCCGATCGAACACTCGGCCAGCCAGCAGCTTGATCCCCAATGCATCATGAAATTCTTCGCTCACCGAAACGGCCGTGCTGAGTGGCCACTGAGACATATTCTTCGGCTCGGGTCGGCCTTCGATCCAATAGTTGCCCTGCACAAAGCGGCCTAGTGGAATGCCACTGGTGAACGCAACTTGTTTTACCTCGGGTAGACTCTTCAGTCGGTAGTGCGCTTCGCTCAACGCGGCGATCGCCTGTTCAGGTCGCGGATATTTCATGTCGGGCAGACGTAATCGAAATGACAAAACATTTTTGGCATCGTAACCACGATCTACTGTCATCAGGTTCCGAAAACTTTTCACAAGCAGACCCGAACCGATGAGGAGAATAAAGGCCAGCGCGAATTCAGCGATGACCAGGCTACGGCGCATACGATGATGTCCCAGCGCATCCGAACTCCGATCGCCTCCCGCGGTCAGACTCTGATGGAGATCAAATCGTGTTGTTTGCAATGCCGGGGCCAGACCGAACACAATCCCGCTGAACAGCGTGGCAATGATGGTCGCGGCCAATACAGTACCGTTGAGATGAATCTCGCTCAGGCGCGGAAGCGATTCCGGCGCGCCCGCCTTGAACCAATCGATTGCCCAGATCGCCAGAAATACACCTAAGATTCCACCGACCGCCGCGACGAGAATCGATTCGATAAGCAACAGCCGGATGATGCGGAACCGCGATGCGCCAAGAGCCAGCCGCACTGCGATCTCTTTCTGACGGTTAACCGCTCGCGCCAGAGTTAGATTGGCAACATTTGCGCATGCGATAATCAGCAAAACGGCAACGGCCACGGACAGGACCGTTAGTCCGCGTGCCGATTCGCCCACGTAATCGGAAAGAAGGGATTGGACATCGACAGTGTTCCCTGTGTCCGCCTCTGGATATTTAAGCGCGGATTGTCGCGCCAATGTTTTGATCTCGGCGCGGGCTTGTTGTTCATTCACATCCGCCTTCAACCGGGCGGTGATTCGAACCGGGTAACCACGGCCGCGCGAATCCTGCTGCTCCAGCTGCCCGAGCGGCAGAAACACATCATTGTTCCCATTGTTTTGGCCATAAAAATCGAAATCCGGCCGTAGGACGCCGATCACAGTCCTGCTGTCACCATTGTATCCGATCGCCTGGCCGATGATGCTTGAGGCTCCGCTGAATCGACGTTGCCAGAGCGAGTTGCTAATGACGATGACATGATCGCCACCGAGTCTGTCTTCTGTTTGACTGAAAAAGCGTCCGACCTGCGGGGAGACTTTCAAGACCGCAAAAAATTCCGCTGAGACGTACCTGCCGAAAACACGCTCAGGTTCGCCTGCACCTGTGATGATCCCCCCAGCGGGCAACCGGGCGGCCATTCCCTCGAACGAATGCTGCGCCGACTGCCAGTCGCGAAAATTCTGGTAGGGCACTGCAGTCAAATCTCCAGAAGGCGATGTTTCGCCGATTGCAACCAGCCGGTCGGCGTCAGGAAGAGGGAGCGACTGCAACAAAACGCCGTGAACCAGCGTAAAGATGGCTGTGTTAGCGCCGATGCCGAGGGCGATCGTCAGGGCCGCGACAAGGGTGAAGGTTCGGTTCCTGACCAGGGCATGGCCGGCGAACTTAACGTCGCGCCACAAATCTTCGACAAAAGAAATTCCGCGTGCATCGCGGCATTCCTCTTTTCGTTGTTCGATTCCGCCGAACTCCCGGAGAACGGTCCTCCGCGCCTCGGCTTGTGTCATGCCCTGCTCGCGCAATCGTTGGATCTTCTCCTCGATGTGATATGCCAACTCATCGGCCAGCTCTTCCTCGACTGCGCGTCTGTGAAAGAGCGCGCGAAATTTCGTCCTCAGGGAGTGATACAATCTTTCCAGCATAATCAGCCAGTATTCGCTCGAAGCAGCGCCGAAATCGCGCCTGAGAGACGTTCCCATTCCTGCGTCTCGCGTTCGAGCTGGTGACGACCTGCCCTGGTCAACGAGTAAAATTTGGCGCGGCGGTTATTCTCACTGGGCCGCCATTCGGCTTTAATCCAACCGCGGTGCTCCAGCTTATGCAACGCCGGATAAAGCGAGCCATCGCTGACGCTCAGTACATCGTCAGACATTTGATTTAGCCGGCGGCTGATGGCCCAGCCGTGCATGGGCTCGTGCGCCAGGATTCGTAAAAGCAGAAGGTCCAGGGTGCCTTGGACGAGATCGCTCGGTCTGCTCACGGTTATCGAGTGGAGGCTATCTCCTTCCCCTCGGTTAGCAAGTGGTAAATGATTTTCCCGATTCGGAAATTATCCTGCTCGCTGCAAAATCGCCGCGCGGCGCAATACTTCCGAATTTATTCTGCGCGCAACGCAATCATCGGTTCTACACGACTCGCTCTGCGCGCCGGAATCCAGCAGGCCAGAAGCGCAATGCCTAACAAGATCAACGCGACACAGGTAAATGTGATCGGGTCCGAACTGCTCACACCATACAAAAGGCTCTTCATCATGCGCGCGCCGCCGAAGGCGATCACCAGTCCGCATATCGAACCGATAGCGGCAAGCAGCATGCCTTGCTTCAAAATCAGTTTCTGCACGTCAGAAAGCTGCGCACCCAGTGCCATGCGCAATCCAATCTCGCGCGTGCGTCCGGCGACCACGTGTGACATGACACCGTAAATTCCGACCGCCGCCAGCACCAGGGCAAGCACGCCGAAGCTACCCAGCGCCATCGCAGCCATCCGCGCAGGAAAAAGCGATATGCCCAGGTGCTCTTTCAGCGTCTTCGCTGCATGCACGGAAATGGATGGATCGAGCTTGTGCACTTCGTTACGCAAAGCGTTCAACACCTGCTGCGGATCCCCGCGTGTGCGGGCCACAACGGTGACCATGCCTGTATAATCGCGATAAAGTGGCGTATAGAGTGCAGGCTTGGGATCCTCGCCTAACGAGTTGTATTTTCCTGCCGGTACCACGCCAACAATCTCGAAGAATGGATCCTTTGGACCGTGCCAGTTGAAGCGGCGGCCGATGGGATCCTGTCCGTTGAAGAATTTTTTCGCAAACGTCTCGTTCACGATGGCAACGCGGCTCTCCTTTTTGTTTTCGTCATCTCGAAAATCGCGGCCCCGGAGTGGAATGCCCATCACATCGAAGTAGCCCGGACTGCTCTCGATTGGGATCGCAATCGGCAACGAACTGGCGCCTTTGAATTCCGTGCCCTCAATATAAATGGTGCTGTCATTATAATTAAGACCAAGCGGCAGATTGTCAGTCAGTGCGGCGCTTTCGACCTGCGGCAATGCTTTCGCGCGCTCGAGCACTTGCTTCTGAAACGCCCGGCCGCGTTCTTCGTTGTAGCCTTGCAAACTGACATCGAACGAAATAGCGACGGCATTTTCCGGATTAAATCCAGGTCGCATCTTCTGAGCGGCTTGCAGACTGCGCACAATAAGGCCGGCGCTGATTAGCAGGACTAACGAGAGAGTGACTTGCGCGATGACGAGGAAGTTGCGCAGACGCGACCGGCGGAAACCGGCCATGGATGATTCGTCTTTCAACGCCGGCACGAGTTGCGGCTTGGATGATTGCAGCGCCGGAATGAGGCTAAAAAGAATTCCTGTCGCTATCGACAGCAGCAGCGCAAAGGTAAGCACGCGCCAGTCTGTGCGCAGATCGAAGAGCAAAGTGACGTCGCTCGGCAAGCGAATTCCCCGGACGGCCTTGTTGATAATGGCAGCGAGAAAGACCCCCGCGACGCCGCCACTGAGTGAAATAAGAAGACTCTCGGTCAGCAGTTGTCTAACCAGTCGTTTCCGGCTCGCGCCAACAGCAAGACGCACTGCAATTTCGCGGCGGCGCTCTGTCGCGCGCGCGAGAAGCAAGCTGGCCAGATTCACGCATGCCAGCAGAATCACAAGCGCGCCCACCGCGGCGAGCACGCCTGTGAAAGCAAAGACCGAATTGGCAATGTCGGGAATGAACAAACCGGGTTTCCCCAGCCGGAGGCCGCGGCCAACATTCTCCGGATAATCCTGCGCGAGTTTCGCAGTCAGCGTCTCCAGTGCAGCCCTGGCTTCGCCCAGGGAGACTCCCGGCTTCAGGCGTCCCACGGTGAAGAGATTATTGGAGTCGCGTCTGTCCAGCCACGTGCTCCCAGGCTCGATCGTTCTGGCCATCATCACCGGAACGAACATCTGCGGATCGTACGCGACTTCGGTGCCAATGAATCCTTTCGGCGCAACGCCGATCACTGTGAACGGGCGACTGTTAAACTGAACTGTCTTCCCCACGACGTGCGGGTCGCCTCCGAAGCGGTGTTGCCAGCAGTTATAACTAATCACTGCGACAGGATGCGAGTCAGGCGTCTGATCTTCTTCAGGCAAAAATGCGCGCCCGAGTATCGGTTTTACGCCCAGAACGTCGAAGTAGTTTCCGGAAACGAGATATCCCCAGACACGATCGCTGGAATTGTCGACTGTGAGGCCGGCGACTACAACACGGTAAACAAAAAGACCGGATAATACATTGTTGCGATCACGGTATTCTTTGTAATTCGGATACGACTGGAGCGACCATTCCGCGCCATTGTGGATGGTGCCGAAAAGCTCAACCAGCTGCGACGGCTCCTTCACAGCGAGCGGCCGCAGCAAAGCCGTGTCAGCCAGACTAAAGATGGAAGTATTAGCCCCGATGCCGAGCGCCATGGAGATGATGGCCAGGGCGGCAAAGCCGGGTTGTTTCATGAGCTGACGAAAACCAAAGCGGATATCCTGAAGGAGTGTTTCCATAAACGCGCGACCTTTTGCCTTGTGAGATGCACCGCGTGCAGGGTTTGGATTCAAAAAATTCGCACCACTGGGTTCTACTTGAACAGAGAGGAAGAAGCCGTGCTCAAGCAGAGCGACGATGTCAAAGTGCTCGTCTTTACAGGCGTGATGGATAACGATGGCGCGATGTTAAGAACGATTCTTTTCCTGCTTGTACTAACGACATCGGCTATCGCCCGAGATTCAGTCGATACTGCCGGTACGGCCTCGAGCGACGCGCAAATTTGGAACCTCGAAAAAGCTTATTGGGATGATGTAAAGGCGAGTGATTTGGAGAGATATCGCGCGCTCTGGCATGAAGATTTCGTTGGGTGGCCCTTCGTTGATTCAGCACCGGTTCACAAAGATCACATCACCGATTGGATTACGAACAACACATCAAAAGGCCTCAGGCTACAGTCGTACGCGATTGAGCAGCTCGCCGTTCATGTGACCGGCGACGTTGCGATCGATCATTACAGAATCAAAATGACATGGGCAAACAACGAGGGTACCGATAACCGGACGGACATAATGCGGATCACGCACACCTGGATTCGGAGCGATGGAACGTGGCAAATCATCGGTGGCATGTCGGCTCCAGTGGACGCCAATGGCAAGTAGCCGCTTGCCTCCCACTCGCGATCGGCAAGCCTTACCGGGCTGCAACTGACACCAATGGAGACACCGCTGACGCCACTCGAATTTGCTCGTCGCGCCCGGAAGCTTTATCCCGAACGCGTCGCTGCCATCGATGGCGACTCGCGCTGGACCTACCGGCAATTTCTCGGCCGGTGCGATCGTTGGTCCGCGGTCTTGCAGAAAGTTGGCGTCAACTCCGGTGACAGAGTCGCCTATCTTTCGCCGAACACTCACGCACAACTTGAATCGTTCTACGCGGTTCCGCAGATCGGCGCTGTGCTGGTACCGCTGAACTATCGTCTCACGGCGGACGATTTCGTTTACCTCATCAATCACAGCGGCTCGTGCGTGCTATGTGTGGATCGCGATTATCTGGCAACCATCGACAGCGTCCGTGAACAACTTCCCAACGTTCAACACTTCGTGGCGTTGACGGGAGAAGCCGACGGCTGGCTCAACTACGAAGCGTTGATCAACGCAAGTTCGTCTGAATTTGTTCGCCCGCACATTCGCGAGACAGACTTGCTGACCATCAATTACACCAGTGGAACGACATCGCGTCCCAAGGGGGTCATGATCACCCATCGCAACGCGTGGATGAATTCCATCGGCACGCTGCTTCATACACCTCTGACCTGCGCCGATCGTTACTTGTGGACGCTGCCGATGTTTCACGCCAACGGCTGGACATTCGTCTGGACCGTCACGGCAGCAGGAGCGACTCACATCTGCCTTCGCAAATGCGAGCCACGCGCTGTGTTCGAATTGATGGCCGCGGAAGGGGTCACTGCGCTGTGCGCGGCACCGACGGTTTTGATTTCATTGGCGAACGCGCCAAAAGATCTCCGCGCACTCGCGCCGAAAGGTATTCACGTCATCACCGCGGGCGCGCCGCCTGCAGCCGCAACCATCCAGCGACTGGAGGAGGAATTGGGGTGGACTGTTACTCATGTTTACGGTCTGACTGAAACAGCTCCGTTCATCACCGTGTGCGAACCTCGCGCGGAACATGCGTCTCTGCCCATCAGCGAACGCGCCGCGATCAAGGCGCGCCAGGGCGTGGAGTTGATTACATCCGGCGAATTGCGCGTGGTGGACGTCCAAGGGCATGACGTGCCGTACGATGGGGTTACGCAAGGCGAAATCCTCGCCCGCGGTAACGTGGTGATGGCTGGCTATTACAACGATCCGGAAGCGACCGAGCGAGCCTTTCACGGCGGATGGTTTCATACCGGTGACGCGGCCGTCGTGCACCCGGATGGTTACGTTGAAATTTGCGACCGCTTGAAAGATGTCATCATAAGCGGCGGCGAAAATATTTCTTCTGTCGAAGTGGAAGGCGTGCTTCTGAAACACCCCGCCGTGCAGGAGGTGGCAATCGTCGGATTCCCGCATGAAAAGTGGGGCGAAGCGCCGCACGCATTTGTGGTCCTGACCGAAGGCGCTAGCACTGACGAACAGGAACTACGCGAGTTTGCGCGGGCGAACCTCGCGCATTTCAAAGCGCCGCATGGTGTGACCTTCATTAAAGAGCTGCCGAAAACTGCGACCGGCAAAATTCAGAAATACATCTTGAGAGCGCAACGGTCCGCTATCTCTCCGCAGTAAGTACAGGCTTCCTAACCAATACCATCCACACGCTTAAAGATTCGACCGATCCCGGCAACAGACGTACAGTCGGACTCCTCAACGATTCTTTATGAGGCAAGTCGCGGCGCTCTCAGTCAGGCAACTATCATAGCAGTACTAGTGAGTGCGATCAGAGTGTGCCCCCGTCTCCGTAGGAGAAATCCCTACACAATAGCTCAATCCGCGGCGCAAAAGATATTGAGAGGTGGGAAAACAGCAGCGCATGGGAACTGAGCAGCGTTCGGTCCACTAACGAACAGAGAGTCAATTCAAAGCGAGCTGCACTCCTGGCGCATGCTCAACCGCAGCTGGGACACTTCTTCGACCGTGACACAGCAATACCATAGGTAGGATCCCTAATCCCAGGGGTAACAACCTCGCAACCTTTCCATTGTTGTCGGTTGGTCATCCCTAGCTGATGATGCCTAACGAGACCACCACAGAACCATTACTGACAAGACATCGAGCATCATGAACCCTTCGTATTCCAATTTTAAGCTGAATTTCGATAACCATGTAGTTGCCATGCGTCGGCTCGCATCGGTGCTGATTCTCTTCTTCGGTCAGGTTGCCTCGAATTCCTCAGCGCAAACTCTTGGTCGTAACGGTGACAACAATACCAGTGAGACCTTGCGTTTTGAGGCAGAATCGACGGAACTGCAAGAACTGCCTACTTCCTATGATATTATTAACGACCTCAATGCCAGCTGCGGTGCACTTGCGGTTCTGAATGCTACTGCTCCGAGTCAATCTGTTACTTACAAGGTACTGATACCGGAGGCCGGAACTTATGAGATAGCAGTTGGCATTAAAACTGGAAACGATCGAGGCCGCTTTCAATTTTCAATTGATGGAGAGGATTTCGGTGCAGTGCAGGAAGGCTATTCACTGATTCCTGATTGTGAGCATCGCGTTGTTGCCACCACCGTGACGTTTTATAGCCCCGGCGAGAAGGCATTCACCTTTTCTCTCATTGGCCGCGATCGACGAAGCTTAGGTTATGCTTTGGAGTTGGATTATATCGACGTGAGGCCACGGCTTGGTTTTGCTAGTGAACTGTTCACGGAGGCTTTATCGCAGCTTCCGCAACGCGCCGTTGCTGGCGGAGGGGATGGATTGTGGGAACAATATGGCGTCGCCTCCACTGGCGTGACTCTGCGCTGGAAAGTTTTCATGCCAGCCGACCCCGGCCCACACCCAGCGGTTATTGTTCTTCACGGAGGTGGGTTCAAATCAGGCACTGCGGGACCCGATTCCGTAAGCAAGGATTTGGCGGCAGCCGGATTTCTCGCATTATCGACTGAGTACCGGCTGGCGCCCCCGCATATTCCTATGAATGAGGCAGACCACGGACCGGTGGGCCAGGACTCGGTTATCCCAGTCGACGATGGCCACTACCCGGCGCAAAACGTCGATGTCCAAATGGCCATACGAGCAGCGCGTGCCGATGCTCGTTGTAACGGGCTTGTTTATGGAGTAGGCGGTTCGGCTGGTGGCAGCCACGTTCTTTACGCCATGGCAACAGGTGTTCCGGGTGACGATCAGTTCGATCTGGGTGTCTCATTGAGCGCTCCAGCTAAACACGACGACGTAGCATGGTTACAGGAGCCGTGTGTTAGTAATGAAACCTGCCCGCGATCCGCGATCGAGAATTACATTGGGATCCCTACCGGCTCAGCACTGAGTAATTTGCCGCAGGTTTCGGTCGCGTCGCCCACGACCTACCTCAACTCAGGGTTGCCACCTTTCTTTTTTCTTTATTCTGATCATGACGCGAGCGCTCTGGAAACACTTCAACGGCCCGCTCTGACTAATGCATTGCAAGCAGCAGGTATAACCGAGAGCACCGCCGCCAGACCGCGAATCGGTAAGTATAAACAGCTCCTGATTGCTACTGGTGAGGGCACGTACCATGCATTCCAGTTTTGGAATTTGCCGATAGACCTCACATCCGGAAGTGCCTTGACGAAAGATGTGATCATCGCATGGCTCCAAGCGGGACCGCCGGGTGCAACTCCTACGCCCACACCCACTCCTGCAGCTACGATTACGCCCACACCAACAGCTACGCCGACACCCACTACCACGCCAAACCCCACCCCGATGGCACCCTCCATCACCTTGCAGCCCGCCAACAGATCCGTAACAGAAGGAGCGAGTGCTACTTTTAATGTAAGGGCAGCTGGGGATGCCCCATTAACCTATCAATGGCGCAAGAATGGCTCGAACATTGCAGATGCCACCGCTTCGTTTTATACAACGCCAGCCACGGTTGCAACTGACAATAACAGTCTATTCTCAGTCGTGATAACGAACGGGGTCGGCAGCGTGACGAGTAATGATGCCAAACTTAGTGTAAAGACACCGCCCACAATCACCTCGCAGCCTCTTAACCAACGGGTTTCAGCCGGCCAGATCGCCACGTTCGACGTTACAGCCAGCGGGACTGCGCCATTAACCTATCAATGGCGCAAGAACGGAATCGATATTATTGGGGCAACCACGCGAACTTATACAACTCCGCCGACGACCGGCACCGATAACAAGTCAACTTACGCTGTAGTAGTGACTAACTCCGTTGGAAGCGCGACGAGTAACGATGCTCGCCTCAATGTGAGGTAAAGAACGCGTTTACTCCCATCGATGTCCAATCGCGTCCTCGAGAGAGTCACTCTGCGTCAAGCTGATTGGAAACATAAATAGTCATCGCAGCTGGCGATAGCGGTTGGCCGATTGTCCTGACCACGCAATCGCTGATCGCTTGGAAATGCGGTTTCTATTTGCGGATCAGCGAGAAAGTTAACTCTGTCGCTGAAGCAAGAAGCATCGCCACTCGGACACCGCTGCGACAAGAAATAGACCGGCGCCGCGTTTCTGGCCGTGAATTCTGTAGCGATTGGCCTTGTGTTGTCTGTTCCGGATTGTCATCCTGTGGGCGGAGCAGCAAAACCAAAGGAGGTCACATATGATTGGCCGTGTTCTTGCATTTCTCTACGGGATCATCGCCTACCTGATTTTTCTCATCGCGTTCCTTTACGCAATCGCGTTTGTCGGAAACATCGGGCTGGTTCCAAAGACGATCGATTCGGGCACAGCGGGTCCATTTCTCAAAGCTATTATCGTGGACGCAATCCTGCTCAGCCTGTTT
>DASREH010000108.1:0-2981 GCA_035652195.1 Candidatus Udaeobacter sp. | reverse complement strand
CGACTCGGCTCGTTCTCGATCGAATGAAATTTGATGCCGAATACGTGCCCTGCGACATCGGATGGGAGTTTTGGTGTAAAGAAGGCAACGCACTTCCGGATCGCACTGTAAAGGCGCTTCAAAACACTACCTGCGCGCTGTTCGGAGCCATCACCAGTAAGCCACAGGACAAAGCAAAGGAAGAATTGAGCCCGGAGCTTAAAGGCAAAGGATTGAATTATTTTTCGCCGATCGTCGGATTGCGACAGTTGTTCCATCTCCATACGAACATGCGGCCGTGCAAAAGTTATCCCGGCAATCCGCTCAATTATCGGGGTAACAAAATCACAAACCCGACCGGCGCGGATGTGCCTATCGACCAGGTGGTGTTTCGCGAAAACACCGAAGGAATGTATGGCGGCGTAGAGTTTTTTCCGCTCCCGGAGTCCGTCTATACGGCGCTGTGCGCGAATCCTAAAATGAAAAAATGGAAGGACAAGGCGGGCTTGGAAAATATTGCTCTCTCCACTCGCATCATGAGCGTGCAGGGATGCACCAATATTTGCAAGGAAGCCTTCGATTACGCCAAGAAAACCGGCCGCAAACGCGTGACCCTGATCGAGAAACCGAACGTTCTCCGGGAGACCGGTGGATTAATGACGAACTGCTTCCGAGAGGTGGCGAAGAATTATCCCGATATCTGGGCGGACGAAGTAAACATCGACGCCATCTGCATGTGGATGTTTAAAAATCCGCAGGATTACTCTGTCCTCGTCGCGGAAAACATGTTCGGCGATATCGTCAGCGATTTGTGCGCCGGCCTTGTCGGTGGACTTGGTTTCGCGCCGAGTGCAAACCTCGGTGACCAATACGCCGTGTTCGAACCGACGCACGGCTCGGCCCCGAAATACGCCGGCCAATACAAGGTGAACCCGATCGCCATGCTTCTCACAACGAAGCTGATGTTCGATTGGCTCAAGGAACCTGAAATGGCCGCGCGCCTTGAGTCCGCGATTGCTCGCGTGATCGCCGAAGGCAAAGTGCGCACGTACGACATGGGCGGAAAAGCGTCCACGCTCGACGTGGCCAAAGCGGTTGCAGATTACGCGGGATAGCGTGATCGGCTCAGCGCGACACTAGTCAACAGCGTACATGAAGCCGTCAGTGCTTCCGAAGTAGACCACGCCGTTCGCAACGAGCGGTGAGGAAAAGATTGAGCCAACGCTCATCTGGCGCTCCTGCGCAAGAAGCGGAGCTTCGAACCAGTTATCGTAAAACAGGAGCGGCTGATTAAATTTGCCGTCAGCGGTCAGGACCCAGCCTTTGTTCTGTTTCGATGCTTCCGTTCGAAGATTCCAGAGAACCTCTCCGGTGTTGATGTCCCTGGCTTCCAGCGTTCCGTTTAACACACCGATGAAAACGACGTCCCCGGCGATCGCCGGCGAAGAAAACATGTAAGCTTTGCCCTGTTGCCGGACGATCGATTTTCCCGTGGCGGCTTCGACGATGTGGTAAAGACTCGAGTCAGAGGTAGCAAAGAAAACCTTGCCATGCGCAACTGCCGGTGACGTGTTGACCCAGCTAAACGCATTATCGAATCGCCACTTCTCCTTACCGGTTGCGGCGTCGAGGGCATAAACCTGCGCGTCGCGGCAGCCAGTGTATACGATTCCGTCCGCCACTGCCGGCGACGATTGGAAGCCAACCTGATTGTGGATGAGCGGGTCTTCTCCTCCATGAAAACGCCACTTCTCTTTTCCGGTCCTGGCATCAACAGCATAGAAATAGCTGTCCCAGCTACCGACGAAAACCACGCCGTTAGAGAAAGCCGGAGAAGCGTGAACCACATCGCCTGTCTTGAATTTCCAACGCAAATCTCCTGTGGCTGCATCTAGCGCATAAAGATTACTATCGCCGCTGCCGAAATAGACGCCGCCGTCTGCCACCACCGGACTCGACAAATAGCTGTCGAATGGATCGGCAATCGTTTGGTGTTTGGGTTGCATGCCGTGCAAACCTTTCGCTTCAAACCGCCGCTCACCGCCGGTCGCAAATTTCCATTTCAACGCGCCGGTCTCTGCATCCAATGCATAAAAACTGCCGTCGTAACTGCCGACATACAGCACGCCACTCACGATCGCCGGAGTAGATCGCACAGGTCCTCGGGTCGAGTGTTGCCAGATCTGACGGCCATTCTGCGCGTCAACCGCGTACACGTTTCCGTCGTCACTTCCAAAATAGATTTTTTCGTCGTCTATAACCGGTGACGAAATGATCCGGTTACCAGTTGGGACCTTCCACTTAACACGATGAAACTGCCGCGGGCCCGGGCCGGCGTAAATGCCGGAATGCGCAGGGTCACCTCGGAACATGGCCTGTGCCTGAGATGTATCTGCCAGGCAGGGCGCGAGCATCAAAACCACGGCTAAACTCGGGGCGTTCTTCATTTCGATCTGCGTAAAACCAGTGGCAATTCGACCGGCCCCTGCAAAAATGTTCCCTTAATTTCGTTGGCGTTCTTATCGAAGCGACCTTCGTAACTGATGCCGGTCTGATGCGAATCGATCGTCAACAAATCAGCCTGCTGCGTCACAAGATCTACCGGCAGGTTGTTTACCTTTTTGCCAACAACGACGAATTCCGCCATCGCGCCTTTATCGCCATTCGTCAGCTTGAGTGTGACATGACGCGGAGTGCCAAACATCTGATACTCGCCTTTCCATTCACCCACGATTTCTGGCGCGACCTTTGTGCTGGCAGGCATCGTTTCCACTTGTGGCGGCCCGATTTTTTTCAATGCAAACGGCGCACGATTTCCTGCTTGTGAAAAGTCTCCGGCGAAAGTTCCGTCAGCACTCAGGTTCCCCTTAAACGTGGCATCGAGACCGCGTTCTCCTTTGAGCGCGAATGACAGACTGGAGTCGTTAACCGCAATATCAGCGAGCGCCACGCCCTTGGTGTTCAGGCTCGGAATGATAATCGATCCACGCCATGAGCCGTCC
>DASREH010000107.1:0-22736 GCA_035652195.1 Candidatus Udaeobacter sp. | reverse complement strand
TTTTATGACGATCTGGCAAATTATTCTGCTCATCGCCGGCTTCGGAGCAATCGGCGGAACTGTTAACTCCGCGATTAGCGGCGAGTTCAATTATCCGCGGTTCGATCAAGCGGCGAAGGTCTGGCGCCCGGGTTGGATCGGCAACGTGCTTGTCGGCTCGGTCGCTGCGCTGGTGGTTTGGGGTGTCTACGGCCCGCTCGCATCATACGATTTGGTAACTGGAAGAACGATTGAGCTGCACCTCACCGTCGCCCAGCTTCTGACATCGCTTGTTGTTGGCCTGAGCGGTGGTAAAATTCTTACATTGATGGCTGAGAAGCAGGCAGCGACAATTTCAAAGGATCAACTGGCTGCTACGCTTAGCGCACTAACGAAAGGCTGATATGATCATCGAAGACGATAAGGCCGCAAAGATTCAGGAACTTTTAAAACAGCTTTCCACGGCGGACTCGTTTCAGTCCGTTGCGATCACCAGAGAAATCAAAGATGTCGCGACTGAAAGCGCGGAGCAGGACGATCGCGATGCGGCAGGCGATTCGACCGCGGTTAAGCCGCCACAGAGCTAAAAAGTTGAAATAATTCAGCCAGGATTGCACGGCTCAGCAATCTTCTCTTGTCAGACGCGCACACTCTGCGCATAATGAAGTCCCGATGATTCGTGCGAATTGTCGGGCGCGGTTTACGGCAGCCGATTTCGATTTCATCGTGCGCACACTGGCGCGTTCGCAAACCGGCGCGGTTTCTCTTGTCGATCTCTTGAGCGATGTAGAGACGCGGGACTCGGTTCTGGATCATCCACGGCTGGTTGACGCGATTTTAAACAACTGCGGGCACCTGAGAATATCGTCTCAGTTCTATTTCTACGTGCTGGCCCGGCACGTTTTGCAACAAGCTGGGATTCGCGATCGAAAACTTTGCGACTACGTGGCGTCGTTGCTGGAAACATTTTCTCGCGCGAGCCAGCTACAAATTGCTGGCGATATCGGGGAACGTCTCGGTCAATATATCCATGATATTCTCATTGCACTGACTCGCGCGACGCCGGAGCAGGCATTCCTGCTACGTGCGCATGTTGGCAATTACTCACTTTTCGTCAGCGGGATTTTTCATGAAAACGCGCAGCGGCGTAGTTTGCGCGGCGGGCCGGACATCGGATTTTACGAGCAAGTTGGCCGGACAAACTATCAAGTACTGGCGTCCGACGCCGTGGCGCGCCGGTGTGAGTTGGATGACGTGTTTGAAGGTCTGGCGGATCGATTCCGTGATGTTCGGCTCGCACTGAATCAACTTTCCGATCGATTGCTGAATTTGGACGATGACGCGCGGCCCTCACTGTGAACGAGACGCTGTTTAGCCAGATTCAAAAACTGTTTGAACGAACCTACGCGCAGGTTGGGATCAACCTCGAAGATTGCATCATCGATCGAACACGTTGCGCGCAGTTATCGGTGTTAGCAGGAGCATCGTCGCGCGAATTGAGCGAGCTCGCGCGTACATTTCTGCGGCGCGCAGGCGATCAACTTTACGTCGGCATCTATTATTCGCGCTGGCTGATCGAACAACTTGAACAGCACGATCCTCGAGCGGGAGTAGGCGACCGCAACATCCGCTCGTTGATCATGTTCGTGGAGGAACTTAACCACGCGTTGCATGCAGCGCTCCAATTCAAAAATGGAATCCGCGAGATTGCTTCCGAAGATTATGCGCGCAATCTGGAGCTCCAGGCTCAGGTCGACACGTATCTCGTTTTACTTTTGTTCGTGGCTTTTTTTCGAAAAACCCAGCGCGTCTCCCGCATGGACCGGCGTTGGCTGCGGTTTCATCTTTTCGCGCGCCAGTGTCCTGAGGCATTTCGTGATACAAACCTGCGTGGCCGCTATCTGGAGACGAGCCAGCTTGCGGCCCGCTATACGTATTATCTTGATACGCTCAACGGCCATCGGCGGCTCGATGAGATCCGGCGCTTTCATTCGCTCGATTATGGCGGAAAAAAAGCGCTGATCCTGGCATTGCCGGCGCACAATCCGAAGGGAACGAACTAAGGTCCCGGGTTGCGCGAACGTGCCGGCACAACGATTACTTCCGGATGAGCACATATCCGAAAAGCCCAAAAGAAACGACGCGCGGGATGATGTACTTTCCGCGGATGCTCGACAAGATTCGGCTCCACGCCCGTGGGGAGTTGCACGAAGATTATCATAAGAACCTCGGTGCCGCGAAAGCCGCGGATGGGACATGCTGCAACTTTTTGCGCGTGCATTACCGGGATCTGCGTGAACGCGTTCTTCAAGGCGGTACCGATGAAGAAATCCTCGAATGGTGTTTTGAAAAAGGACGGCGGTTGAACGAGGGCGATCTGTTTGTCTGGAATGGGTTTTCATCGAAACTCGGATGGCGGGATTCCATCACGCCCGTCCTGGAGGAGGCAAAGCGGAAGCATGGCATCACAGATCGCAATGACATTCTCACGATCCCCGATCTAATAGACTTCGACGAAGGACGGGTGTCGCAAGCGACCAGGACTCCGTGAGTTTTTCCAATGTGAGCTGCCGGCGAATAACTTTCTCCGTTATCAGTTGTGTATGCATCGTCGCGTTCGCCGCGTGCAACTATGAAGCTCCAATCACATCGAGTCCGACCCGCGATGTTCAAGAGCAGCTTCTCGGCAATTGGGTTTCGCTCGATGGCAAGGAGAACATGAGAGTGCGGCGGTTAGAGGACCGCACGTACATTGTTTATTACGATGGCGATTTGTTTCGAGCTTATCACTCCGACTTGCCGGAATTGCCGTTGGTGAGCGTTCAAGACCTCAACTCAAACGATCGCAAATACGCGTATTTGACCTGGAAATTGTCGGATGACGGCAATCGACTGACGTTACGAAGCGTCAACGATAAGGTGGTGCCAAAGGAAACGAAGGATTCCACCGCCGCTGCCGCGCTTTTGGCAAAAAACTCGCGCAATCCAGAGCTGTTTGGCGAGCAAATCGAGTTTCGCAAAGAGAAGTAACCGAGCTTGAGACCTCGGATCATTGAGAGGGATTTTGTCGGTGGAACGTGTCGTCCCGACGGAATGGCCATCGCCTTGAAGACAAGTCGATCCACCTTTCTTCAGTTGAACGCATTGCCGGCTAGAGGTGGAAACGCGTTGTCCCCAACGTGTTTGATAGTCAGCCACGTGCGATGGAGAGACTCATCGCAACAGTGCCTCCTCCGGCGATGTCAGAGTTGAGGGCAAGCCAATGCAAATGCGCGCAATAATTGATACACACGGTCTCTTCTGACAAACTTCTGGATGTTTGCATCGAGAATTCGAGGAATTTTTCTTCTATCGCTTTTAGTCTTTTTCATCGCCTGGCAACTTAATGGGCAAAAGGCCCCGGCGGTAACGGCAAGTCCGAGCGCGTCACCGTCGCCGACGCCGGCAGTCTTTTCGGCGCAGACGTTGACAGAGCTGAAGCGAATACACGAAGCGGCGTTGAGCAGTGATTACGCTTATCGACAAGTGGCCCATTTATCGAACAACATTGGACCACGTCTGAGTGGATCGGCCCAGGCGGCCAAAGCGGTTGACTACGTCGCCGATGAACTGAAGGCGTTGGGTTGCGATGTACAGCTCGAAAAGGTTATGGCGCCGCATTGGGTGCGCGGCGAAGAGACGGGAGCGCTTGTTCAATTTCCCGGCCAGGCGCCGGGCACCACGCAGAAGATTGTGCTGTGCGCGCTCGGGCCCAGTGTCGCAACACCGCCGGATGGAATCGAAGCCGAAGTGATCGTTGCAAAAAATTTTGCCGAACTAAAATCGCTCCCTCGCGACAAAGTGGCTGGCAAAATCGTGCTGTTTAATTATCCATTCGACAAACAAATGGCCGCGGAAGGACGTGGCGGTGAAGCGTATGGCGAAGCAGTTGTTTATCGCGGCAAAGGTCCGAGCGCTGCTGCGCGTCTCGGCGCGGTGGCTTGTCTGATCCGCTCGGTAGGCGGCGCCGACTATCGGATTCCCCACACCGGCCAAACCGATTACGAAAGCGACACGCCAAAAATTCCAGCAGCAGCAGTTACCGCGGAAGATGCAGATTTAATGGCGGCCTTAACCCGGCAGGGACCCGTTAGAATGAAATTGGTTCTTACGCCGCAAACTCTGCCGGATGTCGAAAGCGCAAATGTCATTGGCGAGGTCAAAGGCAGTGAATATCCGGAACAGGTTATTATCGTTTCCGGTCATTTGGACTCATGGGACCTGGGCACCGGCGCGATTGACGATGCTGCAGGAATCGCAGTCTCCATGGAAACTGTGAATCTGATCAAGAAACTGCATCTCAAACCCAAGCGCACAATTCGAGTTGTTGCGTGGATGAATGAAGAAAACGGGCTGGCGGGATCGAAACAATACGCAAAGGACCATGAGAAAGAATGGATGAACCATTTTGCAGCCATGGAAACCGATGGCGGTGCAGACCACCCGCTGGGCATCAACATCAAGGGCAAACCAGAAGTAAAAAAAATGTTGGCGCCTGTCGCAGCAATTTTGCAGGCATCCGGCGCGGGTATGCTGAGTCTGGTGGAACATTGCGGCGCTGATATTGGACCGATGGAAAAAGCCGGCGTACCTGCTTTCAGTCCGATTCAGGACAGCCGTTTCTATTTCAATTATCATCACACAGCTGCGGACACGCTGGATAAAGTTGTTCCCAAACAATTGGCAGAAAATGCTGCAGTCATCGCGGTTCTGACCTATGCGCTTGCGAACATGGAGCAACCGCTGCCCCGGTAAGAGTTCGAAACTGTGGTGGCAGCCGTGTTGGCTGCATTCCTTGAGTTGCACGCGACCGAGCAGCCGACTACAGCCAGCGATGTTTTAGGTTCCGCAACTCGTTGAGCGTAAGATTCGCCGCCCCGAAAGCGGTCAAGTTGTTGACTGACCACGATTGTCTCATTGATTGGATTGTTCCCGCGAATGACGAGCCAAACAACTGAAGAACGCTCACGTTTCGGGCGTGTCGGCCGGTGGATAGCCGAGTTGGTTCTTGTTTTCGTTGGCGTTTACGCAGCCTTCTGGCTGAGCAATTACCAGCAACACACCCAGGATGCCGAACGGCGCGACCGAATCCTGGCCTACATCGAGGAGACGTTGACTGAAGGAATCGCGAGCTCAAAAGCTAATCGCGAGAGAGAACAGGAACCAGAAGCGGCAGAGTTTCGCCGCGCCGTCGATGCCGGTGAAATGCCGCCGCTACGCGCATTCACTTTCATCACCGATTACAGCCCAAGCGACCTGGGCACCGTGCTGCAATCCGGAGGGGTTCAACTTTTCGACGTTGAAACGCTCAAGGCGCTGCGCAACGATGAATCAGTCATTCGCTGGGGACTCCAGCGTATGGCGCGGTACCAAAAACTGAGCGACGAACTGATTGTGCCAAACTTGGATCAGGACGTTTCTTTCTTTTATGATCCGCTCACTAAAAAATTGAGAAAACGGTTCGAGATATATCCCAAAGCTTTGGAAGAAAGAGTAAACTTTGCCCACGAGCTTGAACGAACGCATACGCAACTACTCAACAGAATCAAAACCGAACGCCAGCGAAAGCGCTAGCTATGAACCGACTGCTCCGACCCTTTGCACCGTTTCTCTCAATCGCCATCGCGAGTGTCGCATTGGCAGCCGATTATCCAGCGCCGACTGAGGGCGACTTTACCGTTCGCGATTTCAAATTCAGGTCGGGCGAGACACTGCCGGAATTGCGTATTCATTACCGAACCTTGGGAACTCCGCAGAAGGACGCACAGGGTAAAACGATCAACGCGGTTCTCATCATGCATGGGACGACCGGCAGTGGCGCCCAATTTATTCGGCCGGAATTTGCTGGCGAATTATTTGGGAAGAATCAGCCGCTTGATGCCACCAAGTTTTTCATTGTGTTACCGGACGGAATTGGTCATGGCAAATCGAGCAAGCCGAGCGATGGCATGCACGGCAAATTCCCGCACTACGGATACCTCGACATGGTAGACGCTCAGTATCGGCTCTTGACGGAAGGCCTGGGCGTGAATCATGCGCGATTGGTCATGGGAACTTCGATGGGCGGGATGCAAAGCTGGCTGTGGGGAGAGTTGCATCCTGATTTCATGGATGCGCTAATGCCGCTGGCCAGTTTGCCCACACAGATTTCAGGTCGCAACCGCGCCTGGCGTCGCATGGTCATTGATGCCATCCGCAACGATCCCGCTTGGAATGGCGGTGAGTACAAGGCACAGCCGCCAAGCCTGCGAACAGCCGCCGAGATGCTATGGCTCATGAGCAGCAATCCTGTGCTGCGTCAGAACGAGGCGCCCACACTTGCAAAAACCGATGAAGTTCTGGACAAGTTCGTCGAGCAAATCGCCAAAAGAGACGACGCGACCGACGTTCTCTACGCGTTGGAGGCTTCACGCGATTATGATCCGGGACCGAACCTCGAAAAAATTCAGGCGCCGCTTTTGGCCATTAATTCTGCGGACGACCTGATCAACCCGCCGGAGCTCGGAATTCTTGAACAAGAGATCAAACGCGTTCCACATGGCCGCGCGATCGTCATTCCATTCAGCGACAA
Organism: Candidatus Udaeobacter sp.; assembly: GCA_035652195.1. GTDB lineage: Bacteria > Verrucomicrobiota > Verrucomicrobiia > Chthoniobacterales > UBA10450 > Udaeobacter. Next base: position 16,147 of record DASREH010000107.1, on the reverse strand, counting down.
AACGCGCGGTCACGGCAGCCATACCATCGCCGGGTTGTGGAAAAATGACCTGGCCGAATTGCTTAAAGAAACAGAAAAGTAAGGTGCGGATTATTCTGCATAGTAGTAGGCGCCGCCGTAGTAGCTGTACCAAGGATAGTAGGGATAATAGTACGGCGCGTGATACGTGTTAAAACGCGATTCAGGCGCAGCAGTCTGGGAGTAATACGTGCCTGCACATCCGGCGACGCAACACAAAAGAAGGACCGCGAACGCGATGGAAAAAAGTGCCGATCCTGCGCGGAATATCTTCCCCGTCTCTGCCGCCGATGTCTTCATCGGCTCATTTAATGACACAGGCGCGACCAAACAAAGCTAAATCAGAAAAAATTTCTCTGCCGTAGGATGTCCGAGGGTTTTTCAGTCACGAGCTTGGGCGCATCGGCATCTTCGCCAGTGGCAGAGACACCGATGCGTCATCCAGCGCGTGTCGCAACTTAGTACCAATCGCCGTAGATCGTGCTTCCGTAGTAGCGGGGACCGTAAGCGTCGTTGTACCGAACGCCGGAGCGTACGGTTGTACGGGTGTAAACCGGACGGTAATAATACGACGGATAATCGTAATAGCCGGTCGTGTAGTATCCGGCCGGGTAATAGTACCCTCCATCATATGCCGTCACGTAAGGTCCCTCGGCACATCCACCCAGGGTGGCTACCACACCTGCGCAGAGAATCGACAGCAAGAATGCTCGACTGCGGCACTTGGATTCAGGTTTTGTTTTCATGATTTCCCTTCCATTCTTTCCCTTTTCGTCGAAGCGCAGGCTCTGTCTCACCAGGCAGCTGAAGGGATATTCGCGACGAGGTGTTTTACCCGTCACAAGCGGTCACCCCTTAAACTACTCCAGTGGTGACTTTGGGTCTGCTTCTTCCTGTGGCTCCTCGGATTCGGGCATAGCGCCCTTTCCAGTATCAAGCCCTTTGGTACTGATTCGTATCGCGCGTTTCGATTGGCTGTTGATGAGATGGGGGGTCGTTCGCACAAGATTATTTACCCGAGTAGTTCAAGGAATCCGGCCCCAGCTCCGTTTGGTTCTTTGCGCCGAAATTGGGACTTGATACCTTCTCGCGACGCATGAAACAAAACTTCGTTTGGGTGAGTGTTCTCGCGGCGATTGTGATGCCGCTGGTCGGTCAGGTAAGCTTCTCAGCGCCGGCGCCGGCGGATCTTGACGTGATTATTCAGGGCGGCACGGTTTATGACGGAACCGGAGCTGATCCGAGACAAGCGGACGTGGCGATTCGAGGGGATCGGATTATCGGAGTCGGTGATTTTAAAGGCGCAAAGGCGAAGACGGTTATCGATGCCAAAGGCCTGGCCGTCGCGCCCGGATTCATCAACATGCTTTCGTGGTCCACCATCTCCCTGATTCACGACGGTCGTTCACAAAGTGAGATCCGGCAGGGAGTGACTACTGAGATCATGGGCGAAGGCGAATCGATGGGACCGGTGAACGATCGGGTGCGTGAGCACATGATGCGTCAACAGATTGACATCAAGTACGATATCAAATGGAACACGCTGGCGGAGTATTTGAAGTACTTGGAAAAGCACGGTGTGTCATGCAACGTCGCGTCGTTCATCGGCGCAACCACGATTCGCGAGTATGTAATTGGATTCGAGGATAAAGAGCCTACGCCGGAGCAACTTGACCAGATGCGCGAGCTCGTTCGCAAGGAAATGGAAGCCGGTGCACTGGGTATCGGTACTTCACTGATTTATCCGCCTGCATTCTATGCAAAGACCGAGGAACTCATCGAGCTTTGCAAGGTCGCCGCGAAATACCAGGGCAAATACATTTCGCATATGCGCAGCGAGGGAAGCCGGTTGCTTGAAGCGTTTGACGAGTTAGTCCGCATCAGCCGCGAGGCTGAGATTCCGGCAGAAGTTTATCACATCAAAGCATCGGGCCATGAAAACTGGCCGAAGATCGACAATCTCCTTTCGCGAATCGAGGCGGCTCAGAAGGAAGGCCTGAAAATCACCGCCGATATGTACACATACACGGCGGGCGGTACTGGTCTCGACGCATCGCTTCCGCCATGGACACAGGACGGCGGTTATCCCGCGCTCTTTAAACGGCTGCGTGATCCGGCAACGCGCGAAAAGATCAAAGCGGAAGTCCAAAAGCCGAACGCCGGATGGGAAAACCTATACCTGGATGCCGGAGGACCCGAGCACATCCTGCTGGCGGAGTTCAAATCGGAAAAACTAAAGCCGCTTACGGGAAAAACCCTTGCCGAGGTAGCCAGAATGCGTGGCAAAGATCCCATCGATACAGCGATGGACTTAATCACCGAAGACGAATCGCGCATCGGCACACTTTATTTCATCATCTCGGAAGACAATGTGAAGAAGGAATTGGCGGAGCCGTGGATTTCATTTGGTTCCGACGAGGCTTCGCAGGCGCCTGAAGGCGTTTTTTTGAAAACCAATCCCCATCCTCGCGCGTATGGAAATTTCGCGCGATTACTTGGCAAATACGTGCGTGACGAAAAAGTCATTCCGATGCAGGAAGCGATTCACCGGCTTAGCGGCTTGCCTGCCACAAATCTCGGGCTGGATCATCGGGGATTTCTGAAGGAAGACATGTTTGCGGATGTGGTGGTATTCGATCCAGCGACCATTGCCGACCGTGCCACGTTCGAGAAACCGCACCAGTACGCTGTTGGCATGAAGCATGTTTTCGTAAATGGGGTGCAAGTCCTCAAAGATGGGGAGCACACCGGCGCGAAACCGGGTCGTGCATTGTGGGGGCCGGGAAAAACCAAGCAGGGTTAAACTCTCATCTCGCGCCCTCGAGATCCGCGGATGCCATGGTGGGTCACCGTTTCGCTAAAAAAGAGACACGTGAACGCATGATCGTCGGCGTTATACTTTTAAAAAGGGAACGAGTTGCCGGAGAAGCGGACGGCCCGGGTGCGAAGCCTGACCTCGAAAAGGTGTGCTGCCGTTGAATTTTTCAAAGCGTACAAGCGGGGAATCGCGCTGCAAGAGAATCCGAGGTACGTAATAGAAAATGATTGGCCGCGAGCTCTGGCTGGGGAGTTGGTGTTGTTCCGGGGGAAAGAAACGACTTCCTCTGCAGGTTGAAAACTCAGCGTGGCGGTGGAGGTTTAGTCTCCGATGGATCCAATCAAAAACATGAAGCTAAGATGGCTGCACGGCGCGTTGCAGGATCTAACCTCTGAACTCTCTCGTTTGCAATTTTCCAGGTTTGCCCCAAACACATGGGAGCCGGCAATCAATGCGTACCGCTGCGAAGAGTCGATCCGCATTTGCGTTGACCTTGCCGGGGTTGATCGCGCGCTGATCGATCTTACCGTCGAGCCTCGGCGTGTTGTAATTCGAGGCACACGCGAGCTGCCCGAACCGACCGGTGACGAAGGGTGCGCGTTGCAACTACTGGCCATGGAAATCGATTACGGCCCGTTCATGCGTGAAGTGCCACTGCCGGCCGAAGTGGAAATTGAACAGGCGCACGCCGAGCAGCACAACGGATTGCTCTGGATTTCGCTGCCATTGAAACAATCATGACTGGAAAACAAATCAGCACGCTCCAAACCGGAATCGAAACGAAACCAGGGACCGAAAGCACCATCGCCGCGGGAACTGGCGAAACCCAGACTCCGCATATCCCGGAGGAGTTATCAATTCTGCCTGTGCGGGGCCTGGTTGTTTTTCCTGGGACGATTATCCCGCTGACCATTCAGCGTGCTTCGTCACTTAAACTTCTTGATGACACATTGCCGCGGACAAAAGTAATTGGACTACTCACGCAACGCGACGAGACGAAAGAAAATCCCGAGCCACAAGATCTGTATACGGTAGGCACGGCCGCGCTGGTTCTTAAGTTGATTCGCCAGGCTGAGGACAATGTGCTGGTCATCGTGCAGGGATTGCGACGCTTTTCGCTCCGCAGAATTGTTGCTACGTCTCCTTTCTTGCGCGCAGAAGTTGATTTGCCAGAATCGATTACACCCGCTCCGAGCAAGGAGTGGGAAGCGACATTTCGAAATCTGCGCGATTCCGCGGCGAGATTGTTTGAATTGTCGCCAGACGCGCCGGAACAAGCGCGCCTGATGATTTTGAACATCGAAAGTCCCGAGCAACTGGCCGATTTTCTTGCGCCGAACCTGAATGTAGATGTCGCGCAAAAGCAGGCGCTTCTTGAAGAATTGAACGTCGAAAAGCGTGTTCTGGCGATACAGAAACAAATTTCGGCACAATTGGAGATCGCCGAGATCCAGCAAAAGCTGCAAAAAGATGTGGCCTCGCAATTTTCTGACGCACAGCGGCGAGCCTATTTGCGTTCGCAAATCAAGGCGATCCAGCGCGAGCTGGGCGAAACCGAAGGTGGTAGCGACGAGCAGGTCCAGCAATTGCGCGCTCGCCTGGAAGAAGCCAAGCCGCCAGACGAAGTAATGAAACAGGCCGAGCGCGAACTGAAGCGTCTCGAGTTCATTCCTCCGGCCAGCCCGGAGTTCTCAGTCATCGTCAGTTACATCGAAATCATTGCCGATTTGCCCTGGAACAAACTGAGTTCCGATAACATCGATCTCGACCAGGCGCAGAAAATCCTCGATCGCGATCACTACGATCTTGAAAAAGTAAAGAAACGCCTGATCGAATATCTGGCCGTTCGCAAACTGAATCCGCAGGGCCACGGCGCGATCCTCTGTTTTCTAGGGCCGCCCGGTGTGGGTAAAACCAGTCTTGGCCAATCGATTGCGGACGCGCTTGGCCGAAAATTTGTTCGAATCAGTCTCGGCGGCATGCGCGACGAAGCCGAAATTCGCGGACACCGTCGCACCTACATCGGATCGATGCCGGGCCGTATTATCCAGGAACTGCGGCGTTGTGGTACGCGCAATCCTGTTTTCATGCTCGACGAGCTCGACAAGATCGGGGCGGATTTTCGCGGGGACCCTGCGAGTGCGCTGCTCGAGGTGCTCGATCCGCGGCAAAACGACAAGTTTGTCGATCGTTATCTTGATGTGCCATTCGATCTTTCGCAGGTAATTTTCATCGGCACGGCCAATTACATTGAAGGCATACCGGGTCCGCTGCGGGACCGTATTGAAGTGATCTCTCTGCCGGGCTACACCGAGCGCGAAAAACTTGAAATCGCGAAGCGCTATCTCGTGAACCGGCAAATGGAGGAAAATGGACTTAAGCCCGAGCAAGTCGAATGGCAGGACGAAGCCATTCGGCGAATCATTAATGATTACACGCATGAAGCAGGAGTGCGCGAGCTGGAACGCCAGATCGCTTCGGTTTGCCGTGGAATTGCGTCGCAGGTAGCGCGGGGAAAAACCGAGCGAGTAACCGTGACACCCGAGTTGGTTGTCGAGATGCTCGGGCCCGCGAAATATGTGCGCGAGACCAGATTGAAGACGAGCAAGCCGGGCGTGGTCACGGGCCTCGCTTACACCCCCACAGGCGGCGAAGTACTGCACATCGAAGCGACACGTTATCCCGGGAAAGGCAACATCACGCTTACCGGACAGATCGGCGACGTAATGAAAGAATCTGTCCAGGCTGCACTAAGCCTCCTTCGAAGCCGCGATGGCCAATTGGGTGTGAAGTCCGACGATTTCCGCAAAATGGACATTCACGTGCATGTGCCGGCTGGCGCCGTGCCGAAAGATGGTCCCTCTGCCGGCATCGCGATGTTTACTGCGTTAGCTTCCCTGTTTAGCAATACGCCTGTCCGAGCCGACGTTGCGATGACGGGCGAAATTACTTTGCGCGGTCTCGTTTTGCCCATCGGCGGTCTGAAAGAAAAAAGCCTCGCAGCAATGCGCGCCGGAATTTCAACAGTCATCATTCCGAAGCTCAATGAAAAGGACTTGGTCGACGTACCGGAAGAAGCGAAGCAAAAACTGAAGTTTGTTCCGGTTGAAAACGTTGACGAAGTCCTGAAGGTGGCGTTGGACACCAAGGATGGGGCTGCGTCTCCTTCGGAAAACAAATCAGCCTGACGGCAAGGTCGGACCGTACGCGCTGTTAACGAAAACGTTGTTGTCCAAATACCAGATCGCGGTTTGACGCGTGATCCCAGTGTAAAGGACATAATCCGGCTTGCCGTCACCGTTAAAGTCCGACATCGCGATTAAGGTCCAGCCACTTGGAATAGTTGGTCCCCAGTTGGCGCCAACGAGAGTTGTTCCAGATAAATACACGATCGCTGTGTTACCGGTAGGGGGATAGGATATGAGATAGTCTGGGTGCCCGTCGCTATTAAAATCCGCAGCACCGACCACGGTCCACCCGCTGGGCAGACTCGGCCCGTAAGCTCCGCGGACGTAAACATTGTTGTTCAAATACCAAACGGCCGTTTGAAGCGTGCTGGGATTGTGGAGCACGTAATCGGGCGTGCCATTTCCGTCAAAATCGGCGATGCCTACCAACTTCCATCCAGCAGGAAGAGTCGGCCCGTAAGCACCAGTCAGGTAAATTGGACCGGATAAATACCAGACCGCTGTTTGCTGGGTGGCGGAGTTGAACAACGAGTAATCGGGATGATTGTCACGATTAAAATCTGCCGCAGCCCTTAACTCCCAGCCAGACGAAATGGTGGGACCGTAAGCGCCGCTCAGATAAATATTGTTGTTCAGGTACCAGATCGCCGATTGCCGGGTGTTCGGGTTTACAAGCACATAATCAGGCTTGGTGTCGTTGTTGAAATCGGCGGCCGTAATCAGGTTCCAGCCCGCCGGTACGATGCGGACATAATAAACGTCTTGTTCGCCATTAAATGTCGCGGCATACGCAACATTCGCACCCTCGTTATCCGAAACGGTTGTGATGTAATCCCCGAGCTTTTGCTGGTTCGGGTAACCGACAAAAGGATTAAATGAATTGCTGATTGCAGTATTGCGTGACCAGGTGATACCGCCATCGAGGCTGAATGAATAAAAAAGCTGAGAGTTCGTATTGTTGACGGCGTTACGCGTATCCAACCAGACCACGTCGATCCTCCCGTTAGGCGCAACTGAAAGCGTGCCAAACCAATGCCACTTCGCGTGGTTCACAGGATCGTCATTGATCCGACGCGGCGCGCTGAAAGTTTGCCCTCCGTTGGTACTGCGTGCGAACATCACGTCACTGCCGGTGCTAGCGCCAGTGGGCTGAACGCTGGCAAGCATATAAACGTTGTTGTTCGTGGCGGTGCCGGATCGGTCGACCGCCAGAAACAGCTGTCCGACTAATCCCTCGGGGTTGATGGACTGGCCAAAGGCGATGTGACCGCCAAGGTTCACTGCGGTGCTTTGATCGAAAGTTGGAGTCACAGCACCGTTTTTGGCGTTGCTGGAGCGAATACACCAGATCTGATTAGTAGCTAAATTTACGCCCCCAATGAAAAGAGTCCCGTTTGAATCCACATCGAGTGTGCCCCATGCCGGAGAGTTCGGGATATTAATCGGATTCAACCAGGTGAGTCCGCCATTGGTTGAGCGGGTGAACTGTCTGCCGCCGTAATTGTTTCCGTCTGTGCTCCAGAATTGATACTGAAATCCGCGCCCTGTGCTGTTGGTCTTGTCGATGGTAAACCACTGTTTATCGCCGCCGTCGGCCGGCGCGATCAGCGTCCACGAGAGGCCGCCATTGATTGATCGCCACAAATCGTCAAAAAAACTCTGCAACAAGCTAAGATAAAAAAATTGCCCGGCGTTATCGGAGTTTAGAACCGGATCACTGCGAAATACGTTCTGTTGAAGAACGCCCACTGAAGACCACGTTCTGCCGCCATTGATGCTGTGGGCGAGGCCAGCTTCGCGAAAATTGGAGGCGACGTTGTCGAATTGTCGCCAACCAATACTCATCCTGTTTCCGTTCGTCGGGTCCACGCAAATGGACGGTTCATTTGCGGCGTCGCCAACGACGTTATTGCCGCTCGCATTTACATTGACTTGATAGCTGGTGTAAGGACCAAACTGCGAAATCAATCCCGGTGACGTGGCTCTCGCCGGAGCTAGTGGCGGCGGGTTGTCGTATTTTTCCAGCGGCTCCTTTGGAAGCGGCCTGGGTGCGAGCGTTTGTCCCGCAGCAATTCCGAACAGAGAGATGAACGTGAGAAAAGTGTGCAGACTCCCACGCGGCATCGCCTCATTAGTATATCTCTAATTTGCGTGAAAGCGATTCAAGTCGTGAACTAATTTAAGGACGTTGGTTCGGTGATTACGCGCGGCAATTACAACGCCTCTGTGCCCGCCCGTTGTTCGATTTGTTCAAGACTCGGATCGTCATTCTGAATCCAGTCGCGGGCCTCGTTAATCTCTGTCGGATTAACCGGAATCGCGCGCGGAATTGGCTCCGCACGCGCGACCAGTTGCCCCTCAATCTTCACCGGCTTCGCGCGTTTGATTGGAAACTTCCAGTGGTGGCCAAATCTGTAGAGCGCGTAAAACATGGTCTTTGCTTCAACGGCGCTGACCCCACTGCAGCGCATGGCGTAGTAGAACATCCGATCGCAATCCTGCCAGGGTTGTTTCTTCTGGCCATACGCTACGTCGTGCAACACGGAAGCGTTTCGGTATCTACCTTCGAAGGGGCCGCCCATGATCGACCAGAGATAGCGGGGGATCGATGCGCCATCGACAACGGACCCGATTGGAGCGACCCAGACGTTGCCTTTCGGATCGGTATACCGCAATTCAGTCAATAGTGTCATCGTTCGGCCATCGGGATTCCATTTGGTCACCGGTTCGCCGGTGAAATGACCCCATTTGGTTGCACCCGGGATGGTCTGATCGATTCCCGGCTCGTTATCCGATGCACACGCGGCACTGATGCCGAAAAACAGCACGACCAATTGAATAATTTTTCTGCTTTCCATGTGAGATCCCAAAACGTTTATCGCTCAATGGTCAACATTCAACCCCTTAAGCTCTGCTTGGAGCCAGCTAAGCGATTATCCAGAACCAACGGCTATCGATTGTGCTCTTGTCCGGCCGGAACGAGCGGTTTTGCAGGAGGAGGTTCCGCTTTCGTACTTGCGACCGGTGTGATCGGCTCGCCTTCAGTTTGTTTTCGGTACGGCCGCAAATAAAACATCATGAATACGCCGGTCACTACCAGCAGCGAACCGACCCATTTCAATAGCCAGCCGGGATCCCGCAAAATTTGCACGGTGCTTTGATTGAGATTTTCCGGGTTCCAGGACGCCTGCGAAATTTTGTAAGTAAGTCCTGTCCATGTTTGCCACCAGTTTCCGGGATAACTGAAGGGATGATTCATCCAGCAAGAACCGGTAGCTGTTTCGCCATCGGCAGTCACAATGCGCAGAGTACTCTTAAATCCCGCAGGGGTATCGCTGCCTTCATTCCGTTTCACTTCGAAATCCATCAGTTCCAAGCCGATTGGCAGCGACACGATCTTCCAACCGTAGGCGACCATGGTTGGGCTGGGTGAAGTGGGAATTGCAATCTGCCAGCCGGCTGGCACCCATCGCTCGAGGGCCTCGCCGGTTTGCTCAATCCGAACGCGCACTCCGTCTGGCAAATCCGCGCTCGGTAATGTCTTCTGTGAATCGACGGGCTTGAAGTCCATCGAGCTGGCTGCGTGCGACATTGTTTTATCAATCGTTAGTTGCCAGTCCGCCCAACCGGTTGGTAGCGGCTTGTTGAGCTCCATTCTTCCGGTTGATTTGCCGTTCTTACGGGAAGTGAGTTCGTAAGTGATTTTGCCATCGTCAGCCACAAACAGGGTGAGGTGGTTCGCGCTGGTTTCCCCGGGGGCAGGCATTGATGGCGGGCCGCCGGTCGTGGTGAGATCTTTTTCGCTGCCGTGTGAATTTGTTTCGGATCCGTTCGCAGGCACACCTTTGCCTCGGATTGTCACAAGCACAGCGGGATTGTTCGGTTGATCAGTCACGGAAGCGGGCTTGCCATTCTCGATTCGAAAATCCGCCCAATAATTCTCGATTTTTAGTGTGAATGGCGTATCCGCGATTGCGACCTCGCGGCCCAGGTTTTCCGCGACATCAAAACTTGCTTCCTTTTGCGCGAGAGAAATAGAAACGCGTCCTTTGTTACCATTCTCGGGCGCTTGCAGTTGCACTTTGGCACCCGTGCTCCCGCCTTTGCTAACACGGCCAATCTGTTCGTCCGGCGCCTTGCTGAACGCGAATATCGATTCCTCCAGATCTGTAGGTTCGTTTTTCGGAGTGGCTTCGCTTTGCGAAGTTGACGAACCACCTGATGCGTCGGGAGTGAAATTTTCGGCGCCACCGCGTTTGAGTTCGACGTTGGCGAGACCCATCGGGAAAGTTCCGTTCTGCGGATCATCCGCGAGCAGCCAGCCATCAAGCCGCTGATTCATCATCGCTGTAGCAATAGTGAAATGAACGGCCGGCGCTCCGCCGTCGTTCAACGGTTTCGGGTTAAGCTTGGCTTCAATCGTTGGGGTGTAACCGACGATCTTCAAATGTCCGCCGGTTGCGAGCGGGCCAAGATCTCGCGGGCGCTGCGGCGTCGGGGGATGATGCAAAAACTCGGCACGATACCCTTTTACAATGCCATCCACATCGTGCACCCGGAGTTGGTGCTCGTCGACGATTAGGCGATTTGTGGGTGGTTCACCTTTGAAAAGCGTGATGGTCCCTTCGATGCCCCAAATTCTGCCGATTAACGATCCGATCAGCAGCGTGATGATCCCGAGATGCGTGATTAGAAACGCCACATGGTGCTTTCGCCAGGGCCAGCGCGAGAGTGCCGAGCACGCCAGGTTTGCTCCGAGTAAAACGAGCCAAAGATTAAACCATGGAGCCCCGTAGACGTACGCGCGGGCAACCTTGGCGTCGAAACTCGATTCATAAATTGTGCCGGCAATCGCAGCGACGATGATGACGGCGAGCAAGACCACCGCCAGCTTCAGCGACGCAAAAAATTCAAAAACTGAATTGCGCTGCCAAGCTGGCCGTCGGGATGAATTCGGAATTGCCATGCCAAGCGGACACATTCCGCGACTTGGGCGCGCGCTTCAACTCGCGAAGATTTCGGGCGAACGTCGGCGTTGCTCATCTGGGATCTGCCCCGCTCGTCTTGACCGCCTCACGGCGTTTTTTAACGTCGCGAATGCCCAAGGACTTGTTTGGCAAAGTCCAGCTTGATGAGGTGCAAATTGCTTATCGTCGAATGGGAACTGGCCGTCCGCTCCTTCTCTTAAACGGTTTTGCTGCTACAAGCGCCGATTGGGATCCTTCATTCATTGAGGCGCTCGCCTCATCCAACGAACTGATCCTGATTGACAATCGTGGCCTGGGTTCCTCCTCGGACGACGGCCTGCCATTTAAAATCGCACAACTTGCTGATGATGCGATGCGAATGATCGACGTTCTTCGCATCGACCGTCCAAGTCTGCTGGGGTGGTCGATGGGTGGCTTTATTGCGCAGACGATCGCCTTGCAACAACCGACTCGAATTAACAAGCTCATCCTGTTATCTACCGATCCCGGCGGACCGGAAGCAGATCTCGCCCCATCGGAGATCTGGTCTCAACTCACTGATATGTCCGGAACGCCTCACGAACAGGCGCGACGCCTATTGTTCCTGCTTTTTCCGAGTGCTGTGGCCGAATCGATCTATCGCAAATTCGGATACATCGTTGCAGCGGCGCGTGCCCGGTTGTCAACGGATCTTGTTAATCGGCAGGTTGCGGCGATGAAAATCTGGCACCGTGACGGCGTGGCAAATCGCCTGCGAGCGATGAAGCTGCCAGTGTTGATTGCAACAGGCACTGCGGATCAGGTGATCCCGCCGTCGAATGCTCTAAAGCTGGTTAATGCAATTCCAGGTGCGTCGCTGGCTCAATTCGAGGGTGGCGGACACGCCTTCATGGCACAGTATCCCCAAGCCCTTGCCGATCTTATCAACAGCTTTCTTAAAGTTGAATAAACCGCTTCCCGTCGGGCCGCAGATACTTAACGCGTCCAATCTCTCCAGCGCTTGCGAATCGGTTTTGCGTAGCGCTCTACGTCCATCTTTTTCAGGCGTTTCACGCCATCCTTCATCGCGTCCGCGGATTTCTCATATTTTTCCCTCGCTGATTTGAACAAGGGCCAGAGAAACGGAAGGGAGAGAACGCTCCAGTCCAGATCAGAGAGCGATTTAGGCTCAGGCTTCCGGTCCTCACTGCTCGATGCAAACCGGATCGCCAATCCAATGGCAATTCCGAGGCCCAGCGCGCCGAGGATCGTAGGCACTGGGTTTTCGCGCACGAAATACTCCGTTCGCTCTTTTGCCCGACTGGCTCTCTCCTTGGTTTCATCCCAGGTCTGGCTCATAGCCGTGGAAAATTTACTTGGAGTTTGACGAAACTGCTCACTCCCGCCGGAGCCAAGTTGTTGTTCGCCCGGCTGAACCGGCGTCGGCAGCGGTTCGTCCCTGGTAAGATTATTTTCGTTCGGATTGATCATACACAGATGAAATCGTATTCCGCGGCTTGGTCGCGTTTCTCAGTCACGCAATTCCGTCACGCGGATCATCAAAGTAAGTTTAACGATTATAACTTGGCAAGCGCCTCCCGGTATACATCACAAATCTCGTCGCCCCAAAGAACGAAAGTTATTTTGTGGACGCTGTCGTCAGTGGCCAGAAAATCTCGTGTTTTGTTCAGGGCGATGTGTGCGGCCTGCGGAATCGGATAACCGTATGCCCCGCAGCTAATTGCCGGGAAAGCAGCCGTCTTGATTCCGTTTTCTTTCGCGAGTTGCAACGAATTCCGATAGCAATTCGCCAGCACCTCGGCTTCACCGTGCTGGCCGCCTCTCCAGACCGGACCCACTGTGTGAATGACAAACCGCGCACGTAGATTATATCCGCGGGTGATTTTCGCTTCACCGGGGCGGCAACCGCCAAGAGTCCGGCACTCAGCGATCAGTCCGGGGCCAGCGCTACGGTGAATTGCGCCGTCGACTCCTCCCCCTCCGAGCAATGTGGTGTTCGCTGCGTTGACAATGGCATCCGCTTCGATCGATGTGATATCGCCGCGAACAATATCGATTCTGTTGTCCGAATGTCTCACGAGTTCTCCTAACGATGACGAAATCCAATTTTTTGGAGGGCGTTTCTGCGGAACGCCACGGCGTCTGACACAGCCGCCCTGCAAATTCGCTATTTCATTCCTACGGTGCCAGCCGGTCAATTAACCAATGGCCGTTCTCCTGGCGCGTGTAACGAAAGCGATCGTGCAGCCGGTTTGGTCGCCCCTGCCAAAATTCAATCGAATCCGGCTTCACGCGATAGCCACCCCAATGCGGCGGGAGTGGAATGCGCTTGCCACCAAATCGCTCGGTCATCTCGGCCATCCGTGCATCCAGCACGCGTCGTCCATCAACGATCTGACTTTGACGCGACGCCCAGGCGCTGAGCTGGCTCCCCACAGGACGCGAATGAAAGTACGCTTGCGATTCTTCGCGGGAAGTTTTTTCTGCCTTACCGCTAATGCGAATCTGACGATCCAGTTCAATCCAGTAAAACGCCAGCGCGGCATAGGGGTTCGCATCCAGTTGCTTCCCCTTTTCGCTCTCGTAATTGGTAAAAAACACGAATCCATCGCGGTCGAAACCTTTCAGCAGGACGATACGCACCGACGGTCTTCCATTAGCTCCAGCAGTGGCCAGGCTCATGGCATTGACATCTCGAATCCCAGCCTCAATCGCCGCGGTGAACCAGTTGCCAAATTGTTTGACTGGATCGCGGTCGAGATCGCTGCGGCGCAGCCCTCTCGTCGCGTGTTCATAACGCGAAGCGGTAGGATCTCGCGGCGTCTCCATTAGAACCAAACCTTTGAGCCACAATATTGTTTACGCAAAGGATTGTCGAACGAGTCTACACGCGCTTGGGTTAATGAAACGCCGTGGCCGATGAAGCAGGGCGAAAATCCTGTTCGTCTCGAATGGACGCTTCGATCGGGCGGCAACAAAAATCAGCTATGCAGAAAAGCGCTTACAGAGCCGTTGCCACTGGGGTACGCACGCTGGTTTGGCGTAGCTTCTGAATGACTGCCGGAACGACTTGAATTGCGGTGTCGACTTCCGCCTCGCTGTTAAATCGGCCAAAAGAGAAACGCAGGCTGCGCCGGGCGCCGTCGTTGGCTGGATTCATTGCTCGCAGCACGTGCGAAGCTTCCTGCGAACCGGTCCGGCACGCAGAACCGGCGGAACAACAGATACCCTGCCGATCTAACAACAAAAGAGCAGATGAAGATTCTACACCTTCAAATGAAATACTCGACGTGTTTGGAAGCCGTACCGCGTTTGAGCCGTTGACGGACGCCCCGCGCACGGTTTGGAGCACGGATTTTTCAAATCGATCGCGCAGAGAGCGAACGCTGCATTTTCCTTCCGCGAGATACTTCAGGGCGAGCTCCGCCGCTTTTCCCAGACCTACGATCGACGCGACATTTTCCGTTCCGCCTCGGCGACCATTTTCTTGTCCTCCGCCGGCAATCAACGGATTTAAACGGCTTTGCCGTCTGATATAAAGGGCTCCAACACCTTTGGGGCCATGAAACTTGTGCGCCGAAAGAGATAGAAAATTGATCGCAGAATCACGCAGACGCATCGCAGTCTTTCCGGTGGCCTGCACCGCATCCGTGTGGAATGGAACGCCTTTGTCGCGGCAGATTTCAGCAATTTTCTCCACCGGAAATACCACGCCTGTCTCGTTGTTTGCCCACATGATTGAAACGAGGGCGGTATCGGGACGGATCGCCTCCGCAACTTCGGCGACGTCGATATTGCCATGTTCATCCACGCCGACAAACGTCACCTCGCATCCGCACCTGGCGAGATTCTGACAAGGACGCAGCACCGCGCTATGTTCGACCGCACTGGTGACCAGGTGTTTTACTCCGCGAACCGCACCCAGAGCCGGCTTGTCGCGTGCTTCGCGCTCAAGCGCAGAGTGGATCACAGCATTATTGGATTCTGTGCCGCCGCTGGTGAAGACAATTTCCGCCGGTTCGCACCCGAGCAACGCCGCCAGCCGTTCGCGGGCAAGATTAATAGCTTTCCTCGCCGTCGCTGCGAATCCGTATCCGCTCGATGGATTGCCATAATGTCTCGTCAGAAACGGAAGCATTTCCTCGATTACGGCGGGGTCGAGCTGAGTGGTCGCGTTGTTATCCAAATAAATGATTTCGCCTTCGGTCATTATTGGAGAGTCTAATCGATAGAAGTGCGGCACGACAACCTTAATGGAGTTGTCATTGGTTCATTACTCCACTACTCCATTATTCATGATTTCAATCTGGGAATTGGCGAATCCACAACTGCGCGAAATCACAGTTTACGAGCCCGGAAAGCCGATAGAGGAGACCGCTCGCGAACTAGGGCTCGACCCAGACACAATCATTAAATTGGCGTCTAATGAGAATCCGCTGGGTCCATCTCCCAAGGCAATGGAGGCGATGCGTAAGGCGCTGGAAACCGGCCACCTCTACCCGGATGGCGGGGGATTTTGCCTGTGCAACGCGGTGGCATCCAAACTCGGGCTTGCACCCGAAAACGTGATTCTGGGCAACGGTTCAAACGAAGTACTCGAGTTTCTCGGCCACGCGTTTCTTAATCCCGGCGACGACGTGGTCACATCTCAATACGCGTTTATTGTTTACAAACTGATCGCGACGTCCTTTGGCGCGCGCGCTATCGAAGTCCCCTGCGCCGATTATCGCCAGGACATCGGCGAGATGTTGGCGGCAGTCACTTCGAAGACCCGACTCATTTTCGTTCCGAATCCTAATAATCCGACCGGCACGCTACTTTCGCAGAACGAGATCGATCGCCTGATCTCGCATGTTTCTGAGAACGTGATCGTTGTTTTCGATGAAGCCTACTTCGAATTCCTCGATCGTCCGCCAGATACCCTGCGCTTTGTGCGGGAAGGACGGAACATTGTTGTTCTGCGGACGTTTTCGAAGATCCATGGACTGGCTGGCTTGCGCATCGGTTATGCTGTCGGGCCGGCGGATCTGGTGCAGGTGCTGCATAAAACGAGGCAGCCATTCAATGTGAACAGCATTGCTCAGGCCGGGGCGCTGGCAGCGCTTGAAGACGAAGAGCATCTTCGTGAGACGAAGCGAGTGGTTGATGAAGGCCGG
>DASREH010000106.1:0-12893 GCA_035652195.1 Candidatus Udaeobacter sp. | reverse complement strand
GCCCCGCGGATACAAACAACATTGAAACCGGGCGCGCTTTCCGGTTATGAACGCAGTCATGGAATATTTCAGGCATATCATGGAAGTGGTCGGCACAGGCGTGGATGGCGTGGGTGTTTTCATTGTCGCCGCCGGCATGGTCGCTGCGACGATCCGCCTTCTTCTACGCATGCGGGACCGCGCCGATGCTAAAGGCAGCTACTATTCGCTTTACCGACAGGATGTCGGGCGTGCGATCCTTCTCGGTCTGGAATTTCTCATTGCCGGCGACATTATTCGGACCGTCGTCGTGGCCCCCACTTTGCAAAACGTGATCGTGCTCGGAGTCATCGTGCTCATCCGCACATTCCTGAGTTTGTCATTACAATTGGAAATCGAAGGGCGATTGCCATGGCAGCGCGATCCGGTGCCTCCGCATTAAACTTACATAACGTCTTTGCCACATGATTATTCACCAGCCGCTTGTAAACATCGACGTAATCGTCTAGCAAGTCGTTTTCGCAACGCGGCATCGCTGCCGTGGTGAAGACTCGGACCGAAAATATCGATTCCAAGCTACTGAAGTGCCTCCAGGGCCAGCGGATTGATGATGCCTGGCTCTAATCCAGCCCCTTTGCGCTTCGAAGAACTCGCCGCACGTCCCATTCAGCAATGCCGCTGCCAGTTGACTACGAACACTGTTATGAACGCAAATAAACAGAACCTTTTGTTTTGGCCTTTGTCCTTCCATTCACGCAGCGCATGAACACGCTGCGTGGTTTACAACAACTCTTCGCAAGCTTGGAAAGCTTTTCCATGTCCCGTTTGAATACCACATCTGTTTGTACACAGTCCTGCAAGCATTTTAGATTTCGTTGCAATTCGTCCGCAGGACCTTCGGGCAAGGAATAGATTATCCAGTTCTGATCTCTTCTCGTAGCCACCATGCCCCTACGACGCAGATAAGCGAGGTGTTTGGAAATCTTGACCTGCGGTTCACCAAGAATCTCCTGAAAATGACAAACACAGAGCGGAGATCTTGTTAGAAGATTGAGAATCCGCAATCGCGTGTGATCGCAAAAGCACTGGTAGATTCCGATGAGGTCCATGACGACTAGCAACAAGTCGTAGATGTTGTGCAACATCCCGCCGTTGCCGCTTCGCTCTCGCGACGCTCCTTGGCCCGGCATTGCGTCCGGCCGCGGTCCAAGATCAGGTTCAAGTGCTCGCCATCTGGTTTGGCTTCGGCAATTGGATACTGCGCTACGACACAGCAGTCATATTCCACACCTACGTCCAGTCTTGGACTTGGAATCACTTGGTCTGCAAGCCGCAATATCTTCGCGAACCGGTCCGATCGAAGCCGGTGATCGGTGTCGCTACCAACGTGCGTTTGCAACACGATTTTTTCTTCTTTCCCGATTAATCCGCCACAATCGATAAAATCTCTGACCACATGTCCAACTTCAGTGACGTGGGCGTGAGCAGGGACGTAGTCGCCATTCGGCAACACGATTCGCACAAACCGTTCGGGATTTGCCTCGACCGCATTCTTTAAATCAATAAGCGTCATCAAAATCTATATACCGATTCAGGTATATAGTCAACAAAGTATCATTTTACCAAAGCCATTCATTCCGAGGTCCATTGATCGATGAAGATGTTTTATAACTGATGGGCATGAACGAAAACCCTCGCCGGATTGCTCCGACGAGGGTCTCGTTACCTTAATTTAACAGACTACTTTTTGCAGCATTTGCCCGGGCAACAATTTGCGTTGGGCTTGCAGCATTCAGCCGCGAGCGATGTCACCGTCGCCGCGCTGAGAAAGGCTGCAAAAGTAGCAATCATTAGAAGATACTTCATAAGTCCTCCGTTTAGTTTCGTCGAAGAACTCGGCCACGAATTTGGTTCGCGCCGAGCCACCCTTCAGGAGAACAGATCGCGTGGCGGAGGGACGGGAGGACGCTGATTACGCGCCGTTGCACGTTCCTTCTTTTCGCCGATTACGCCGAGGAATTGTATTCTTGCGGAGAACGCCGGTGACTTGGTTAACAACAGCGCACAGCATCCTGATTGCGTAACGCAGCACGAAGTTCCGGACGCTGAAGTGGTCTGACCCACAGGCATCGGGCAGCCGTGACACGCGCCTGTATTCACGACCATCGGGCAGCAAGCTGAACTCTCCGAATTCGGGAGAGCCACTTGCGATGGTACAACTGGCGAGAACGCGCCTACGCTTAGCGTCAGCACGGCCAACAACAATCGTGCTGGCAGTTTCATTGACTATAGTTTATCACTTGTCGGAACTTTCCCAAGTCCATGTCCACCTTCACATCTAATTGATTCGATGGAAGCGACATCGTGAGGTTCTTGGAAAAGTTCACGAAAAAGTAACGTTACTATTGTCAACAACTTCGCAAGCTAATTAGGAGAAAGCCATGAAAACTGACAACCTAGAATCCATCGCAAAAAAGCTCGTTGCACCGGGCAAGGGGATCCTGGCAGCAGATGAAAGCACAGGAACGATCGAGAAACGACTGAAAAGCATCGGCGTTCCTTCAACTGAGGAAAACCGGCGAGCATACCGTGAATTATTATTTACCACGAAGGGAGTGGGTGAATTTATCAGCGGCGTCATTCTCTATGATGAGACGATTCGCCAAAAAACAAAGGACGGCCGGACATTCGTGAAAGCACTGGAAGAGCAGGGGATCATTCCGGGAATCAAAGTGGACAAGGGCGCCAAGGCGATGGCCAATTTTCCTGGCGAAAAAATCACCGAGGGACTCGACGGTTTGCGCGAGCGGGTGGCGGAATACAGGCAATTGGGGGCGCGTTTCGCCAAATGGCGCGCCGTCATAGCAATCGGCGACGGGATTCCAACGCAGACCTGCATCGATTCGAACGCGGAAGCCCTGGCACGCTATGCAGCACTTTGTCAGGACGGCGACCTTGTACCCATCGTCGAACCGGAAGTGCTCATGGATGGGACGCACACGATTGAACGCTATTTCGAAGTAACCCAGCAGACGCTGGAAAGCGTGTTTCACTCTCTGTACGAACACCGCGTTCTGCTCGAAGGAATGTTGTTGAAACCGAACATGGTTCTGTCAGGAAAAGATTGTCCGCAACAAGCTTCCGTGCAGGAAGTAGCGGAGGCTACAGTGCGATGTTTGAAACGTGCGGTTCCCGCTGCTGTACCTGGCATTGTCTTCCTCTCCGGTGGGCAGACTGATCAGCAAGCGACCGAACATCTCAATGCCATGAACCGCCTGCCTGATTTACCGTGGCAATTGAGTTTTTCCTACGGACGCGCACTACAAGCTCCGGTGCTGAAAGCCTGGAAAGGCGATCAAGCAAACGTCGCGAAAGCGCAAGAGGCGTTTTACCACCGCGCCTGGTGCAATAGCAAAGCGCGCTTCGGTAAGTACACCGAAGAGATGGAAACGGCGAAAGCGGCGTAGACGCACGGATCGTATTGCACATGTGCAGGACTTGTAGTCACGGCGCTGTGTCGCCGTGCCTGCGGATCGTGCCAGGTGCGCCTCGACACAGCGACGCGGCTACAGCGGCATTGTGAGTGCTAGCACTCGCAATAGACAAATGGATCGCCCTATTTAGGTCTCGCTCATGATTTACACCTGCCCCATGCACCCGGAGATCGAACAGGATCATCCCGGATCATGCCCAAAATGTGGAATGAGCCTGGAGCCGAAAGCCGGCGGCGGAGAAGGGGAACACGAACATGATGAGACGCGAGCGTTAACACGAAAGTTCTGGATTGCTTTCATTCTTACCATCCCGGTTTTGATCCTCGCGATGGGCCACATGATTCCCGGTGTTGACGTGGAATCGGTTATTCCGAAACGGATCGGAAAATGGATACAGTTCGCCCTAACGACTCCAGTGGTCCTTTGGGCGGGCGGTTTTTTCTTCACGCGCGCATGGGACTCGATTGTTCATCGTAGTCTCAACATGTTCACGCTTATCGCCGTGGGTGTCGGGGCGGCGTACGTCTACAGTTCAATTGCCGTAGTCGCCCCTGGAATTTTTCCCTCGTCTTTCCAGCGTCACGGCGAAGTCGATCTCTATTTTGAAGCAGCAGCTGTGATTACAACCCTGATTTTGCTGGGACAGATGATCGAGGCAAGAGCGCGGAGCCGCACCGGACAGGCGATCAAGGCGCTCCTCGGTCTGGCCGCCAAAACAGCACATCGTGTTCGAGATGGCGTGGAAGAGGAAATCCCCGTGGATGAAATTCAAAAAGGCGACGTGCTTCGCGTCCGGCCTGGCGAGAAAATCCCGATCGACGGCGTGATCATCGATGGTAAAAGCAACGTCGATGAATCGATGATCACCGGGGAACCGATCCCGGTCGGCAAGCGCACGGGCGACAAAGTAATAGGAGCAACAGTGAACCAGGCCGGGTCATTCTTGATGCGCGCGGAGCGTATCGGTTCCGAGACTGTGCTGGCGCAAATCGTGCAAATGGTGGCCGAGGCACAGCGCAGTCGCGCGCCTATCCAAAAAGTCGCCGACACAGTGTCTGGTTATTTCGTGCCAGCAGTAATTGGAATAGCGCTCATTACTTTTATTGTCTGGTCGATCGTTGGACCTGCGCCGGCAATGGGTTACGCGCTCGTCAACGCCGTCTCGGTCCTGATCATCGCCTGTCCCTGCGCATTGGGCCTAGCCACTCCGATGTCGATCATGGTTGGCGTCGGCCGCGCTGCTCGAGCGGGGATCCTGGTGAAAAATGCGCAGGCGATTGAGATCACCGAGAAAGTCACCGAACTGGTTACAGACAAAACCGGAACATTGACAGCCGGCAAACCCGAGGTGGTCAGCCGGGTCGTCTCGGACAATCTCAGCGAGCGCGAGCTGTTACAGATGGCAGCGTCCGTCGAATTGCACAGCGAGCATCCGCTTGCCCGCGCAATCGTAAATAGTGCAAAAGAGGATAAGATTGAATTACTCAACGCGAGGGATTTTGAATCGATCACTGGTGGCGGGGTGTCCGGTAAGCTTGACGGCAAAACAATTCTCATCGGCAGAGAAAAATTTCTGGCTGAGTCGAATGTCAGATTTCCAGAGAAACTAAAGGAAGATGCTCGCCGGTTGCAGGAGAAAGCACAAACCACAGTCTGGCTCGCGGTAAATGGAAATGCAGCAGGGGTCCTGGGAATCGCGGACCCGATTAAGCCGAGTACAAAACAAGCTGTCGACGAACTTCATGCAATGGGTTTGAAGATTATCATGTGTACGGGCGACAACCGGCGGACCGCTGAATCTGTTGCGCGTGAATTGGGCATCGATGATGTCCGCGCCGACGTGACCCCGGATGAAAAGATCGCAATCGTGAGGGATCTTAAATCCAAAGGCGGCGTTGTTGCCATGGCGGGCGATGGGATCAACGATGCGCCGGCGCTTGCCGCGGCGGATGTGGGGATTGCCATGGGAACGGGGACTGACGTGGCAATCGAGAGCGCCAGCATCACACTCGTGAAAGGCGATCTGATGGGAATCGTCAAAGCGATCCATCTTAGTCGCGCGGTGATGCGAAATATCCGGCAAAACTTATTTTTTGCCTTTATCTACAACGCACTCGGCATACCGATCGCCGCCGGTGTGCTTTACCCATTTTTTGGGGTGCTGCTGAGTCCGATGATCGCCGGTGCTGCAATGAGCTTCAGCTCGGTCTCGGTAATAGCTAACGCATTGCGGCTTCGTAACACGCGCCTGTAATGCCCTGAGTTATGGTTGACACCTTCAACCACGGACGCTAAGAGGTGGGCCGATGCGATTTGCTGGCAGACCCCGGTTGCTTTCAGTGATGGCCTTCGTTGGGTTGTGCGCGTTTGCCGGCGATATCGTTGCAGATTCAATTGCCGACTTGCGGGGCAATCATTGCGTTTCGGAAAGTTCACAGTCGGATTCACAGCACGAGAAGTCGCCTTGCGGGCATTGCTCGTGTGCGGTTCATAACGGCAATGTCATCACTTCGAGTGTCGTGCTGGACATCACCGCGGCGTTTGGAGTCCATGTTTTGTTTTTGACCAGTGTGCAATTTGCACCGGATGGATCGCCTGCCGCGATTGATCATCCGCCTCAGCTGGCCTGATATCGAGCGCAGGCGCGGTGTGTCCGCGCAGGCTTCGTCGCTCACGGTTTTTTAACGCCACGACACGGGTGTGTTGTGGGCTTGTCCATTTTTTCAGAAACAATGTCCATTTACAGATTAATCAGATTGCTCGCAGCCAGCGGCATTGCGCTGACATGTATCAACGCGCTCGCGGAAACCCCGGATGCGCTGGTTCAAGAGGCCCTCCAACGAAATCCTGAACTGAGTTTTTTCGTTGCTGAGATTGCCGCTGCCAAAGGAACGGTGCATACCGCCGGAACCCGCCGAAACCCGGAATTAAGCTCGGAACTTGGCTATAAAAATTCGCGCGAGAATGCAGGACGAGCAAGCGGCGACGGCGCGGTCGTGGTTTTTTCGCTTACCCAAAGCTTCGAGTATCCGGGTCGCATGGCACTGCGCAAAGCGATTGCGAACCACGATCTCGCGCTGGCCGAGCTACACTTGAAGCAATTTCGCATAACGCTCGCTGCGCGAGTTCGCTCGTTGGCTTATGCGTTCAGAAACGCCCGGGAGAGAACAGCCGCGGTACAGGAAGTCTCCTCCCGAACCGAAGCGCTTAATGACGTTCTAAAGCAGCGACCACTCGCGGGGGTCGCGCCGCAATTGGAAGCTCAGATTATTAGTGCCACGTTGCTGACGTTTCAAAGACAGCAACGCGAATCGACCTTAGCTGAGGAGACGATTGCAGCAGAGTTGAACGAGTTGTGCGGGCGACGTGCCGGCGCAGCTGTAACGGTAAGTGCAAGTTCGGTGGCTTTTCCCGCCTTTTCTGTACCGCGCCTGCTGAGTGCGGCGCGGACAAATGCGTTCGAGATTCGGATCCGGCAGGTCGAGCTCGCTCAGCAGGGCTTTAAAGTCGCATTGTCGAAAAATGAGAGGTTCCCGGCTGTTGCGGTGGGACCGTTTTACTCTTTCGAGAATTCAATCGATCGCGAACATCGGGCGGGCCTGGGTTTTTCAGTGCCCTTGCCTTTGTGGGACCAGAACCTCGGGAACATCGCCAGCAGCAAGGCGCGCCAACAGCAAGCTGAGGCCTCATTGACCATGACCGTGCGCGAGGTGGAAAAGCGCGTTACGCAAACCGCCGCCATCCTGGAAGCAAAGCGGAGCGAGATTCAAACCTGGAACACCGGCGCAATGAGCAAATTGCGCGAGGCATCCGAGTTAGCCGACCGAAAATATCGCCTCGGGGCTGTCCCACTGAGTACGTACATTGAAATCCAAAAAGAATATCTCGAAGCCATTTCTGCATCCAATAATGCACAGAAGGAGGCGCTCGAAGCTGCGCAGGCACTGGAGATTTTTACCGGCCAAAAGCTGTACCAGGAGGACCGGCAGCGATGATCAACAGGATCCTGGAGTTCTCTGTTCGGCAAAGAGTTCTCGTGCTGATGGGCGCTTTCGGTCTTCTTGTTGTTGGACTCTGGTCGGCCACCAAGCTTCCGATGGACGCGATTCCGGACATCACCGGAGTCCAAGTGCAAGTGAACACTACCGTCCCGGCGTTCGCGCCGGATGAAGTGGAAAAGCTTGTGACAGTGCCGCTGGAGATGGCCCTGGGCGGTGTTGCAGGCATAACCGAAATGCGATCGCTGTCGCGCTTCGGGTTATCGCAAATCACACTCCAATTCAGTGACAAGAGCGACATCTACCGCGCGCGCCAACTGGTTACTGAGCGGCTTCAAAGCGCGGCCGACTCATTGCCGCGCGGAGTAACACCGAAACTGATTCCGATCACAACCGGGTTGGGAGAAGTATTTTATTATACACTCGACTACGCCCCGGACGCGCCAAATGTCCCCCCAACGCGCGAAGCGCAGTTGATGGCTCTGTGGGAAATCCAGGAGTACGTAATCAAGCCCCAACTGCGCACCGTGCCTGGTGTTGCTGACGTCAACGCTTACGGCGGCTATGTTAAGCAGATCGTCATTCAGCCAAACATCGCGAAGCTTCGCGACGCGGGATTGACGATTGACGATCTCGCAAAAGTTGTTGGCGAAAACGTCGAAAACGCTGGGGGCGGTATCGTCAATGCGGGAAGCGAACAACTGGTTGTTCGTGGAGTTGGTCGCGTGACGTCATCTCAGGAAATCGCGGAGCTACCCGTGAAATTCGCAGCAGCAGTGCTGCCGCTTCGTGTAAAGGACTTTGCCGAAGTTCAAATCGGGCACGCGTTTCGCACGGGAGCAGCCACACATAGCGGAAGAGAAGCGGTGCTCGGCGTGGCCATGATGCTCATGGGCGAGAACAGCCACGCGGTTGCCGAACGGGTAGCCGAAAGAATGGCGGAAATTCAGAAGCGTCTGCAGTCTGGCGTTGTCATTAGTCCGGAATACAACAGAAAGAACCTGGTACACCGCACCATTCGAACCGTCGCCACGAACTTGTTCGAGGGAGCATTGCTTGTTATCGCGGTGTTGCTTTTCCTTCTTGGGAACTGGCGCGCCGCCTTCATTGTGGCGGCTGCTATTCCACTGGCACTACTGTTTGCGATCACAGGCATGACTCGCTTTGGGATTTCCGGAAATCTGATGAGTCTCGGCGCGATCGATTTCGGATTAATCATCGACGGTGCTGTTGTCATCGTTGAGAACATCGTGCGGCAACTTGGCGCAAAACAACATGAGCTCGAGAGACGATTGACAACCGAAGAGCGGTTGCACGTTGTGCTTTCTGCAAGCAAGCAGGTCGGAACGCCAATGTTCTTCGGTGTCTTGATCATTGCGATTGTGTACGTGCCGATTCTGGCGTTGTCGGGCATTGAGGGAAAAATGTTTCACCCGATGGCGCTCACGGTGATGCTCGCGTTGGGTGGATCGTTGGTACTAGCGCTTACCTTGATGCCGGCACTCTGCTCATTTCTACTGAGAGGCCGGATCATGGAACGCGACAATTTCGTTATCCGCGTCATTAAAAGCGTTTACGCGCCCATCCTTCGGTGGTCCTTGCGATTGCGATGGCTGGTTCTACTCGGCGCCATTGCGTTGTTCGCACTGGCCATGGTCATCTTTCGCCATCTGGGCGCAGATTTTATACCGAAGCTCGACGAGGGGACCTTCACGATGATGGTCTACCGTTCGCCCAGCATTAGTCTTAGTGAAAGTGTTGAGCAGCAGCGAAAGACCGAGCAGGAACTTCCCAAACGGATCCCGGAGGTCACTCACGTTTTTTCACGCATTGGCAGCGCCGAAATTGCCACCGATCCAATGCCTCCAAGCGATTGCGATTTTTACATCTACTACAAACCACAAAGCGAATGGCGCAAGGCCGGCAATCGGCCAATCAGCAAGGAGGAGCTGGCAAGACTTATCACCAACGAAATTGAAGCGTTAAATCCCGATGCCCGCGTGATGGTCGCGCAGCCGGTGGAAATGCGTTTTAATGAAATGCTGGAAGGTATTCGCGCGGACATCGCCGTTAAAATTTTCGGAAACGATTATGACGTGCTGGAGCGATTGGGATCGGAAGTGAAGGAGGTCCTGGAACAAATTCCCGGAACTCGTGAAGGTGAGGGAGAAGTCGAGTACGAAATCACAGGACGAGCTCCGATGCTTGAAATTAAGGTCAAACGTGACGTGTTGACGAAATACAACCTTCATGCGGGCGATGTGAATCAGGCGATTACTACCGCACTCGCAGGAGCGACGGTCGGAACGATGCTCGACGGAAATCGGCGCTTCGACATTGTGGTTCGGCTCGCGGACGCCGATCGGGAAAGCTTGGAAAAGATCCGTGCCTTGCCGGTGCGCGTTGGAGATGTGGGTCTGTTACCGCTGGGCGATCTCGCCGATATTGAACAGGTCAAAACGGTCTCTCCGATTTTACGCGACTCGGGACAACGACGGGCAGCACTCATGGTGAGCCTGCAAGGCCGTGATGTGGAAAGCTGGGTTCGCGAAGCTGACGCAAAAGTGCGCGAGAAAGTCAAATTGCCCACAGGCTATACGCTTGAATTTGGAGGACAATTTGAGAATCTTCGCGAAGCCAAGGCACGGCTGGCGATCGTTGTTCCCGCCGCCCTCATATTCATCTTCGTTCTTATCTTCACCGCTTTCGGCAGCGTGCGACAAGCGCTGCTTGTCTATTCCGGTGTTCCGCTGGCTGCTACCGGTGGCGTTATTGCACTCTGGCTTCGCAATATGCCGTTCAGCATTTCCGCCGCTGTAGGCTTTATCGCATTGAGTGGAGTCGCTGTGCTCAACGGTGTGGTGATGATCAGTTATTTAAATCAACTGCGGGAACAGGGCCGCGACGTCCGCTCCGCGGTGATTGAAGGATCTCTTACGCGCCTCCGACCCGTGCTGATGACTGCAGCTGTCGCCGCTTTCGGCTTTATTCCGATGGCATTGTCAACAAGCGCCGGCGCTGAAGTGCAGCGACCGCTGGCGACAGTTGTCATAGGTGGCATTATCAGTGCGACATTCCTTACACTGTTGGTGTTGCCAGTTCTATATGAATGGGCCGAGCGGAAATCGCGTGCATTGATCTAACGCGATGATTATCGGCGGGATTTTTTGCCCGATTGGTGTTGTAATTGTGTGGGTCAAAAAATAGGCGCCCGACATGCCGCACGAACACAACCAGTCGCCAACTCACCTCCAGGGTCCTGTCAGCTACCGTAAAGCATTCGCAATCGGGATCGCGCTAAATCTCACCTACGTTGCCGCGGAAGCCCTGTGTGGTTTTTTCACCCACTCACTTGCGCTGGTCGCTGACGCCGGACATAACCTCAGCGACGTACTCAGCCTGTTACTCGCCTGGGGCGCGAGTGAATTCGGACAAACCAAGCCCAGCGAGCGTTTCACCTATGGTCTGCGCAGTTCCTCGATTCTCGCTTCGCTGGCAAACGCCATTCTTTTGCTCATTGCCATCGGAGCAATCGCGTGGGAAGCGATTCAGCGCTTTGGTCATGCGGAGGAAATTCCGGGTGCGACGATCATGGCCGTAGCGGGCGTAGGAGTTTTGGTCAACGCCGCAACTGCATTGCTTTTCATGAGCGGGCGGCATCGTGATCTGAACATCAAGGGCGCTTTTCTCCATATGGCTGCGGACGCCGGCGTATCGCTTGGTGTCGTGTTTGCGGGTTTAGCGATTCAGCTCACTGGAATGTACTGGATTGATCCGCTCATGAGCCTTGTCATCGTCGTGGTGATTGCCATCGGCACATGGGGATTGCTGCGCGAGTCTGTTAAATATGCGCTGCACGCTGTTCCCGCAGGTGTGGACCTTGCAAAAGTGCAGAATTATCTCGCGGAACTTCCCAACGTTACCGCAGTGCACGATCTGCATATTTGGCCGATGAGTACGACGCAAACGGCGCTGACTGCGCATCTGGAGATGCCTAACGGCAGCTGCGGTGACGAGTTCTTACACCGGGTTTGCCAACACCTGCACGATGAATTCCAAATCGAGCACTGCACTATTCAGATTGAACAGAACGCGAATGCATGTTCGTTGGCGCCGGAGCGTAGCGCCTGACCAATCACGGTATCGTCTGACTAAACTGCAACGGACGTTGCAGAACCGGTGTGATTAGCGGCCCTGCAACATGATGCTGACCGCTGGGCACCTGATGCCCTTAGCAGCTGCAGCTCTTGCCGCAGTTGCAAGCCTTGTTGTCGTTCATCGGGCAATTTTTACCCGTCTTGCCGCAACTGGGCTTGTCTGCAGCGAAGCTTACCGTGCAAACCGCCGCTGCCAGAACGGAAAGAAGGAGCTTCAGATATTTTTCCATGACTCAGTCTCCATTACAGAAAGGCGAAAAGCTAATCTAATCCAGGACTGATTTGCCTTCCAAAGCTGGTCGTCGCGGCTTGTTTGCGACACTCACAGACTGCCGTTACAGATGTAATCGCAAGATGGCCAGGACATTTTTTATCACCACTGCGATCTATTACACGAATTCGTCACCCCATGTCGGGCACGCTTACGAGATGGTGCTGGCCGATGTGATCGCGCGCTATCACCGGCTCAAGCGTGAGAAGGTGTTTTTTCTCACCGGTGTCGATCAACATGGACAAAAGGTCCAGCAATCCGCCGCCAAAGCTGGAGTCGCTCCAGCTGAATTCGTTAAAGGTATTACGCAGGAGTTCACGGAACTCGCGAAGAAACTGGATGTCCAATACGATGACTGGGCCGAAACAATCAGCGACCGTCACAAGAAAGTTGTTCAAGGAATTCTCCAGCGCCTGTTCGAGCAGGGCCAGATCTACAAGGACAAACAGTCCGGTTACTACTCAGTCCGCCAGGAGCAATTCCTAACGGACAAAGAGCGGGGGCCAGACGGCCAATTCGGCCCGGAGTGGGGCGACATTGAGTTTCGCGAGGAAGAAAACTATTACTTCAAGCTGAGCCAATACAAAGAATGGTTGCTCGAGTATCTCAATGGTCGACCAGACGCAGTCATTCCCGATTTTCGCCAGACGGAATTGCGCAATGCCGTTGAAAAAATCAGCGGCGACCTCTGCATCTCGCGCCCGAAATCGCGGTTGGATTGGGGAATTGAACTTCCATTCGACAAAGATTTCGTCACTTACGTCTGGTTCGACGCCCTGACCAACTACATCAGCTTCGCCGGCTACGACCCGTCTCTCCCAACTTTTAACTCTCAACCCTCAACTTTTCGGGATAGATGGCCCGCGTTGCAAATCATCGGCAAGGACATTCTCGTTCCGGCACACGGCATTTACTGGCTGATCATGCTGCATGCGATCGGTTTCCCCGATGACCAGATGCCGCAATTGCTGGTTCACGGCTGGTGGAATATCGC